>NZ_JBFANF010000003.1:0-359236 GCF_040674675.1 Dactylosporangium sp. NPDC049742 | reverse complement strand
ACGGGTGCGGGGACAGGTGCGGGCGCGGGTGCGGAGACGGGCGCGGGTGCGGGGACAGGTGCGGGTGCGGGGACAGGTGCGGGCGCGGGGACAGGTGCGGGCGCGGGCGCGGGGACAGGTGCGGGCGCGGGCGCGGGGACGGGCGCGGGTGCGGAGATGGGTGCACGGACGGGCGCGGGTGCGGGGACAGGTGCGGGCGCGGGCGCGGGCGCACGGACGGGCGCGGGTGCGGGGACAGGTGCGGGCGCGGGTGCGGGGACACGGACGCGGGACGCCGGGCCTCCGACCTCCGGGCGCCGGACGTCATGGCGGCGTCAGGGCTTGGTGCGTGGCCGCCGCCGGGATCGAGGGCCGCACCGAGGCCCGGACGAGGCGGTGTCACAGCTTGGTGGCGAGGCCGCCCCAGAAGGCGTCATGGCGGCGTCAGGGCTTGGTGCGAGGTCGCCGCCGGGATCGAGGGGCGTGCCGAGGGCCCGGACGAGGCGGTGTCAGGGCTTGGTGGCTAGGCCGCCCCAGAAGGCGTCGGGGACCTGTTCGGGGTCGCCGTCGGGGCGCCACAGGGCGACGGGCACGATGCCGTCGGAGGTGGTGCTCCAGGGGCCCAGCAGGTCGGCGAAGCGGTCGGGGGCGCGCATGTGGAAGCCGGGGCCCATCATCGCCAGGGCCTGCGGGAACGACTCGAGCTCGGTGCTGTCGAAGTCGAACGCCAGGCGGCTGCCGTC
Source organism: Dactylosporangium sp. NPDC049742 (assembly GCF_040674675.1). Classification (NCBI taxonomy): domain Bacteria; kingdom Bacillati; phylum Actinomycetota; class Actinomycetes; order Micromonosporales; family Micromonosporaceae; genus Dactylosporangium; species Dactylosporangium sp. NPDC049742. Next base: position 358,514 of record NZ_JBFANF010000003.1, on the reverse strand, counting down.
CGGGACCGCGTCGTGCATCGCGTCCAGGGCGCGGGCCAGGGTCGCGTCGTCGAGGAACGCGGCCAGGCCCAGGAACACCAGGGCGACCGGGCTGCCGTCGAGCACCCGGGCGCTGGCGTCGGGGTCGATGCCGCCGAGGTCCGTGGCGTCGCCGAGCGTGTAGCCGACGTCCGGGAGATCGGCGACGAGCTTGCCGCCGGCGGCGACGATGTGCGGGTCGATGTCGGTGTAGAGGACGCGGGCGCCGGGGGCGTTCTCGTGGACGTTGCCACGGGTGGGGATGCCGGCGCCGAAGACGAGGAAGCGGTCGATGCCTTCGGCGGCGAGGTGGCGCACCGTCCGGCCGGAGAACGCGCGCAGCGAGCGGAAGATGTCGGCGCACGGGCCGTACGCCGACTCGAACGCCTGCGCGGCGGCGACGTCGACCGGCAGATGGTCGCTGCCGCCGAGCCAGTAGTCGATCATTCGTGCGGTACTGGGGGCGTCCGGCTCCGTCATGCGCTCCAGCATGCCCCGCCCGGACCGGCCCGCGCGACCGTCCGGCGTGGCGCCACGCCGAAGCGGGCGGGTTGCCGGGTTTCCGTGATCCCGAACGGTTGTCCAGAACCGCACGGGATCACGGGCGTTGCCGAGACGGTGACGCCGATCAGTACCGTGTGGGGCGTGACGCGGTTGGGGATCGACTTCGGGACGTCGACGACGGTGGCGGTGCTGGCGGTAGACGGCCGGGAGCCGCGGCCGCTGCTCTTCGACGGATCGCCGCTGATGCCGTCGGCGGTGTGCCTGGACGAGGCCGGCGGGCTGGTCGTGGGGCGGGACGCGCTGCACCTGGGGATGGCGAGCCCCGGCAGGCTGGAGCCCAACCCGAAGCGCCGCGTCGACGAGGCGGCGGTGCTGCTCGGCGACGCGGAGGTGCCCGTCACGCGGCTGTTCGAGGCGGTGCTGGACCGGGCGGTCGCGGAGGCGGCGGGGATGTCGGGCGGGCCGCTGACCGACGTCGTGGTCACGTGCCCCGCGGCGTGGGGTGAGCGGCGGCGGCAGGTGCTGCTCGACGCGGCGCCGGCGGGAGCGCGGCTGGTGGCGGAGCCCGTCGCGGCGGCGCACTACTTCGCCGACGTGGCTGGGCACCGGGTGCCCGTGGGCGGCACGGCGCTCGTGTACGACTTCGGCGCCGGCACGTTCGACGCGTCGGTGGTGCGGCGCACGGAGGGCGGGTTCGAGCTGCTCGCGACGCTCGGCCTGGACGACACCGGCGGCCTCGACGTCGACGCGGCGGTCTTCGCGCACCTGCGGGACGTCGTGCCGGATCCGCAGGGGTACTGGCCGCGCCTCACCAACCCCAAGGACGCCCTCGACCGGCGGGTGACGCAGCAGGTGTGGGACAACGTGCGGATGGCGAAGGAGATGCTGTCGCGGCTGCCGTCGACGCTGGTGCACCTGCCGTTGTTCAACGTGGAGGTGCCGCTGGACCGGGACACCCTCGGGCGGCTGGCGGCGCCGGTGCTGCGGCGGACCGTCGGCACGAGCGTGGAGGTGCTCGCCGTCGCGGGGCAGCCGATCTCGGCGCTGGCGGCGGTGTTCCTGGCGGGCGGGTCGAGCCGGATGCCGGCCGTGGCGGCAGCCCTCGAGCAGGCGCTGGGGATCGCGCCGGTGGTGGTGGACCAGCCGGAGCTGGCGGTGGCGGAGGGAAGCCTGCGCGGCTTCGACCAACCGGCCACGCCAGCGCCCGTACCCGTCACGCCGCCAGCACCCGTACCCGTCACGCCGCCAGCGCCCGTACCGGTCGAACGTGGCACCGGCGGCGCGGCGGCCGGAGCGGCTGCTGGGTGGGCGGAGCAGGCCGCGATCCAGACTTCCGGCGTCGCGGGGGCAACGGGTGTCCAGCCGGCAGCGCCGGTACATCAGCGAAAACCCAACAAAGGGCGGCTGCTGCTGGCCGGTGGCGCCGCGGTGCTGCTCCTGCTCGCCGGTGGTGGCGGTGCCTATGCGTGGTCGCGGCGGCCGGACGGGGTGCGGGCCGCCGCGCTGCCGGTGGTCCTGCCCACGCCCTCGGCGTCCCCGTCTCCGTCGGTGTCGCCGTCGCCGTCGCCGACCGTGAGCGTGGCGGCCGGGCTGGACCCGTGCCTGGTCGGGCGGTGGCGGCAGACGAGCAGCGAGATCCACGTCAACAACGGCTCGAAGCGGCAGCAGTTCAGCGGGGGCGCCGGCATCGTGCAGGAGTTCGACGGCACCGGGCGGATGTCCTACGACGCCAACGCCTCGCAGCCTTACAAGGCCACGTTCGACGGGGCGAGCTGGACCGAGACGTTCCGCGGCGTGGTCACCGGCAACTACCGCATCCTCGACGGCGCGGTCGTCCTCAGTGGACTGTCGGGCGAGATCAGCTGGGTCATCGACCGCAACGGCAGGCGCAACAACACCGGCAAGGGCACGCTCGCCGTGAAGCCCGAGCGGTACGTGTGCGAGGCGACGAAGCTCATCCAGTACGGCCCCGACGGCGACTACACCAACGAGCTCGAGCGGATCGGCTAGGTTTCGAGGTGGGCGCGCAGCGCCGACGCGAGCTCGTCCTGCCGCCGCTCGCTGACCCGCTCCCCCTCGGGCACGCCAAGGTAGCCGAAGACGCTCGGGCCGCGGCGGTCGGCGGGCTGGTCGGGCATCCGCGGCACGATGTGGAAGTGCACGTGGGCGAAGCCCTCCTTCTCGGCGAACTGCACCACGTAGGTCTTCACGCAGCCGGTCACCGCCGTCAGCGCCCGCGACAGCCGGACCTGCCAGAGCCCGAGCCCCGCCGCCTCCGCGTCGGTCAGGTCGGCGACCGTCGTCACGTGCCGGCGGGGCACCAGCACCAGCCAGCCCGGCAGGCTCGTGTCGAAGCAGTGGGCGGCCCGCCAGTGCTCGTCGGCGGCGATGCGCTCGCGCTGCGGCGCGGCGGCCTGTCCGTCCTGGCGGCACGAGTAGCAGTCCATCCACCGACCCTAGTGGACAATCGGCGGTATGCGGATCGAGCTGGTCACGGGTGACATCACCGCCGAGCAGGTGGACGCCATCGTCAACGCGGCGAACACGTCGCTGCTGGGCGGCGGCGGGGTGGACGGCGCGATCCATCGCAAGGGCGGGCCCGCGATCCTTGAGGAGTGCCGCGCGCTGCGCGCCAGCCGGTATGGGCGCGGGCTGCCGGTCGGGCAGGCCGTCGCGACGACCGCCGGGCGCCTCCCCGCCCGGTGGGTGATCCACACGGTCGGGCCGGTGTGGAGCGCGATCGAGGACCGGTCGGCGCTGCTGCGGGGCTGCTACGAGCGCTCGCTGGAGGTCGCCGGCGGGCTGGGCGCGGCGTCGGTGGCCTTCCCGTTGATCTCGTCCGGCGTGTACCGGTGGCCGAAGGAGGACGCCGTCGTGCAGGCCCTCGCGGGCATGCGCACGGCGCCGGCCGGTGTCGAGCTGCTCCGGCTCGTCCTGTTCGACGACGAGACGCGGCAGGCGGCCGAGCGCGTGCTCCAGACGCTGGAGCGCTGACCGCGCCGGTTTGCCCCGCTTTGTTACCACGGGGTAACCCATTCATCCATGTAACGCTATACATGCACCATGCGCGCCCGCCTGACTGTTCTGCTGCTGGTCGCAGCGCTGCTCTACGTGCTGCCCGACCGCACCCCCGCGTTCGCCGCACCGCCCGCCGGCGGCATGACGGGCACCCAGCTGACCACCGCGTTCAACACCTACGGCGACACCAGCGGGAGGTGGAGCGGGGCGGACAGCACGACGTCGGTGCTGCTGCCCGACGGCCGGATCGTGTGGCTGTTCTCCGACACGCTGCTCGGCACCGTCAACGCCGACCACAGCCGGCCGCGCAGCTCGCCGTTCATCAACAACTCGATGGTGGTGCAGGACGGCTCCGCGCTGACCACGACCCTGACCGGCGGAACCGCGAGCGCGCCGCAGGCGCTGCTGCCGCAGACGGCCGACGGGCAGTTCTACTGGGTCGGCGACGGCGAGGTCGAAGGATCGAACCTGCGGGTGGTCTACAACCGCTACCGCCGCACCGGCACGGGCAGCCTCGACGTGGCGCTCAGCGGCACGGTGCTGGCGACGTTCGCCCTGCCGTCGCTCGCGCTGACCGGGGTCACCGACCTGACCCCGGCGGTCGGCAGCACCGTCACCTGGGGCGCGCAGCTGGTGACCGACGGCGGCTTCACGTACATCTACGGCTCTGACTACGTGCCCGCCGACGCGATGCGCTTCGCCCGCCTCGCCCGGGTCCCGGCCGGCGGCCTGAGCGGGCCGTGGGAGTTCTGGAACGGCACCAGCTGGTCGGCGAGCGCGGCGAGCTCCGCACGGCTGCCGCTGTCCGGCGTCGGCACCGCGTACGGCGTGCAGAAGCTCGGCGGCCAGTGGGTCCTCGTCACGGTCGAGAGCAACGTGGTGTTCAACGCCCAGGTCGTCGCCTACACGGCGAGCAACCCGTGGGGCCCGTTCAGCGGCCCGGTCGACCTGCTGACCGCGCCGGAGCCGGCGAACCAGTCGGGGGTCATCGTCTACGACGCCCACGTGCACCCGGAGCTGGCGCCGTCCGGGAAGCTGCTGGTGTCGTACAACGTGAACTCCCTCAACGACGGGGACCTCTACGACGACGCCCGCATCTACCGCCCGCGCTTCGCCGACATCGCGTGGCCGCGGCCGGTGCCCGACCCGGCGACGGTCCCGGCCGCGCCGGCGTCGCTGACGGCGACCGCGTCCAGCGCCGGCACGGTCGAGCTGTCGTGGCCCGGCAGCAGTCCGTCCTATGTGGTGTATCAGCGGGACGTCACCGCCGGGCAGACGCACTTCGCGCGGGTCGGCCAGCCCACCACCGCGAGCGCGACGCTCGGCGGGTTCAAGACCGCACACACGTACGAGTTCAAGGTGGCCGCCCGCAACGCCAACGGCGAGGGGCCGGCGTCGCCGGTGCGCAGCGTGCTGATGACGATCGCGCCACCGGTCGCGCCGGCCGGGCTCACCGCCGTCCCGCAGAGCGACGGCTCCGTGAACCTGGCGTGGTCGGCGGTGCCGAACGCGTGGCGCTACGACGTGTCCCGCCGCGACCTGACCGCCGGTGAGACCGAGTACGTCGAGGTGAGCGACCCGACCCCGGCCGACACGACGGCGACCATCGCCTGGCTGACCAACGACCACCAGTACGAGTTCGTGGTCACCGCCTCGCACGGCGGCGGGAAGTCCCCGTACTCCACGTCGGCCAAGGCGACCGTGCACTACACCGTGCCGTCCGCGCCGGCGAACCTGACCGCCGTGGCGCAGGGCGACGGCACCATCAAGCTCGACTGGACCAGCACCGCGAGCAACGTCTACTTCTGGGTGTACCAGCGGGACGTGACCAACGGCGAGGCCGACTTCACGAAGCTGCCGCTGCCGACGACCGCGCTCACCCTGACCGCGGGGTACCTCGCGCACAACCACCGCTACGAGTTCAAGATCGTCGCGAACAACCTCGGCGGTGACTCGCCGCCGTCGAACCTGGCCCAGGCGACCGCCGTCTACCCGGCACCGGCCGCACCCGCGAACCTGCGCGCGGTCGCGGGCAACGGGCAGGTGCAGCTCACCTGGGACACCAGCCCCACGCCGGACGTGTGGTACTGGGTGTACCAGCGCGACGTGACCGCCGGTGAGGCGACGTTCCAGCAGCTGCCGATCCCGATCTCGACGTGCTGCACGATGACCGCCGGGTATCTGGTCAACGGGCACCAGTACGAGTTCAAGGTGACCTCGGTGGCGGCCGGCGGCGAGTCTGGGCCGACGAACCTGGTGCGGGCCACGCCGAACCTGCCGCTGCCGCCGCAGGTGACCGGGGTGACCGCGACGACCCGCAGCGACGGCCAGATCGGCCTGTCGTGGGCGTCGGCCGGGCCCGACCTGTACTACTGGATCGCGATGCGGGACGTGACCGCCGGCGGCGCGATGACCCGCCTGTCGCTGCCGACGACCGGGCTGTCGTTCACGGCCGGGTACCTCACCCACAACCACGTCTACGAGTTCACGGTGACCGCCGCGAACTCCGCCGGCGAGGGCCCGGTGTCGGCGACGGCCCGCGCCACCGCACGGTTCTCGCCGCCGCCCGCACCGACCGGGTTGAAGGCGGTCGCGGCCGGCGACGGCACGATCGACCTCGACTGGGACGCGCCCGCGCCGAGCCTGTACTACTGGGTGTACTACCGGGACGTGACCGCCGGCGCCGCGTTCGCGAAGTCGGGTCTGCCGACCGACAAGACGTCGGCGTCGTGGGGCCCGCTGGTCAACGGGCACGTCTACGAGTTCAAGGTCACCGGCGAGAACCAGGGCGGCGAGGGTCCGGCGTCCGCGACCGCGCGGGCCACGTCGACCGGCGGGCTGCCGAAGGCCCCGAGCGGGCTGAGCGCGACCGCCGGGGACGGGCAGGTGACGCTGCGCTGGACGGCCTCGGGCACCGCGAACGTCTACTACTGGGTCGAGTACCGCCCCGCCGGCGGCACCTGGCAGCGCCTGCAGTACCCGGTGACGACGTGCTGCGCGTACACCGTCGGGCTGCTCGCCAACGGCACCACGTACGAGTTCCGGGTCCGGGCCAACAACGTCTCCGGCGACAGCCCGGCGTCCAATGTGGCCAGTGCCCGGCCGCTGCCGCCGCTGCCCGCCGCGCCGACCGGGCTGACCGCGGCGGTCGGCGACGGGCGGATCACGCTGCGCTGGACGGCGTCGAGCACCCCGAACGTCTACTACTGGGTCGAGTACCGCCCCGCCGGGGGCGTCTGGCAGCGCCTGGAGTACCCGCTGTCGACGTGCTGCACGTTCACGGTGACGTACTTGACGAACGGCACGTACTACGAGTTCCGGCTGCGGGCCACGAACCTCGCCGGCGACTCGGCGCCGTCGGTGGCCGCGGGTGCCCGGCCGATGCCGCCGCTGCCGACCGCGCCGGGCAGCCTGAGCGCGGCGGCGCAGGGCGACACGGCGGTGCGCCTGACGTGGACCGCGTCGAGTCCGTCCAATGTGTACTACTGGATCTACTACCGCTACGCGGGGACCTCGGCGTGGACCCGTGCCGCGTACCCGGTCACCACCTGTTGCACGTTCACGATGAGCCTGCTGACGCCGGGCCGCACCTACGAGTTCATGCTGCGGGCGGAGAACCTCGCCGGGCTCAGCGGCAACTCCACCGTGTCCTCGGCGACGCTCACCATCATCACGCCGGGCACGCCCGGCGGCGTGCGGGCGTACCCGACGTCGACCAGCACCTCGGTGTCGACGGTGACGGTCGCCTGGAGCGCGGCCGCGGACGCGACCGGGTACTCCATCGAGGCCCGGGCGTGCCGTGGCGGCGGTTGGCAGACCATCAAGATGATGATCACCGGCACGACGTCGACGGTGAGCTACACGACCGGCTGCTACGAGTACCGCGTCGTGGCGGACCGGTTCGGCAGGTACGGCGGCCGCAGCGGCTCCGTGATCGCGTTCGGGCCGGTCGACGACTACCCGTGGGCCGACTACTGGTTCCCGTACCTGGACCCGTACGAGTTCGTGAAGAAGCAGTGCACGTCGTTCGTGGCCTCACGGGTCGACAAGTACTACTCCCGCAAGCCGCCGAACTTCAACGGCATCAACTACTACAACGCCAAGAACTGGGACGAGGCCACCGCGAAGTACGGCGGCGCGATCAGCCACACCGCGGCGCCGGGCGCGATCGCGCAGTGGAACGGCGGCCAGTACGGGCACGTCGCCTGGGTGTCCGGTGTGGACGGTGGGATGGTGTTCCTGGAGGAGTACAACTTCAACAACCCGGAGGCGTACGGGCGCCGCTGGGTGTCGGCCTCCTCCGTGGACAACTTCCTGCTCGTCAACTGACCGCGTCGACCCGGCCGGGCCGCTACCCGTGGCCCGGCCGCACGATGCCGTGCCGGACCAGGCTGTCGGCCATCTCGACGATGGATTCCTTCGCGGGGCGCGACGTCCAGCCGAGCTCGCGGGCGGCCTTGTCCGCGCTGACGAGGGCCGGCACGCCGACGTAACCCAACGCCAGACGGATTGTGCGGTCGAAGCGGGCGACCGTCCACATGAGCCAGCGCGGCATGCGGGCGGTCGGCACGCGGTAGCCCTGCGGGCCGAACTCGGCGGCGAGCACCGCCGCGATCTCCTCCATCCAGCGGTGCTCGCCGGCGACGATGTAGCGGTTGCCGGCGGCCGCGGGCGTCTCCATGGCCAGCCGGTGCGCCCGAGCCACGTCGCGGACGTCGACGACGGCGAAGCCCAGCCGCGGCACGGCGGGCATCCCGCGGCTGAGCAGCAGCCGGATCACCTCGGCGGACGTGGTGCGCATCGGCCGTTGCAGCGGGCCGAGGACCAGCCCCGGGTTGACGGCGACGAGGTCCAGACCGTGCTCGCGGGCGATCGCCCAGGCGGCCCGTTCGGCGAGCACCTTGCTCTTCGGGTAGGCGCCCGCGCCGGCGACGTCGGGCCAGTCCTCCTCGGTGAACACCTGGCCGGCGGTGCCGTGGCCGTGGCGGATCGCGTCGATGGACGAGGTGAGCACGACCCGCCGGACCGTGCCCGACGCGGCGGCGGCGCGCAGCACCCGCACGGTGCCGTCGACGGCGGGCCGGACGACCTCGTCCTCGGTCCGCGGCGCCGATGGCGGGTTGGGCGAGGCGACGTGCCAGACGGCCGTGCAGCCGGCGACCGCCTCGGCCCACCCGGCGTCGGTGTCGAGGCTCGCCCGGACGACCTCGAACGCACCACCGGTCCGGTCGGCGATCTCCCGCAGGTGGGCGACGTCGGCGGTGGCCGGGTCGCGGACCGTCCCCCGCACGGCGTACCCGTGGGTGAGCAGCTCCTCGATGCAGTGCCCGGCGATGAAGCCGGTGGCGCCGGTGACGAGCACCGTTCCCTTCGACACGACGAACCCCGATCTAAGCGCCGTTTAGAATCTAAGCACTGTATAGTCGGCTTCGGTGGCCGGCGTCAACCGCCTACAGTCGGAGGGTGCCGATGCCGCAGACCCGAGCCAGCTACCACCACGGCGGCCTTCGCGACGCGCTGCTCGCCGCCTGCGTGGCGCTCATCGAGGCGGAGGGCATCGGCGCGGTGAGCCTGCGCCGGGTGGCCCGCGACGCCGGGGTGAGCCCGGGCGCGCCGTATCACCACTTCCCCGACCGCTCAGCGCTCTTCGCCGCGATCGCGGTGCAGGGCCATCAGCTGCTGCTGGAGCGCCTGCGGGCGGCCCGCGAGGCGGCGCCCACCGCGGTGCGCGGGCTCGGCGCGATCCTGGAGGCGTATGTCGCCTTCGCCCGCGAGCACCCCGGCCACCTGCACCTGATGCTGCGCAGCGAGCTGTCCACCTCGCCGCAGGTGCCTGAGGCCGCCCACGCCGGCGAGGCGGCGATCCAGCTGCTCACCGAGACCGTGCAGGACTGCCAGCGCGAGGGCTCGGCCCCGGCCGGCGACCCGGAGCCGCTCGTGGCCACCGCCTGGGCGCTCGCGATCGGCATCGTGACGCTGTGGCTGGACGGCCCCCTGGAGGGGCGGTGCGTGCAGCTCGGCACCACACCCGAGGCGCTGACCGCGCGCATCACCGCCCTGCTGGAGTCACTCCTGGCCGGAAGCGCGGCCTAGCGGGCGCGCCGTCAGTCGCGGGGCAGCAGCGGGCCGAGCGGGCCGAGGTCGATGTTGAGGTCCTCGGGGCGCAGGCCGAAGTGCTCGCGGAGCTCGGCCATGCGCTCCTCGAGCGCCATGAGCGTGAGACCGATCCGCTCCACCTGCTCCGCGGAGAGGTCGCCGACGTCGACCCGGCGCAGCGCCTGCCGTTCGACGAGCTGGCGCAGCAGCTCCACGACGGTGAGCACGAGCGAGGCGAAGCCGCGTTCGACGGAGTCGCGGTCGAGGTCGATCCGCCCGTCCCGGGGAAGGTCGTTCACCGCGTCACGCTCCTTTCCGGGACCGTGCCGCCGACCAGGCCGCCGACCGTGCCGCCAACCGTGCCGCCGGACGCGGTCGAGACCGACGAGACCAGGGCGCGCAGCGACACGCGGACCAGGTCGACGTCGGCGATGGCGATCGTGACGTCCCCGGCGACGACGACCCCGGTGGTCAGCACCCGGTCGAGCAGGTCGACGAGGGCGACCTCGCGCGAGTGGACGGCGTCGCTCACGCGGGTCCGCCGGCGGGCACGGGGGCGTCACCCGGCACGCGGTCCGGGTCCGACGGTTCCGCGCCGAGCGCGGGAACGAACGAGTACGGCGGCCACGGCCCCGTGAGCCGCAGCGTGATCGTGGGGTACCGGGCGGCGAGGGCGTCGACGGCCGCCGCGAACGCCTCGGCCCGCTCGTCGGGCACCAGGTATGCGCCGTTGAGCACCATCGCCTCCGGTTCGCCGGTCAGCCGCCGGTCCTGCGGCGCGTGCCGGTGCGCCCCGTCCGCCCGGCGGGCCAGCTCGGCGTGGGCCGCGTCCGCGTCGCGGGCCGCCTCGTCGTGGCGCCGGTCGCGGGCCGACAGTTCGGCGCGGCGGCGCTCCAGGTACGCGGTGCCCGCCCCGCCCGCCTTCGTCTCGGGCACGGGCGCCGGGCCGCCGCGCACGTACCCCTTGACGCCCCACTCGGTCCGCCCGTCCACTCCGTCCAGCGCACCGGCGAGCCCGGCGGCGTGCCGGACGAGGGTCGCGGTGATGCGGGCCTCGTCGCGGCACACCGTGGCGAGCCCCGCGGGCACGACCGGGGCGGCCGAGGCGAGGGCCGCCACGACCCGGTGGTGCTCGACCGCGGTCCGCGCCACCCACTCCGCGTCTTCCAGGCGCGCCTGCAGGGCGCCGGCGTCGGACAGCCCGGCCGGTGCGGTGCTGACGAAGGCGCAGAGTCCCGCGGCGTGGACCGCGCGGACCGGCGCGTCACCGATGCCGGCGACCTCGACGGGCACGCTGTCGCGGGCGACGGCGTACAGCCACAGCAGCCCTCCCTCGCTCACCGCCACAGCAGCTTCACCTCGCTCACCGCTCATCGCTCGTCGCCGCGCCGGCGGATGCGGGGACGAGGCTCCGCGTCCGCCGGATACCGGTCGTCCTCGACCGCCTGGTGCGCCGGCTCCACCGCGGGCCGGCCCGCCCGGCGGTCACCGCCCGGCTCGACCGCCGGCTGGGCAGACCGCCCGTAGTCGTCGTGCCCTGCGTCATCGCGCTCGAGCGCTTCGCGGCGCGCTTCGCCGCGCTCGACCGCCCTGCGGCTGGACGAGGACAGCCACGGGTCGGTCTCCCACCAGTCGATGCCGAGCTGGCGGGCCGTGTCGACGGAGGCGATGACCAGCCGCAGCTTGAGGGTGAGCAGCTCGATGTCGAGCAGGTTGACCTGGATGTCGCCGGCGATCACCAGACCCCGGTCCAGGACCCGCTCGAGGATGTCGGCGAGGTTCGTCGGCTGATGCCCGGTGCCGAGCGCGGGGGCGGGGCCAAGCCCAGGTGAGGCCACCATGTCAGCCCACCTTCGCGTCGGTGCTGCCGCGCAGGTACCGGCGATCCCGGTGACACGCCAGCAGTTCGCCGTCATCGTCGAGCTCGACGAGGTACAGCCCGAGCATGTCGGCCGATGACGGGATGCGACGCTCCTCGACGACCTCGACGCCGATGACCCAGCCGCGGTCGTCGGCCGGTTCGACGGACACGACGCCCAGCGTCTCCTTGCCGGTCAGCTGGCCGACCTCGTCGACCGCGAGACGGGCGATGGAGGCGGCCGAGAGCGGGTCGGGACGGGCCTTCGCCCGCCGTTCACGCGGTTCGGTGCTGGAGGGTGTCATGCTTCTGCCTTCCGGTCGTTCAGCCGGTCGACCGGGACGTGACCCGGTCGAGGATCTCCTGCTCGGCGGCGCGCCGCTCGTCCTCGCTCAGCTCGCCGCGGGCCACCGCCTCGTCCAGTGCCTCCAGCTGCCGGCGCAGGCCCTGCGGGCTGTACAGCTCCTGCTCCGCCTGCTCCAGCAGCAGCTCCGCGATGGCGGTGACGGCTCGTACGGGCGCCAACGGCAGCGTGAGGATCGTCAGGAGCAGGCCCATGGCTCAGTCGTCCCGGGTCAGGGCCAGCCGGTTGACGAAGTCGTAGGGTGCCGACGGGCCGAGGCTGCGCATCTCGACCCGCCCGTTCCACCCGTCGGCGAGCTCGGCGAGCACCGCGTCGAACTCGGCGCGGTGTGCCTGCTCGACCAGCACGGGCAGGTGCACGGCGTCCAGGTCGTGGGTCGGCTCCGCCACGACGAGGTCCTCCACGACCTTGCCGATCCGGTCGACGGCGGTCTGGGTGTCGGCCTGCCGCATCGCCTCGATCGCGCCGTTGATGCGCTCGCCCAGGGCCATGCGCTGCTGCGTGGTCTCCTGTTCCGGCCGTTCCTGGATGTACTCGCGCAGCTGGCGCGCGTCGGCGTCGGTGTCGAGGATCTCGGCGAGCACGGCGTTCTCGATGTACCGGCCGCGCACGACGTACTCCACGCGGCCCTCGAGCCGGTCCAGCAGCGGGGCGATCATGTCGTGCTGGTCGGCCAGCAGCTGCCGTATCGCCTCCGCGTCGCGCAGCACCGTGCCGAAGCGGACCGGGAGCACCGGCGCCACGGCCGCGGTGCCGTCCAGCAGCCGCTGGTAGGCGGTCAGGTCGTCGGGCCGGCCGAGCGGGCGGTCGAGCGGGACGTCGCTCACCAGCGCGGCCAGGTCGTCCTCGGTCACCGTGGTGACGTCGGCCGGCGGGTTGCCCACGCCCTGGGCGCTGCCGGTCGGCTCGACGTCCGACGGCACCACGCCGTAGAGCATCATGCCGACCCGCGGTGCGGTGGTGTCGGTGGCCACGTCAGCCTCCTCTGCGTCGCCGCTGCCGGTCGCGGTCGTCGGCGCCCGGGCCGGAGATCTGCTCCAGCATGTCGCCCGCCTTGGACAGGATCTTCTCGCCGGCGCCTTCGATCGCGCGCTTCCCGGCGTGCCCGGCGATCGCGCCCTTGGCGCCGCCGACCATGTCGGACAGGCCGCTGCCTTCCTGCGACTTCAGGTCCAGCCGGTTGGCCGCCTCCGCGAACCGGAGATATGTGTCGACGCTGGCGACGACGACACGCGCGTTGATGGTCAGGATCTCGATGCCGACCACCGCGACGCTGACGTGCGCGTCGATCACCAGCCCTTTGTCGAGAATGGTGTCAATCACGTCGGCGAGCGACGAGGACTGCCCGCCCCCGCCACCGGCCTGCACGACCGACATGCTCGCTCACCCCCTCGCGGTGTTGCGCTTGCGGCGGTCGCCGGGTTCGGGGCCGCGGCGGTCGCGGGCCTCGGCGCCGGTCCGGCGCGGCACGGCGCGACGCCGGGGGCGCGCCTGCGGCGCCGCCTCCTCGTCGCCCTCGTCCTCGCCGCGTTCTTCCGCCTTGGCCTCGGTCTCGTCGCCCTCTTCGGTCTCGCCCTCTTCTTCGGGCTCGGTTTCGCCCTCTTCTTCGGGCTCGCCCTCTTCGGTCTCGGCCTCTTCGGTCTCGTCCGCGGCGCGCTCGCCCTGCTCGCCGGAGTCTTCCGGCTCCTCTTGCTGCTCCTGCTCCTCGCGTTCGCGCTCCTGCCGCATGGCGGTCTCGTGGTCCAGGACCACCTCGCCGTCGCGGATGACGCCGCGCCAGCCCTCGATCTCGTCGGGGTTCAGGATCGTCTGCGTCATCGTGTGCCGCACGAAGTGCTTGAACTCCAGCCGGGCCCGCCGTCCCTGCGCGCGCCACAGGTTGCCGGTGCGCTCGAAGAGCCCCTTCGGGTAGTACTCGAGGACGAGCACGATCCGGGTCAGGGTCGGCGTGACGGCGTGGAACGACACGGCGCCGTTGACGTATCCCTTGGCGCCCTTGGACCGCCAGACGATGCGCTCGTCGGGCTCCTGCAGCACGATGTTGGACTCCCAGTCGCGGTGCGACAGGAAGATCTGCGCCCGCCAGAGCAACTTGTCGTCGTCCTGCCGTTCGACCTTCTCGACCTTCTTCGTGAACTTCGGGAACTCCTCGAACGACGTCCACTGGTTGTAGGCGATCCGGATCGGCACGCCGACGTCGGCCCACTCGAGGATGCTGGTGACCTTGAGCTTGCGGGTCGCGCTGCGGCCGCCGCCGAACAACTTCTTGATCTTCGCCCAGCCACCGGCCAGGCCGCCTTTCGCCGCCGCCTTCACCGGCGAGCCGCCTCCGGCGAGTTCCTCGGCGCCTTTCGCCGCGGCCACCAGCTTCGGGCTGCCGCTCTGCTGGGCGTACTCGTTGAGCCGGCCCGTGAGGTCGCCGATCTTGCCCTCGACCCGGTCCTGCACGGCCGTGAGGGCCCGGCGGCCCAGCGCGCCGGCGAAGTTCTGCAGCTCCTGCACCAGCAGCCGGGACAGGTGGGCACCGATCCCGCCGCCGGGTGCGCCGCGCGTTTCGCTGGTCATCGTCGTGCCGTGGCACGCCGGCGGCGGACCGGCGGCTCGGGTTCGGACTCGGGCTCCTCTTCGGTGTCCTCGTCTTCGGTGGACTCCTCACGCGCCTGGCGCGGACGGGACCGGCGGGCGGCGGGCCGGGGCGGCGGTGCCTCCTCGGGCTCCTCCAGCTCCTCGAACTCCTCGTCCTCGAACTCGGCGTCGTAGTCCTCATCACGGCCGCGGTCCTCGTCGCGGCGGGCACCCTTCTGGCCCGCCGAGCGCAGCGCATCGCTGCGTTCCCGGAGCCGGTCGCTGACGGAGTCGATGCGCTGCGACACGGCGGTGCGGGCGGCCGACCGGCCGGCGTCGACGAGCGGGCGGGCGAGACCGGACAGCTGGCCGAGTGCCGCGGAGCCGCCGACGAGCTTCCGTCCGCGAGCCACCAGCTCGGTCGGGTTGCCGCTGAAACGCCCAGCCGCCGCGGCGGCACCGAGCAGCATCGCCATGCGCAGTTTGCGCCGCCGGCCGAGCACGTATCCGACCATGATCGCCAGCGTGACCTGCAGTGCTCGTTTCATGATGCAACCCTCCGGACGCTGTCGCGGGTAGTAGCGCCCTTGAGCCGCCTACCCGGATCTCGGGCGGCAAACCAGCCCGCACCGATTCGCTCGGGATCGTCTACGGGCGGCCGCCGCCGCCGGACCGGCAGCCAGGTCTCGATGGTCTCCCTGGCCGCCCCGCCCTACTTCTTCACCACGGGCTTGCCGTCGGGGCGGATGACGCTCCAGTTGCCGGTGCAGTTCACCTTCGGCGGCTTGTTCTCGTCGGCCTCGAAGCGGTACACGACACGGTCCTTGAACGGCACGACGTCGGCCTCGGCGCCGCCGACCTTCGCCTTGCCGGCGGTCAGGCCGATCGGCTCGGGCTTCGGCGTCGGGATCGCCACGGCCGGGCCGCCGGTGAGGTCCACATCGGACGGTGCCGCGGCGGAAGGGCTTGCGGCAGGCGGGTGCGGCGCTGGAGCTGCGGCCGCGCGACGGCACGCCGAGCCAGGCGTTCCGGTTCCATCCCGGACTTCGTGCAGAACGTGGGCAGCGGCCTGCAGATGACGGTCGCGGCGGACGGCACGGTCGTGCAGCGCGGGTTCTTCGAGCGGGTCCCGAACGAGACCCCCGAGCAGTCCCGCGAGCGCAGCCGGCTCACCAACACGCAGCCGTTCCGCGTCGGCCCGCGCGAGCTCGGCGTCGGCGGCGCCTGACCTCCCCCGATGACGGCCCGGCCTCTTCCCCGGAGGCCGGGCCGTCGCCGTCGCTACTGCTGGAAGCGCCAGGTCTGGTTCGACTGCGCGGTGCCGCAGTCCCAGATGATGAGCTGCGTGCCGTTCGCGGTGCCCCACGCGTCGGCGTCGAGGCACTTGCCGGACTGCGGGTTGCGCAGGTTTCCGTTGACGAACTGCCACTGCTGGGCGCCGTTGTTCAGGCACGTCCACAGCTGCACCTTGGTGCCCGCAGTGGTGCGCCCGCCGGCCACGTCGAGGCACTTGCCGGTCCTGCTGTTGACCAGGGTGCCGCCCTGCCACCGCCAGCGCACCTCCGGGCCGCCGTGGCAGTCCCACAGCTGGACCTTCGTGCCGTCGGCGTCGCGGCCGCCGGAGACGTCGACGCAGCGGCTCGAGCCCGCGCCGACGATCATCTGGCCGGTGGGGGTGTCGACGACACCGCGCCGGTTGCCGCGGCTCCACGCCTTCAGGCCGAGGCCGAGGTTGCCGGGGATCGTGCTGTTGAGGTAGTCGCGGTACCAGCCGAGCCAGTACGGCAGGCCGCCGCTGTTCTGGTTGTAGCCGTGCGCCTCGCCGGCGTGCACCTCGACCTCGCCGGGCACGTGCAGCTGCTGGAAGTAGAACTGCTCTCCCAGCTGGTGCAGCATCTCGTGCACCCAGCCGGCGAGCGCGTCCTGGTTGTAGCCGAGGTCGTCGCGGGCGTTGATGCTCGTCCAGCCGGTGTTGTACGGGCCGGGCGAGCCGCTGGAGAAGTACGCGTGCGGGCGGAACGCGTTGTAGACGAACACACCGTCCCATTCCTGCGGGTGGACGTACTGCGCGACGTCGTCGGGCACGTTGCCCGGCTCGACCATCAGCCCCTGGTAGCCGATCGACGTGAGCGGCCGGGGCGACACGACGACCTGCGTGTTCATGTCGACGGTGCCGCCGGTGAGGTCCTCGACCATCCGCGGGAACGTGCTGAGGAACGCGGTCCGGGCCGCGTCGATCTGCGCCTGGCTCAGCGTGGCGGTCAGGCCGGGCACCTGCGACACCGGCTTGATGATCATCAGGAAGCGGAGCGAGACGGCGGGAGCCGCGGCGGCCTCCGCGGCCGGCATCGCCACCGCACCGCCGTACGCCAGCAGCAGACTCAGCACCGCGAGGAACATTCGCGTCGACCTGCGTCGGGCTCGATGCATGGACAACCTCCGATCGGGTGACAGCCAGCATCGGCTTCCGCGCGGCGCGCCCCAAAGGGGTTTCGCAAAGGTTTCGATGCCGCGACCTGCGGCGCGGCCGCTCGTTGAGCCCGCGGAGCCGACGCGAAGGAGGCGGTCGATGGATCCGCAGCACGCCGACGTGTACCGCTACTGCGTGGTGCTCGCGTGCGGTGACGAGCCCCTGGCGCGGTCGGCGACCGAGTCGGCGCCGCCCGGCGCGGCGGGTTTCGCGGCCGCGCGCGACGCGGTCAGGGAGGGACTGCGGCAGCGCCCGGCGGCGGCCGCTCCGACAGGTGACGCCGCCGCTCTCGTACTGTATTCGGCGCGGCCCCTGATCGAGGAGCAGCACTGGAATCTGCTCGCGCTGGTGGTCCCGGAGTACGCGGGGCGTCCCCGCCATCGCCAGGTCGACCTGACGGGGGTCGCCGCGGTCCTGGGCAAGAAGGTCGACGTCACCCGGCGGGCGGTCGACCGGTTGGTGGAGCCTGGCGGCCTGCTGGAGGTCGCGCTGTTCACGGCCGCCGCCGCGGCGGACCCTTCGACCGGCTGCCCCGACCTGCCCGCCGTCATCGCCGCCGCCAGCACGAAGCGCCTGCGCCCCGCCGTCCGCAAGGCCGTGGCCGCGCACCTTCCCGCGTGCGTGACGTGTACGTCGGCGCATCAGGCCCGGCCCACCGCCCTCGCCGTGCTGAGTGGGTTCCCGCTCCCGGACCCGGCCGGCGTCGCGGAACCTGACGTCCCGGACCCGGCCGGGCCCGTGGAACCTGACGTGCCGGACTCGGCATCGCGCGTCGACCATGCCGCGCCGGTCGCGGCGCCGGCATCGGAGCTCGACGCGGACGACATCACCGTCGAACTGCCGCCGCACGCCCCGGCGGCACCGGAGCGCGAGCCTTCGCCGGCGGTCTACTACGTGACGCCGGCCGTCCCGGTGGCCCGGCTGCCGTTGCTGCGGCGGCCGCCCGTGCTCCTGGCCGTCGTCCTCGTCCTGCTCGCCGGTGCCGCCGTCGCCGGCGTCCTCGGCCTGCGGAGCGGCACGCCGCGAGGGCAGGCCTCGGCGAGCGACGCCACCACCCCCGCCGCGCCGCCGTCCGCCGTCGCGGCACCGGGGGTGATGGTGCCGGCCTCGCCCAGCGCCGGTCGTACACCTGCCGCATCGGGACATGCGAAACCTTCGACGGCCGCGTCGGCATCGCCGGCCGCCTCCGTGGCCGCCGCGGGTGGCGTGCCGCTCGTGCCCGCGGCGGACCGGCTCCGCGAGGTGCTGCCGCTGACGGTGAAGGCGCCCGGGTGCCCAGGGCAGACGTTCGGCGGGTCGTGCTACTCGATCCAGCCGTTCACGCTGCCGTTGGAGGTGACCGTGCCCGCCGGCTTCGACGAGGCACGGCTGGCGGACGCCCTCCAGTGGACCGTTCGGACCGAGACGGTCCTCGGCCCGGTCGCGTTTCACGGCCGCGGCAACCACGCGCGGGTCAGGGTCACCGACAACGGCCAGGCCACCCCGCCCACGGTGTGGGTCGTGCAGGCGGCCCTGACCGTCAACGGCGAGACCCACCTGAGCGACGAGGTCACCCTGCGGGTCTACGCGACCACCTGAACGGCCCGCCCGTCGCCGGCCCGGCCGTGAGCGTGTTGTCGGGGCCGGTCGCCACATCTGGTCCGCGCTTACTATTGCCGCCGAGCCCGGTGTTTCAGTGAACAACGCCCGGAAGCTGTGGTGAATACTGTGAGCGATCGAGATACACCGATCATGACGTTACGGGAGCGGTTGGCGGAGATCGCGGCTTCGCCCATGGCTGGGGCGTCCCTTGTCGCGGCTGCGGACGATCTGAAGGCCGAAGACGCACGCTTCAACCAATGGGTCTACGGAATGAAGGGATCGCTGAGCACCGTCGAGATGTGGCACCTCGCCGCTCTAGCGGGAGATCATCACGACCGGCGTCAACACCTACCAGGATCCCGACATGCCAGAAGAGATCAACGACTGGGACTGAGCGTGTGAAGGTGCGGCCGTGGAAGAATCCATGAGCGTCACGCGAACCCCGATCCGGGTGCTGACCCCGGACGGCACCCAGGAGTGGGCCCTCGACCGCGCCGAGACCGACGAGGCAGAGGTGCTCGCCCTGCTGGCCCCCGACGGGCGGGAGTGGACGGCCACCGCGGAGAACCTGTTCCACGCGCTGGCGGCATTGCGGCTCCAGGTCGAGCCCGACGGCATCCGCCTGTGCTGCAACGGTGCCCGACGGGACGTCTACCCGTCCCGCATGGCCCTGTCGATGGCGGGCGGCGAGATCGCCTACCTCCTCCGGCGCGGTCGCCGACCCTCCATCCCCGCCAGCTTCGTCAGCGTGCTCGATCCGGCCGATTGCTCCGACGTCGTCACCGTCGAGGAGCAGCGAGCCTGGTACGACGACTGGTGGAGGACCGTCACCGGATGGCGGTGGCCGCTGTACGCGCTGCTGAGCCTCTTCCGGCGCTGATGCTGTGCGGTGTGGGCCGCGGTGGACGGGCCGCCGCGGCCCACCTGGCTCACGCCAGCTGCGTCAGCTTCCACCAGTTGAGGCTGAATCCACCGGTCGATGCATACAGGCCGAACTGGTGCGTGCCGGCGGGCACCACGACCTCCCGGGACACCGTGCGCCACTGGGTGGTGCCGCCGGTGTTGGGGAGGGTCACCTCGCCGAGCGGGGTGGCGCCGGCGTTGATGTCCAGCGACAGCCGGGCGTTGCTGGCCGCGGTCGCGATCCGGTACTCCACCAGGTAGCGGGCCGCCTTGGGGACGTTCACGTTGCCGAAGGCGATCCAGTCGCCGGTGTCGAAGGCCGTCGCCTGGCCGCCGCCGGTGTCGGTGGTGGCGGCGGTCGTCACGCCGTTCATCAAGGTGTAGGACTCGGCCTGGAAGCTGCGGGTGTGGCAGCCGCCGGACAGCTCGCAGACATCCCCGCGGGTGTTGGATACTTTCAGGTCGTCGTACCAGATCCAGGAGTCGTTGGCGGGGGCGAACGACGGGGTGGCGCCGCCCGCGAACGAGGAGAAGTACGCCTTGTCGACCTGGTCGGCGTTGGTGACGAAGCGCAGCCCGCGGACCGAGGCGGCCTGGACGCCGTTGTACCAGACGTCGATCTCACCGTCGGCGTTGGCGGAGCCGGCGGTGACCGTGTTGACCCGCAGGCGCTGGACCAGGTTCACCCATTGGCCGCGCGGGTAGTAGATGAGCGAGCCGTCGGGGCGGGTGAGGTCGACGAAGTCGCCGTACTGGCCGGCGTGGCCCATGTGGTAGTAGTAGATCGCGGCCTTCCCACCTGAGCGCCAGATCATGCGCGAGCTGAAGCCGTTGGTGCCGTCGCACACCTGACCGCCGGAGCACGACCCGCCGCCGGCGAGCCCGAGGCCGACCTTCCCGGCGAACTCGGTGGTCCCCCAGCTGAAGTCGCTGCTGAAGCGCACCCAGTAGGACAGGTAGTACTCGCGGCCGCGGGTCAGCTGCAGCGGTGCCTGCGCGCCGGAGTCCTCCGGGCCGATCTTGCCCTTCGGGTAGAACACCCGCAGGGACTTGCCGCCGGTGTGGCTGAAGTTGTAGCCGTCGATCCAGGTGCGGGTGCTCATGCCTTGCTCCCACGGGGCCGTCCACCCGTCCTGGGCCCACGCGCCCAGCGTGTAGGCGGTGCCCCGCTCGGGGCGTTCGAAGGTGTTGTACCGGAGGCTGGTCGTCGCCGCCTCGGCGACGGGGGTGACGGCGGGCACCGCCGCGGCGGCGATCAGCAGCAACGCCACGAGAACCGTTCTTCGCATGGTCGCTCCTTTGACTCAAAGGTTGCGGACGAGGGTGCTTCCCCAGGCGTGGCGGTGCGCCTCGGTGAAGCCGAGCGCGGTGTAGAAGGCGACCGCTCGGGTGTTCGCCTCCGCCACGCCCAGGTGCACGCCCGCGACGCCACGCCCTTGGAGCGCCGCGAGCACCGTGTCCATGAGCCGCCGGCCGCAGCCCTGCCCCTGCAGCCGCCGCGCCACCTTGATGTGCAGGTGCGCGGGGTGCGTGTCGAACCACGGCCGGTGCGGTCCCGCCGGCGCGAACGTGCCAGGTGGGTACCGGCGGCGGAGCCGGGGCCACCAGTGCGCGTCCAGCCACTGGTTGAAGCGCACCGTGTCGGCGGTCGCGGACACGTAGCCGCCGACGCCCGCGTCGTCCTCGACGACGAACGTCAGGCCCGGATCGGCGGCGAGATACGGCCCGGCGTACACGTGGCCGGGCAGCTTGTCGTCGACCGGTCGCGGCGGTGTGCCGAGACCGGTCGCGTCGGTGGTCGCGCAGACGCGGTACACCGCGGCGAGGTCGGCGCGGCGGCCCACGCGTACCCGGGCGGTCATGACCGGCACAGGGAAGCCGGCCGGCCGCTCGCAGCGGAGGCGTAGACGGCCAGGACGGTGGCCACGACCGAACGGCCGTAGTCGCCGCCGACCTCGGGCGGGCGGTGGCCGCGGCAGGCGGCGACGAAGTCCGCGAGCTGCGCGGCGAACGCCTCCCCCGTCCCGCCGCCCGGCGCCATGACCTGGGTCTCGGGGGCGCCGTCGCGGCTCGCCCAGGTGCCGTCGGTGGACGACCAGCGCAGCGCGCCGCGGGAGCAGACGACGGTGGTCTCGTCGTGGAAGCGGCCGGCGGCGCTGGTGAGCAGGAAGCCGGCCGCGACGCCGCTGGACAGCGTCACGGAGCCCATCGCGTCGGTCTCGACGGCGTGGCCGTCGCGGTGCCACACGCGGGCGGTCGCCGACTCGGCGGTGCCGTCGCCGGCCCACTGGATGCGGTCGAGGCCGTGGATGCCGACGTTCATCACGATGCCGCCGCCGGCCAGCACCGGGTCGAAGAACCAGCCGGGGCGCGAGCCGCGCTGGTAGTGGGCGGTGCGGTGATGGTGGATCGCCAGGACCTCGCCGAGGTCGCCGGAGCGCAGGAGCCGGGCGACGCGGTGCGCGGCGGGGTCGAACCTGACCACGTGCCCGACGGCGAGGACGACACCGGCGGCCGCGCACGCCTCGATCATCGCGGTGCAGTCGGCGACGGTCGTGGCCATGGGCTTCTCGACGAGGACGGGCACGCCGGCGGCGGCCGCGTCCAGGGTCATGCCGGCGTGCAGGGCGTGCGGCGCGGTGATGACGACGCCGTCGAGGGGTTCGCGGGTCAGCATCCGGCGGTGGTCCGTATAGGCCGTCGCGCCCGTGCCCGCCGCCGCCTGTACCGCGGCCGCCTCGTGGATGTCGCAGACCGCTGTCACCCGGACTCCGGGCACGGCGCGCGCCGCTTCCAGGTGCAGGGCGGCGACAAGGCCTGTGCCGATGATTCCGAGCCGGAAATCCATCATGCGTTGGCTTTCACGGAAGAGCGGCGCGCCCGCAGCGGGCCGCAGGAGCCCCTGACGGTGAGGCGGGGCTGGAGCTCGATACGGTGCGCAGGGGTCGTGGGGTCGTCGATGAGCCGCAGCAGCAGGCCCGCCGCGAGCGCGCCGAGGGCGGCCCGGGGCGGGGCGACCGCGGTCAGCGGCGGATCGACGAGCTCGGCCACGTCGTCGTCGTACGCGACGAGCGACAGCTCCGACGGCACCCGCAGCCCGATCCGGCGGGCCGCCGCGAGCAGCGCCGCCGCGTCGCGGTCGCCGTGGCAGAAGACGGCGGTGACGCCGGCCGCGCGGCAGGTCGCGGCGTAGGCGTCGATCTGCGCGGGCGTCCACTCCTCGTGCAGCACGCGCGCCTCCGGCACGGCGACGGCACCGAGCGCGGCGGCGGCGCGGTCGAAGCCCTCGGTGACGACCGCGGAGTTGCCCGTGCGGATGCGGCCGAGAAATCCAACACGCGTGTGACCGAGGCTGACCAGGTGCCGGATCGCGGTGTGTACGCCGCCGAGGTGGTGCGTGGTCACGAACGACACCGGGTCGTCGGGGTCCGGCCGCGGCGGGCGGCGCTCGACCAGCACGTACGGGACCGGCAGCCGCCGCAGCGCGTCGACGTGTGCCTGCGGGTCGTCGGCGACGTGCAGGTTGGGCACGAGGATGAGCCCTTCCACGCCGCTGCCCAGCATCCGCCGGATCTGGGTGCGTTCCAGGTCGGGGCGGTTCTCGGAGCTGGCGAGCATGACGCCGGCGCGGGCGGCGGTCAGCGCCCGTTCGATGCCCTCGATGACCTTCGGGTAGTAGTACGACGTCGACGGCACCACGACGCCGACGGTCCGGCGGGATCCGGTGGGGACGCTCGCGACGTACGTGCCGGACCCCTGCCGCCGCACGACGACGCCCTCCGCGACCAGCAGGCCCACGGCGCGGCGGACGGTGTTGAGGCCGACGCCGTGGCGGGTCGCGAGCTCGGCCTCGGTCGGCAGCCTGGCGCCGACGGGCTGGCCGCTGTCGGCGATCCAGCGCCGCAGCCGGTCGGCGACCATCTCGGTCTTGAGACCCTGATGCGCAGACATTCCATCATGGAATGAATCGGCGTCCGTCTCTGTCATGCGGAAATGATGCGACCACGGGCGAACGGACGTCAATCAAGCTGGCACTTCGTGGAATGTATTCAACCTATGGACACCACCCTGGCCCACGCCGGCGGCACGATGGGCTCGGCGTCCGGGTCGTCCTCGTCCCAACCCTGGTCCCGTGGGAACAGGCCGACCACGGTCCGGCACGGCGGGCGCACCTCGGGCCACGGCGTCTGCCCGTCGGTGAGCGCCACCACGACGTCCGGGCGGGGTGCCGTCCGCAGCGCCCGCTCGAACCCGGCCCGCAGGTCCGTCCCCCCGCCGCCGATCAGCGGGATCCCCTCGGCCCGGCACAGCGCGTGCGCGAGCCCGGCCGCCGCGTCGCAGGACAGCACCCGGACCAGGTCGCGGCGGCCGCCGACGGCCCGGCCGATCGCGGCGACCTCCAGCAGCGCGCTGCCGAGCTCGGCGTCGCTGACCGAGCCCGACGTGTCGATGATGACGCTGACCTGCGGCGGGCGGCGGCGCAGGCTCGGCAGCACCACGCCGGGCAGGCTCGCGGAGCGCCGCGCGGGCCGCCCGTACGTGTAGTCGTCACCACCCGCCGCGCCGGCCGCCGCGGCGCGGACCGCGGCGCCGAGCAGCTCCCGCCACGGCTGCGGCGGATGGAACGCCACCTCCGCCCAGCGCTGCCAGCCCTTCGGCACGTCGCCGGGGCGGGCCCTGATCGCCTGCGCGACCCGGAACCGGACCGCGTCCAGCTCGTGGCCGCTGAGCCCGTGCGCGCCGTCCGGGCCGAGGTCCCACGGCCGTGCGAGGCCATCGGCGCCGCTGCCGCAGTCCAGCCACGCGAGGCCGCCGGTACGCGGTCCGAGCCGGAACTGCCGCAGGTAGTCCTCCATCAGCTCGCCGTCGCGCAGCCCCAGGTCGGCCGCGGCGACGGCGCCGGTGGGGCGGGCGAGGCCGTCGCCGTACACGTCGTCGTTGATCTCGCAGTCGGCGGCGATGTTCATCCGCAGCCGGTCGCCGGCGCCGTACAGGCCGCGTTCCCGGGCGACCCGGTCGCCGCGGCCGTGGTGGTCGCGCAGCAGGTGCGCGACCTCGTGGACCCACACGCCGGCGAGCTCCTCGACCGGGGTCCGCGCCACGAACGCCGGCGACGCGTAGCAGCGCCACTGCCGGTCGACGGCCATCGTCGGTACCCGCCGCGACTCGACCACGTGCAGCGCGAACAGCGCCGTCGCGAGGTACGGCCGGACCCGCGCGGCGAGCAGCCGGGCCGCGTACAGCTTCCCGGTGTCCAGCGCCATCGGGCCGCCGCCCACGGCGGACCGGTCCTCGGACGCGGCCAAGCCGCCACCCACGACGGACGCCTCGGCGGTGTCGCGCGCCATCAGGCGGCCACCGCCCGCTGCGACAGCGACACCGCGCCGGCGAGGCGTTCGATCAGGTCGGGCACGTCCCAGTCGGCGCGGCGCTGCGCGGCGAGCGTCGACGCCGGCACCACCACGAGGTCCGGGGCGCCGGTGTCGACGGCGGCGGCCAGGATCGCCCACGCCGCGTCCCACCGGGCCTTCGACGGCTGCCGGCGGACCGCTTCGACGACGCCGTCGAGGGCCGCCTGCCGCAGGTCGCCGCGCTCCGGCAGGACCGCCGCGGCCGGGTCGGCGAGCAGCGTCTCCGGGTCCGGCAGGTCCATCCGGTCGAGGCTCGCGAGGAGCTCCAGGCCCGGGCCGTCGCCGACGGTGCCGCGGACCAGCATCGAGAGCACGTCGCGGGACGTGCCGGCGGCGACGGCGAACGCGGTCAGCCGCAGCGCCATGTCCCAGCTGCGCGGCGACGGCCACGGACCGCCGCGGCGCGCCTCGCTGCCGGGCAGCTGGTGCACCAGCCGGG
This sequence comes from Dactylosporangium sp. NPDC049742, assembly GCF_040674675.1. NCBI lineage: Bacteria > Bacillati > Actinomycetota > Actinomycetes > Micromonosporales > Micromonosporaceae > Dactylosporangium > Dactylosporangium sp. NPDC049742. The sequence goes on along the minus strand of NZ_JBFANF010000003.1, from coordinate 333,287 downwards.
GCCGGGCGGTGAGCAGCCCGCACACGGCCCGGCGGGCGAACGCCACCGCCTCGGTCAGCCTCCGCGGATCCAGCCGGGGCAGCGACGCGCGCGGCCAGGTGCCGCCGAGCCCGCGGACGACGACGTCGTGGTCGTGCACCCATTGCAGGTGCACGAAGCGGTTCGCGAGCGGCGCGGACAGCTCCCACCCGTCGGCGGCGGACGACCGCGGGTTGGCGGCCGCCACGATCCGCACGCCCGGCGGCAGCCGCAGGGCGCCGACGCGGCGCTCCAGCACCAGGCGCAGCAACGCGGCCTGCACGGCCGGCGGCGCGGTGGACAGCTCGTCCAGGAAGAGCAGGCCGCGGCCGGCGTGCACCAGGCGCACCGCCCAGTCCGGCGGGGCCATCGGCACGCCCTGCACCGCCGGGTCGTCGCCGACGACGGGCAGCCCCGAGAAGTCCGACGGCTCGTGCACGCTGGCGATGACGGTGGTGAGCGGCAGGTCGAGCGCCTCGGCGAGCTGGGTGAGGGCGGCCGTCTTGCCGATGCCGGGCTCGCCCCACAGCAGGACCGGCAGGTCGGCGGCGACGGCGAGGGTCAGCGCCTCCAGCTGGGTGTCGGTGCGCGGCTCCGTCCCGGTGTCGTGCAGCAGCGCGAGCAGCTCGGCGGCGACGTCGAGCTGGTCGGTGAACGAAGCGGTGACCGGAGAACTGAACGAAGACATGAGGCATCACCATTCGGGGAGAAGTCGTGATCCGGCCTCCGGATGGAGGCCGGCGGTGCACCGGCGCGGCTCGACGGCCGGGCGCTGGAGACGTGCGGTGGGTCAGCGGCGCGCGGCGCGGCGTTCGGGTGCGGGGCGGGTGCGGGCCAGGCCGGCGCGGAAGAGCCCGTGCGCGACCTTGCGCAGCGCCGCGTCGTCGAGGGCTTCCCGCAGCGCGCCGTGCCGCAGCAGCGCATCGGGGCCGAGCAGCCCTTCCACCACGGCGAGCGCGCCTTCGGTGTCGCCGTGGTCGAGCCGCGCCCGCACGTCGAGGAGGCACTCCGGCCGGCGGTGCGCCTCGTCGATCGCTTGCAGGCACGCCAGCGGGGTCCCGCCGAGCGCGGCGAGCAGCTCCTCCCGGCGCACCTCGGCGGGGTCGTGGTCGAGCGCGACGAGCCTGCCGCCGACGAGCCCGATCCGGTGCCGCTCGCCCCTGCACTCGACGACCCTTGGCGTGCTCGGGTCGTCGTCGCGGCGGGTGTACGCCGCCGGCCGGCCGGGCATGAGCGCCGCCGCGACGAGCGGGTGCAGCGCGTCCGCGCCGATGAGCCCTTCGCGCAGCAGCTCCACGTCGGGCAGGACCCACGTCGCGGCGTCGGGCAGCACGGGTCCCCCGCCGCCGCGCCCGCGGGGCCGGGAGACGCGGGGCTCGGCACCGTCAGCGACGGTCACGACGAACCGGCGCCGGGCCCCGAGCCGCACGGTCACCGCACCGCCGGCACACCCGTCCGCCCGCAGCAGGATCCCGGCCTCGTCGGCCCATCGGTCGGTCGCCGCACCTCCCGCCGCCGCGAAAGCTGAAGCCGCGCACCGGTCGGCCGAAACCGCAGCCGAAGCAGCCCACCGGTCGGCCGACGCCAAGGCCGAAGTCATGGCCTCGGCGGGCTCCGGGGGCGGGGACGGGGGCGGACCGGTGGCGCCGTGGCCGGCCCTGGTCCGCAGCTCCCCTGCCCTGCGCGCGTCCCACAGGTGCCGGTGCAGGTCGAGACGGAACCGGGGATCGGGGTGCGGATGCGGATGCGGCACGCCGGTCCCCCGCGCCCCCTCCCACAGTGCGAGGCTGATCCGCTGCCCCGCGCCCGCCCACGCCGGCGGCGTCCGGACCACCAGGTGCAACGGGCCATACCGGGCGAGCGAGATGGTCAGCCCCGGCCGCAGCAGGCCGTCCGGCGCGATCCGCGGCATGTGCCAGCGCAGCAGGTCGGGGGCGAGATGGCGCAGGTCGGCCCGGATCGACGCGGCCAGCGCCGCACCACCGGTCCGAGCCACTGCCTTGAGGTCGAGATCGACGTCGACCCGTGCCGCGGCGCACGCCCCGGCCCAGTCACCGGCGTGCCGGCGGGCGGTCGCTGACTCGATCATTGATTGCGGCACGGCGAACTCGCGCACGCGCTGCCAGAACGTTCGGCGGGTGTCCCCCATCGCGTCATGGAAGTGCATCAGCACTCACCTTGCGCGGATGGGACCCCCAATCTACGACGTGAGGTAGTCATCGGCGCGAGCATACAACGATCCCCGCGCCATGTCAGTCCCCGGCCCGGCCGCACCGCTCCCACACACTGAAACCGGTCGATGTGTCGGAGGCCGGGGGTTGCGCCGGCTGACCTGGCGCGCCGTGCAGGCGCTGGCCCTCGCGGGTCCGTTCGCGGGCATGGGCATGCTGCCGAGTTCGCGGTCATCGCCGCCCACCGGTTGACCGGGCCGCCGCGGGCCACCGTGCCGCCCGCAGGAGGATGGCGGCGTGGATGAGGACGCCTTCTGGCGGCCGGATCGACGGGCTCGACGACGATGACCGCGTGGACGGGCGGGTCAGCGGTGCGCTGGAGGCCAGGCTCGTCGCGCTGTTCTCGGCCCCGGGCGGGTGACCGTCGCCGGATGGTGTCACCGCGGCGCGGGGTCGGTCCGGTGTACCAGCACGGTGGCGAGGGCGAGGAGGGCGACGGCGGCGGCGAACAGCAGCCGCAGCAGGCCGAGGGCCGTGGCCGCCGCGGCGAGCAGCGGCCCGGCCCACATGCCCGCCGTCATCGCGAAGGTCAGGGCGGCGTTGTAGCGGCCGCGGAGGGCGTCCGGGGCGAGGGCGTTGACCATCGCGGGCAGCGCGCCGGACAGCAGCAGCTCGCCGGCACCCATGAGCACGGCGGCGAGCGGGAGCACGGCCCAGGCCGGGGTGGTGACGGTGGCGCACAGCAGCCAGCCGGCCGACCAGACCGCGGCAGCGGCGGCGACGAGTCGCGGTGGCGTCAGTCGTACACCGGCGCGCAACGCCAACGGGAGGCCGGCGACGATCGTGAGGCAGTTGGCGACGCCCGCCCACGACATGAGGTCCGGCCGTCCACTGTGGATGGCCAGGACGGGAAGGCCCGCGGTGTAGACGCCGTATCCGGCGGCGGAGGTGAGCACGGCGACGAGCAGCACGCGCAGCAGCCGCCGGTCGGCGAGCAGCGCGCGGTAGCCCGGACCCGCCAGGGTGCTCGTCGTTCGTTGTCCGCCGGTGTACGAGCAGCGCACGGCCACGATCGCGACCAGGCACGTGCCCGCGGCGGCCCACCACAGCCAGGTGAGGTCGGCGACGAGGACGGCCACCGCGGAGCCCGCGCCCATACCCGCGTTGAACAGGGCGAACTGCAGCGTGAACGTCCGGCGGTGCGCCGCCTCCGGGACGAGGCCGGCGATCAGCGTCGCGTACGCGGGCAGCGTCACCGCCCACCCGAACCCGACCGCCGCGACGGCGCACCCGAGCAGCAGCGGATGGCTGCCGGCGGCGACGAGGACCAGGCCGCAGACGGTCGTGGCGAGGCCGGCGGTCATGGCGAGGCGCCCGCCGTGCCGGTCGGTGAGGACGCCGCTGAGCCAGTTGCCGGGGAAGCTGGCGAGGGCGAGCAGCGCGGTCATCGCGGTGGCCGCCGCGAGCGGGATGCCCTTGCCGGAGTGCAGCAGGATCACCAGGTACGGCTGGGTGAGCCCGATCCCGGCGGCCGACACGACGTCGCCGAACAGCAGCCGCCGCAGCGCCGCCGGCATGGTGCCCGCCCCTCGTGTCCTGCATGGTTCGCTCCCGTACGGTCACGGCCGGTGTCGCCGGCAGTGTGTGCGGGCGCGCTTGCCGGCGACTTGAGTCCGGGCGCTCCAAGTGCGCCACAAGTACGGGCCAAGCGGTGGCGGCCACGCTCACGGGGCACTCGAAACCACGAATCCGAAGGAGCACTCCCATGCAGCGTTCTGTCGTCGCCACGCCCGTGGTCCGCACGCAGGTCCGGGGCGGCGGTCTCGCCACCAACCACAGCCAGGCCGTCGCCACGCCCGCCGCCCCGGCGGTTCCGGCGCGGGGCCTGACGACCAACCACAGCCAGGCCGTCGCCCGGATCGCCTGAGCCACGGCAGCGGGTGGCGGAGCCGGCCATGACACCTGATCCCGTCGACGAGGCGGTCGCCCTGCACGACCTGGCGCTGTCCGCCTGGGACGAGCACCGCTACCCGCGGAGCATCGACCTGTGCCGGCGTGCCCTCGGCATCCTCGAGGCGCACGCCGGCGCCGGCAGCCCCGACACCGCCAACGTGCTCACCCTGCTCGGCAGCGCCCTCGACGAGCTCGGCAAGCACGCGGCCGCCGAGGCCTACCACCGCCGCGCCACCGCCGTCATGGCGGCGCTGCCGTCCCAGCCGGAGGTCCTGCTGCGGCTGCGCGTCCAGGCGACCGTCGCCCTGGCCGGCAACCTGCGCCGCCAGGGCCGCTACGCCGCGGCGGAACGGCTGCTGCGGGCCGCGTGCGACGACGCGGCGCCCCGCTTCACCGACCTGGAGCTGGTGCCGCTGCGCAACGAGCTCGGCGTGCTGTACAAGTTCGCGGGCCGCCACGACGACGCCCACGCCCAGTACACCGCGGTCCGCACGGCGCTGGAGGCGGCCCACGGCCCGGACCATCCCGCGCTCGCCGCCGTCTGGCACAACCTCGCCGGCCTCGCCCACAGCCGCGGCGACCTGGCGGCCGGCGAGGCGTACGCGCGGCGCTCCCTCGCCCTGCACCGCGCCTGCCTCCCGCCCGGCCACCCGGCCGTCGTCGCCGACGAGGCCCACCTCGCCGCGATCCTGCAGGCCCGCGGCGAGCCCGCGGAGGCGGAGCCGTTGCTGCGCCGGGCGATCGCGTACTTCACCGCCCGGCACGGCCCCGACCACCCCGACGTCCTCACCAACCGGCACAACCTCGCCGCCGTCCTCGCCGTCCGCGACCCGGCCGCCGCCGCGGCGCTGTACACGGTCGTGCTGGCCGGGAAGCGCCGCACGTACGGCGCGTCGCATCCGGAGGTCGCGCTGACGCTGACGAACCTGGCCGCGCTCGCCGCCGCCCGGGACGCCCACGACGAGGCCCAGGCCCTGGCCGAGGAGGCGCACCGGATCCTCGCCCCGCAGGTCGCCGCCACCCACCCAGCCCTGGCGTCGGTGACGGCGTACCTCACGGTGCGCGGCGCCGGCCAGCCGCCCACCGCCGCGACGACGGTGCCGGTCAGGGCGGCGGCGTAGCGCCCCGCCCGGTCGGCGTCGAGGTGGACGAGCACCCCGGTCAGGACCGCAGCTCGCGCAGTTCGGTGTCGATGCGCTGTTGTTCGATGTCGCGGAGGTACCGGTAGTGCCGCGCCCGGTCCTCCTCACCCACATTGTCCGCGGCCTCGACGGCTGCCCGCAGCACCACCAGCGCCAGGCCGGGGACCTGGCCGGCCACGCGGTCCGCCTCCGCGAACGCGGCCCCGGCCAGGGCACCGGCCGAGACGCCCGCCAGGAGGAACAGCTCCTCCACGTACATGCGCCCGAGCCCGACCGTCCGCCAGCCGGCCACGTCGTCGAGGGCCCGGCGGCACTCGCGGAGCGCCGCCCAGGCGGCGTCGTGGTGGCCGGCCCGGCGTTCCAGCCCGGCGAGGGTCCGCCAGGCCGACGCGTCGGCGGCGAACGTCAGGCTCTCCCGCTGCGCCGCGGCCGCCTCGGCGAACGCCCCGAGGTCGGCCAGTTGGTGGCGGAGCTGCCCCAGCGTGTGCGGGTCGCGTTCGCGGCCGGCCGCCCACCGGTCCAGCCAGTGCCTGGCCAGGACCGGGTCACCGACGAGCTTCGCCCGCTCGACCCAGGTGATCGGGTCCTCGTCGGCCGGGTCGGCCGGGAAGCGCGACCGCAGGTGCGCGAACCAGCCCGCCACGTCCTCGTCGGACACGCACGGCTCGCCGCCGGTGTCCAGCAGGCGCTCCATGACGGCGTCCCGCTCGGGATCGTCGCTGTCGCGCACGGCGGCGACGGACGGCTGGACGCCGGCCGCGAACAGGTGCTCGACGTCGTAGCCGCACCACGTGTCGAAGTTGGCCGTCTTGATGGCCCAGTGCAGCCAGACGTCGTCGGCCTGGCGGTGCTCGGCAAGCAGGAACCCGGCCAGCTCCGTCTCCTCGGTCAGGCCCTGGAACGGAGCCTGCCCCCGGCACTCCGCCTCCTGCCCGGCGAGCCACCGCAGCAGCGGCAGGTCGCCGGCGCGGCGGTCGTACTGCAGCGCCCACAGCACCTGCGCGCGGCGGGCCGCGTTCGCGTCGTGCTCGTAGCCGTCCGCGCCGGTGGCGGGCTCGTAGCGGCAGTCGCGCCACGCGGCGGTGGACCGTCGCATCCGGTCCAGCTCATGGCGCGCCCCCTCCATCACGCACCCAAGATGTCACCGCCGGTGTGGGCTGTCATCCGAGTTCGCCGCACCCGACCAGGCCGATGTCAGATCGGCTGTCAGATCGGCTGCTGTATCGGCCAGGTCGGGTCGGTGGCGATCGCCTGCAGTTGCTGGCCGGTCAAGGGAGGCTCGGGGCGGGTCGCGGTGTTGGTCTTCTCCCTGACGGCGTTCCAGGTGCCGACCGCGATGCGGACGCCGTCCGGCCGGAACACCTCGGCCATGCGGAGGGTGATCCGGTCGTGTCCGGCGTCCTCCGACGGGCCGTCGGTCAGCATGAGCTGGCTCTTCACCGTTCCTTCGCTGACCCCGAGCACCGCCGCGGTGTCCTCGACGCTGCGGTCCTCCCAGTAGCGCAGCACGACCGTCGCGCGCTGCCTGGCGGGCAGGGCCCGCAGCGCCGCCAGCACGGTGAGGGCGGTGGCGCGGTCGCCGGCCACCGCGGGCGGCTCGGCCGCGCCGGCGGGGTCCGCCCAGGTCCGCTCGCGGCGGCGCGAGCCGCGCTGGTTGTCGTCCAGGTACACCCGCAGCAGCACCTGGCGGGCGTACGCGTCGAGGTGCTCGACCCGCCCGCGCCGCGCCGCGGTCACCACCTTGGCCAGCGCGGTCTGCACGAGGTCCTCGGCGCGGTGCCACTCGCCGCACAGCAGGAATGCCGTGCGGCGCAGGTGCACGTACCGGGTTTCGACGTACTCGTGCAGGTCGGACTCGATGTCTCGGGTCACGGGTACCTCCCTTCACCACACCTGGACAGGTGCGGCGGCCGGGCGGGTTGCCCCGGGTTCAGAACCTTCCGGGCGCCGGTGGGTGCCAGGCCAGCTGGACGAGCTGCCGGCCGTGCCGCCGGGTCGCGTGCCAGCCCCGGCCGGGCGGCAGTGGCCGTGGCGTGATGCCGGCGAGCAGCGGCCCGTCCTCGCGAGCGCCGGACAGCACGACCGCCTGGGCGGACAGGTCCCGCAGGCGGAGCAGGACCGGCTCGTACATCGCCCGCGCCGCGCCGCTGGTCCGGCGGGCGACGACGACGTGCAGCCCGACGCCGGCGGCGTGCGGCAGGAGGTCCATGAGGGCGGCGAGGGGGTCGGTGGCGGTGGCGACCAGGTCGTAGTCGTCGACGAGGAGGTACACCTCGGGGCCGCGCCGCCGGCCGGGGTCGCGCAGCCGCTCGGTGAGCGCGGTGGCGACCTCGCGCAGCACGTGGTCGGCGGACTCGGGGCCGGTGCAGTGCCCGAGCAGGTGGGCGGGGCCGGCCGCGCCGGCGAGCCGGCGGCGGTAGTCGACGACGACGGTCCGGGCCTCCTCGGGCCGGTACGCGCGCTCGATCGAACGGGCCAGGCCGCGCAGGAACGCGGTCTTGCCGGACCCCTCGCCGCCCAGGACGACCAGGTGCGGGTCGGCGTCGAAGTCGGCGACGACCGGCCCGAGGCCGATCTGCTCGACGCCGATCGGGATCCGGCCGCGCCGCGGCTCGGGCAGCGCCTCGGGTGGCAGCCGCTCGGGCAGCGGCTCGACGGGCGGCGCCGGCTCGGCCGGCCACGCCGCGCGGATGTCCGCCACCGCGGCGTCCAGGTCGCCGTCCTCGGTCAGCCGCGGCCGGGCCACCAGCAGTTGCAGGCGGTCGGCGGTGATGCCGCGGCCGGGCACGTCGTACGGGATCCGGGCGGCGGCCCGCCGGTCGATCTCCGACCCGGCGGGGTCGCCCAGGCGCAGCTCGATCCTGGTGGTGAAGGTGTCGCCGAAGGCCGGGCGCAGCTCCGCCCAGCGGCGGGCCGTGACCGCGAGACGGATGCCGTGGGCCGGCCCCCGCTGGGCGAGGTCGTGGAGCATCCATTCGAAGTCCTCGAAGTCGCTGCGGACCGCGCCCCACTCGTCGACGAGCAGGAACCGGCGGTGCGTGGGCTCTCGGTCGAGGCCGGCGTGCAGCTCGCCGAGGATCCGTGGCACCAGGTCGCGCCGGTGGCGGTCCGCGACGGCGGCGGTGTGCGGCAGGCCGGCCAGTGGGGCCAGGGCCCGGCCGCCGCCGGACTCCAGTGCGTACAGGTGCGCCTCGGCCGGGGTGTACGTCAGGGCCAGCCCGAGCGCGAGCGTCTGCAGCGCGGTCGACTTCCCGCTGCGCGGCCCGCCGACGATCACGATGTTGCCGCCGTCCGGTGGGACGTCGAGGACGTCGTAGCGCCGCTCGAACGGCCGGTCGACGCGGGCGACCGCCACTCCGCCGGGTCGCCGCGGCGCCGCCAGCCCGCGGTCGGGGGTCGTCGTGAGCGGGCCGACCAGTTCCCCGAGCGCCGGCGACGCGGTGAGGGGCGGCAGCCACAGCTGGGTCGCGGGCGGGGCGGCGGCGCGCATCCGGTCGGTGAGCACCTCCGCCACGCTCGGCGGCGCCCACGGGTCGAGGCCGCGCAGGACGCTGTCCCAGCCCCCGGCGGGCGGCAGGTAGCGGTGGAACGTGACCGGCGCGAGGAACCGGACCGGCGCACCGGACCCGGCCCGCAGGTAGCCGACGCCGGGCGTCATGGGCAGGTCGTAGGCGTCGGGCACGCCGATCACGGCGCGGCTCTCCTGACCGCTGAACGTGCGCATCGCGACCCGCACCGGCAGGTAGTTGTCCAGGCCTCGCAGCCGGCCCTCCTCCAGCCGCTGCGCCGCCAGCAGCTGATGCACGCCGAGCGACCGGCCGACCCGCCCGACCTGCACGAACAGGTCGATGAGGTCGGGCCGCCCGGTGAGCAGCTCGGTGAACTCGTCGATGACGACGAACAGGCTCGGCGCCGGGACGGTCCGGTCCCGCGCCCGCCGGTCGAGCTCGCCCGCGACGGTGTCGAAGAAGCGCTCGACGAGGTCCGGTGACTCGCCGACGCCGGTGATCATCGCCGCGACGTGCGGCAGGTGCTCGAACGGGCGGAAGGTGCCGCCGCCGTGCCGGTCGACGAAGACGAAGTTGAGGTCCGCCGGCGAGTGCGTGACGGCGAGGGCGAGGATGACCGAGCGCAGCAGCTCCGACTTGCCCGACCCGGGGGCGCCCACGATCATGCCGTGCCGGCCCGACGCGAAGTCGAGCTCGACCGGTGCGCCGTCGGTCCCCACGCCGATCGGCACGCGGAGCCGGTCGGCGCCCGGTCGCGTCCGCCAGGCGCCCGCGGGGTCGAAGGCGCCGGGGTCGCCGAGGCCGAACAGCTCCTCGAACCGCACCCGCCCGCTCCGGTCCTCGTCCGCGGCCGCCGGGGCGGGCACCAGCCGGGTGACGGCGTCCAGGACGGACCGCGCGGCGGCCACCACCTCGCCGGGCCCGAACTCGGCGGCGCCGGTCAGCGCCCGCGCGATGGTCCGCAGGTCGCTGCCGGGCAGCAGCGCGAGCTCCCCCAGCTCGTGGACCGCCCGCAGCGCGTCCTCCGCGGGGTACCGGAGGTCGAGCGCCTCCCACGCCGCGGCGAGCCGGTCCGCCAGTGCGGGCCCTGGCTCGATCAGGGAGGACCCCGCCAGCGCCGCCACCTGCCGGAGACGGTCGGGCCCGAACCGGGCGGCCAGCGCCGACTGCAGCGACGCCCGCAAGCGCGGGTCGATCTCGTGGCGGCCGTCGCCGGTACCGGCGAAGAGCGCGGACCGCAGCAGCCGCTCCTCACCTCCGGGCGGCAGCGCCAGAGCGGGGAACGCGTCACGGATGCGGCGCAGCAGGGCGGCGTCCACGGCGACCGGGACGGCGGCGTGGCAGGCCAGCTCCAGGGACCCGGCCGGCAGCTCGAGCCGGGCGGCGGCGAGCAAATCGGCCCCGGCCGGCGCACCCGCCCAGGCGACGGTCACCGTGTCACCACAGCGGGAGGCGCAGGCACAGCGTCACCGTAGTCCGCGGATCCGCCGGGCACCGCCCCACCGGTGCTGCGGGCTCAGAAGAGCAGCTCGCGGGCGTCCGGGTGGACGGCCGCCGCCAGCTCCGCGTAGTTGCGGGGCTCCGCCGGGCCGATCAGGTCCGCCACCTGGCCACGGGCGGCCGCGATCTGTGCCGGTGGGCCCTCGAACTCCGCGAACGTCCCCAGGCGGGGCAGCTCGTCGACCGCGACGACCAGCGCCGCACGGTGGAACTCGCGGCGGCGCTTCGCCAGGCGCCACACGAGGATCAGGCCCTGGTCGGCGAAGGCTGCCCGTACACCACCTGGATCCGGCGAAGGGAACTCCACCTCGATGCGGTGGTTGGTGCCGTCACCGGCATGCGTGCGGGGGCCCTTGAAGCCGGCCGTCGCGGTGGCGCCGGTGACCCGCAACCGGGCGACGAGGTCCTGCGCGCGCAGGCGGCCGTCGGGGGTGTCGTAGTACTCGTCGAGCTGCTCCTGCGGCGGCGCGGCCCGGAAGCCGAGCGTTTCGAGCCGGGTCATGAGCGCCCCGGGGTCCGGCACGGGGTGTTTGCTCTCGACCTCGTCCACCCCGCCGGCCACGCGGTCCATGGTACCGGCGGCGCCGGTTTCGGCGTCCCGCCGGCCGGGTCCGCCGGCTGTCCGATGGCGAACAGTGCGCGGCCGTCGGTGTCGCTTATCCTGCGCGCATGATCGTGGTGGAAGGGCAGTCCAACGAGCGGCTCGTCCTGGACGGTGCGTGGTTCGAGAAGCAGCGCGGCGGGCAGCCGGTCACCCGCAACCCGGCGTCGACGTTCCGCGGGGCGCAGTGGAACGACATCGAGCGGCGGGTCAGCCTGTTCGGGCGCGAGAAGGAGCACCTCGTCCAGGTCACGCTGGCGTTCGAGGGCAGCGGGTTCGTCGGGTTCATCACCGCCGCCGCCAACCGGCCGGCGCTCGCCGCGCTCGTCGAAGGCATGGAGCAGGCGGCCCGCTGAGCGTGGCCGGCCGGCGCCCGCGGTGCAGAGGGTTGCGCGCCGGGCGGGCCGGGTAGCCCGCGCGGATGGTGACTGGCGCACAGCCGATCCTGCGGAGGCTCACCGATCAGGGTCAGGCGCTGTTCGAGCCGGTGTACGACGCGGTCCGGCTGCGCCGGTACGGCCGGTTGTGGCTGGGTCCGGCCGTCGCGGTGCTGGTGACGGCGCTGGCGATCGCGGCGCGGACCAGGCCCGGGCATCCGGTGATCAGCCGGTTTGCCGTCACGCATCCCGGCGATCCGCTACCGGCCGTCCTGCTGCGGCTGCCGCTGTCGCTGTTCGCGCCGGCGGCGCTGCTGCCGTTCTGGTTCGCGGTGATGCAGGTGCTGCTCGTGTTCAGCCTGACCCAGGCGGTGCTGGGCACGGTGCGGGCCGTCCTTGTCGCGGCTGCCGGGCACAGCGCCGCCACGCTGTCCGCGGCGCTGTGGATCGCCGCCAGGCCGCCGGTGGGGCTCGGCATGCAGGACGCCCACCTCGCCGATGCCGGCCCGTCGGCCGCGGTGGTGGCGGTGCTGGCGTACGCCGCGGTCCGCCTGCGCATCGGGTGGCTCGCGGCGGTGCTCCCGGCGTACCACGCCACCGAGGTCGTCGTCGTGGGCGGTCTGCCTTCCCGCGAGCATCTCGTCGCCACACTGACCGGTGTCCTGCTGGCGCTGATCCCGGACCGGTGGTTCGCCGGCATCCTCGCCGCGGCGGGCGACCCGCCGGGCCCGCCCGGGGCGCACCCACCACCGCGGCGGCGCCGGCGGTGACGGGCGATGCCCCGCGGCCCAGGCGCCGATGGCGGGCGGACCGCAACCGGGCGCGTGGTTGCCGGCCCGGCGGCCGGGTCCCGCCGCCGGGTCAGGATCCACCGGACCTTGCGGCACACGAACCAGCCCGGTCTCGTGTCTGCCAGGTACCTGCCCGGCGGCGACCTCGCCGCGGAGCTCGCCGCGAGCGTGGGACCGGCGGCGAAGGCGCGGGTGCTGCTGGCGGCGGTGGCCGGGTTACGGCTGGCGCCGCTGTACGTGGCGGCGGTGGTCGGGGTCAGCCTCGGCATCGACGCGCTCGCCGGACCGCAGGCCCGGGCGGGGATCGTCGCGGCGAACTCCACCAACGTGGCCAACCTGGAGCAGCATCGGCTGTGGACGCTGTTCACCAGCGCGTTCGTGCTGGGTGGTGGGATCGAGCCGGTGCAGGTCGTGGCGCTGCTGCTGCTCACCGGGGCGGCGGAGCTGGTCTGGGGGCGGCGCCGGCTGGCCGAGGTGTTCCTGCTGACCCACGTGATCGCGAGCTGCCTGGTCTACGAGGTGCTGCGGGTCGGTCTGCGACACGGCTGGCTCGACCAGGAGGTGGCCTGGGCCGCCGACGTCGGGACCAGCTACGGCGCGCACGCCGTCGCCGCCGCCCTGGCCTGCAGCCTGCCGGTGCGGCGGACCCGGCGGGTGCTGGTCCCCGCGGTGCTGCTCCTCGTGGTGCTGCCGTTCGCCGACAGCAGGACCTTCACCAGCCTCGGGCATCTGCTGTCGACCCTGATCGGGCTGCTGGCGGGCTGGCAGCTGCGGCACCGCCCGCTCGCCGGGCGGCTGCGCCGGCCGGGCGCGCAGCGCACCGACCGGCCCGCGCTCTACGTCTTCGGCACGGCGCAGCAGGCTCAGGACGCGCTGGTCTCCGTGCTGCATCTGCGGGAGCAGCAGCTGATCCGCCTCGACGACGCCGTGGTCGCCTGGTCCGACGCACCCGGCGCCGGTGGCGGCCGTCCTTACCGGATGCATGAGCTGCAGACCCGCGACCTGGGGGTCCTCGACGGCGCGCTCGCCGGGGCCGCGTGGGGCATCGTGGTCGGCACGCTCGCCGGGTGGCCGACGGCGGGCCTGGCCGTCGGTGCCGTGGCGGCGGCAGCCGTGGCCGGGGTGCACGACGCCGGGCTCTCCGACGCCGTGGTGGAGCGGGCGGCCCGCGGTGTGCCGGCGGGCCGGGCGGTCCTCGTGCTGCTCACCGGCCCGGCGGACCAGCCGCGTATCGCGACCGTGCTCAGCCGCGCCGGTGGTGTACCGCGCGATCCGGCCGGGTAGGGAGCGGCCATGTGCTCGGGAATCGACTTCGCGGTGCCAGGCCTGGTGGTCAGGCGGCCGCGCCGACGAGGGCCGGGGCCAGCGCGCGGGCGCACAGCTCGCGCGCCCACTGGATACGGCTGAGCGCGACCTCGGGACGGTCGCCGAACACCTCGGCGGCCCGCGCGTAGCACTCGTCCGGCCCGAGCTGGTCGAGCGTGCGGTGGACGGTCTCGCGGACGGTGGCGTCGTCCAGGTCGCGGGAGGCGGAGGCGTCGGAGACGAACAGTGCCATGCTCAGGACTGGATCGACCGGGCAAGTCGTCATGGGGATCACCTGTTCAACGGGGGTGCGGAATGTCTACATCCCACGTTCCTCGTACCGCTGTGTGACAGCCTCGGCGCCAGCGGGACTCTCCGACTGCCGGTTTCCGCACCCCCGTATACCTGCTAGCAGGTATGCCCGGCCCACCCCGTTCGTCGCCTGCCCTTCGCCCGCCCGGTGCCTACCCTTCGCCTGCCCTTCGCCTGCCCGTCGGTCGCGGAAAGCGGGGCGGCAGCCGGCCCGGTGGCTCAGCTGGCGGCGGTCCTGACGTGCTGGGCCAGGGCGGCCGTGACGGCGTCGGCCGAGGTGCGCAGGCCGGCGAGCGGTGCGAGGTCGAACGACCCGTCCGCGCCGACGGCCGGCGCGAACTTCGGGTCGTGCCGCAGCGGGGAGTCAGCGACCAGTGTACCGACCACGAACGCCCCGGCGTTGTGGCGCTGCTGCACGCCGATGGAGGCGAGCTGGTGCCACGGGCAGGCCGTGCGGCGGTGCGCCCGGCGGTAGACGATCCCGTCGGCGTCGATGCGGAGCGACCTGGCGGTGAGCTGCACGATGAAGCCTGCGATGCCGAGCGGGACCAGCGCCACACCGGGCAGTCCGATGACGGCGCCCCCGGCCTCCGAGTCGGTGGTCACGGTGATGAGGACGCCGATGACGTAGAGCAGGATGCCGGTCGGGATCGCGGCGAGACTCCAGGTGCGGGTGGCGAGCGGCAGCCTGCCGGTGGCGTTGCCGTAGACGACCGGCGCCACCGTCGGCGCGAACGGTCGGAGCTCCGGCCGCGGCGCCATGAAGACCGGCGCGACCGGCTCCACCGCCGGCTCCACCGCCGGCGCGGGCGTCGTGGGGACCGGCGCAGGCGACGTGACCACCGGCATGGGCGTCGTGAAGACCGGCGCGGGCGACGTGGCCGCCGGCGCGGGAGACGCGACCGGTGGAGCGGGTGGCGTGAAGACCGGCGCGGGGGACGTGGCCGCCGGCGCGGGCGTCGGGGAGACCGGCGCGGGAGACGTGACCGGTGGAGCGGGTGGCGTGAAGACCGGCGCGGGGGACGTGACCGCCGGGGGTGGTGGCGTGACCGGTTCGGCCGGCAGCGTGAGGGTGCCGGCCGGTTCGGGGCGGGGCGCCGGGACCGTCGCGGGCTCGGGTGCGGCGGTGCCGGTGCCGACGCGCAGGCTGCCGCCGGCCACCACCAGCTCCGGTTGCTCGATCACCACCGGGGCCACGCCGAGGGCCTGGTGCAGCATGGTGGCGCACAGCGGCATCCGGCTCGAACCACCGACCAGGAACACACCGGTGAGGTCGGCGGGGCGCACGCCGGCTTCCCGCAGGGCGATGCGCGTCGCCGCGACGGTGCGGTCCAGCAGCGGGCGGGCCAGCGTTTCGAGCTGCTCCCGGCCGAGGGTCGTGTCGATCTCCAGCAGCGGTATGAAGATGGAGGTCTGCGCCGACCGCGACAGCATCTCCTTGCCGTTGCGGACCTCGTCCCACAAGGTCCGGGCGGCACGCCGGTCGGCGTCGGCGGCCGGGCTGTTCAGCCGCGCCCACGCGTCGGCGTTGGCGGAGCCGTGGACCGCGCCCAGGTAGGCGAACACGGCCGCGTCGACGTCCAGGCCGCCCGCGTCGAGGATGCCCTCGGCGGCCAGGACCTCGAACCCGCCGTCCGTCCTGCGGACCACGGACGCGTCGAACGTCCCGGCGCCGAAGTCGTACACCGCCACGATGCCGCCGACCGGCACCTCGTTGCCGAGCACGGTGACGAAGTAGGTGGCCGCGGCCACCGGCTCCGGGACGAGCGACACGGACGGCAGGCCGGCCGAGCGGGCCGCCGCCAGGAGCACGTCGCGGCGCCGGCCGCCCCACCCGGCCGGATGCGTCAGGACCGTCTCGGTGACCGGGCGGCCGGCGGTGCGCAGGGCTTCGTCGTACGTGCGTCGCAGCACGGCCGCGATGAGCTCCGGCACGGCGACCGCGGCGTCGCCGAGCAGCACCTCGCCGTCGTCGACCCGCTTCTTCGGGTTCGGCTCGAACGACGCCGGTGACCCGCGCCCCACGTGCTGCGCGTCGCGCCCCACGACCAGCGCTCCGGCGGCGTCCCGGCAGGCCGCCGACGGAAGCATCGGCGTGCCGTCGAAGAGCAGCGGCCGGGTCTGCCCGTCGCCGGGGTCGAGGACGGCCACCGTGTTCGACGTGCCGAAGTCGATGCCCAGGCGCAACTCGATCACCACTCCTGATCCAGACGGGTCCGGTCGCGTCCACACGAGCCGGCGTCGGCAGCGGCCATCGTATGGATCACCGTGGCCACGGACAATCGAGCGATCCGCCCCATCAGCCCGGCAATCGGCTCATGCCGGACCGCCCTTCGGCAGGATGCTCACAGTCCCTGAGCCCGGCGCCGGCGGGCGACGAGCAGCCCGGCGGTGCCGGCGACCGCGACGGCCACGACGGTGGTGAACACACCCGGCGGCACGAGACCGACGGTGGCGTTCCAGACCGCGTGCACCGCCGGCAGGATGCCGCGCGTCGGCGAGCTGCTGATGTTGTTGCGCCCCCAGTAGTCGCTCTCCTGCAAACCGTGAACCGCGGCAAGCACCCCACCGGCGGTGAACAGCACCGCGGCGATCCGGACCGGCGCGACCGGCGCGGGGCCGCCCGGTTCGCCGCCGCGGCGCAGGAGCAGGCCACCGCCGAGGACCAACAGGAACATGAGGGTCGCCCCGGCCCAGAACAGCAGCAGGTTGAGTGGCCCGGCCGGGAGACCCTCGCCGAGCACCGCGCGGGCGAGCTGCACCGCCGGGTTGATCTCGCGGGCGGTCCAGGTCCAGCCACCGCTGGCGATGATGTGCGCGTCCCGGTCGTGGATGTAACTCTGCGCGGCGACCGCGACGATGCCACCGGCGCACACCCAGAGCAGCGGGCCACGCGCTCCGGCCGGCCCCCCGAGGGGGTCGCCGATCCGGCCGCGGCCCAGCAGCGTCAGCCCGATGACGGCCAGGAGCACCCCGCCGGCGACCGTGGCCAGCAGCAGCGTCTCGCCGGCGCCGCGGATGCGGCGGATGTCCACGAACTCGGGCAGCTCGGCGCGGCTCCACAGCAGGAGTGCGGGCATCAGGTACAGCAGTGTCGCCCCGGCTCCGGCGGAGGCCGCCCGCACGAGCAGCGGCCGCGCCGAACCGGGCAGCGGCAGGGGGCGCCCGGCGGTGAGCAGCACCAGCAGCCCGATCATCGGCAGGACCGCGGTCGGCCCGGCGAGCGCCCGGGTGCCCGACACCAGCGAGTCCCGGCCGGCCGCGGCGGCCAGCGCGGCGACGGCCAGCACGGCGGCCAGCGCCCCGGCACCGAGCAACCAGGACCGCCTCCTGCCGTCCCCCGCAACCCCAGCACCGCCCGCGGGCGTGACATCTCCTGTGGGCGGGGCCTCGGATGCGGGTCCGGCGTCGGATACGGGCGGGGCCTCGGATGCGGATCCAGTGTCGGATGCGGGCGCGGCGTCGGGTGCGGGGCCAGTGTCGGATGCGGCCGGGTCGGCGGCGGGCGGCGGTACAGCGGCCGCAGCGGGCTCGGTCGGCGCCACAGCCGGCGCGAGGGACATCGGTGCCGGCGACACGGGCGCCGCGAGGTCTGACGCGGGCAGGGGCGACCCCGGAGCCTGCGCCGGTGCCGGCGACGCCGGGGTCTCAGGCTGGGCGACCGCTGCCGCGGGGGCCGGGTCGAGCAGGCTGAGGGCGCCGCGGGCCACGACGAGCTCGGGCTGCTCCAACGCCACCGGCGCCACGCCGAGGGCGCGGTGCAGCAGGGTCGCCACCAGGGGCATCCGGCTCGCGCCGCCGACGAGGAAGACGCCGGCCAGGCCGTCGCGGGTCACACCGCTGGCGAAGAGCGTCGCTGTGGTCAGCGCGACGGTGCGGTCGAGCAGCGGCCGCGCCAGGTCCTCGAGCTCACCCCGCGTCAGATGTACGTCGACGTCGAGCAGCGGCACCGGCAGACCCGTCTGGTTCGCCCGGCTCAGCTGCTCCTTGGCGATCCGGGCGTCCTCCTGCAGCTGCCGGCGCAGCCTGCGGTCGGCGGTCGTCTCCGGGGCGGCGAGCCGCTGCCAGCGCTGCGGGTCGGCGCCGCCGGCGGTGCGACCGACCCACCCCACGACGGCCGCGTCCAGGTCGACACCGCCGACGTCCTCGAACCCGTCGCTGGCCACCACGTCCCAGCTGGTCGCGGTGCGGCGCACGACGCTGACGTCGAAGGTGCCGCCGCCGAGGTCGTACACGACGACGGCCGCGCCGGGGTCGACGCGGTGCGACAGCACGGCGGTGAAGCAGGTGGCGGCCGCGACCGGCTCGGGGACGAGGACGGGCGCGCCAAGCCCGGCGGCGCCGGCGGCGTCGGCCAGCAGGGTCCGGCGGATCGGCGCCCAGCTGGCCGGGTGGGTGAGCACGACCTCGCCGGCCGGTCCGCCCAGCGTGCGCTCCGCCTCCGACCGGACCCGGTCGAGGACCGCCGTCACCGCGTCGGCGACCGGCACCTCGTGCGTGCCGAGCAGCAGCGTCCCGTCGGCCAGCCGCCGCTTCGGGTTCGGCTCGTACGCGGTCGGGTCGAGGCGGGCGCTGCGCTCGGCGTCGCGGCCGGTCTGCAACCGTCCGTCACCGTCGACGAACACGGCCGACGGCAGCAGCGGCGTCGCGTCGAACAGCAGCGATTCGTGCCGCCCGTCCGGCAGACGGAGCATCCCGACGGTGTGCGAGGTGCCGAAGTCGATGCTCAGCCCGGACTGATGTGCCGTCACGGCATCGAGGCTAATGAGCCGAGCCCTGACGCGGCTCGCCCGATCGGCTCACGGAGATCGGCGGCGCGGCCCACCGCACTGTCCTGCCGATGATTGAGTTTCCACGACTCGTATGTCGACGAGACGTACGAAGCCGTCACACGGTGCCAGACGGCACGGAACACCGCCTCGGAACAGGGGCGGACAGGTCTGACCGCCGGCCGTGTCGATGATCGATTCACTGAAACCGTTGCGCACCAAGACTTTGCGCACTCGCCCGACCAGAACCTGGCGCCGAAGTGGGGCGGGTCGACGAAGGCGATGCACGACTTCGCGCAGAAGTGCCGCTGCGGCCGGGGCTGATGTTCCGCGTCGGTGTCGCGGACTGCCACTACAACGGCATGACCGGCGCGACCACGACCCAGTTCGTCCCGCAGGGCACGCCCGAGGCGGTGGTCACCTGCGGTCCAAAGTGGACCCGGAGGTCGCGCTGGTGCACGCCGACGACGGGGTCAGCCTCACCACCCCGCCCGGCGCCTTCACGGCGTTGTACGACGAATGCGTCGCCCCCCTGCGCTGGCCCGACGGCATGAGTGTCCACCTCGAACCGACGCTGCTCCCCTGCCGCCGTCCGTCACCGCCGCGATCGAGTCGGCGGTCCCCGCGGAGCGCCACGCCGACCTGCCGGCCCGCACCGCCGTCGTCCTCGGCGTCCGCATGTGGCGCCGCCACCGCCCCTGACCCCGGCAACGCGGCCGGCGCCGTAGCGGGCCGGCACGTCAGCCTCGGCGGGTGTCGATGAAGACGGCGAGGCCGTCGAGGAGGCGGTCCAGGCCGAAGACGAACAGGCGGTCCAGGTCCAGGTCGAACTCGTCGATCTCGATGAGGCGTTCGAAGACGGGGACGCCGGAGGGGAGGGCGGCGCCGCCGAAGCCGAGGTCCATCCACTCGGTGCCGGTCATGCCGGTTTCGCGTTCGGCCTCGGCTTCTGGTTCGAGGGTGGTGGCGAGGCCGCGGACGTAGCCGAACAGCAGCAGGTGGACGTGGAGCCGGTCGGTGAGGGACAGCGGGGTGCCGTCGAGGGAGGCGAGGACCCATTCGGTGAAGCGGAGCCCGTTCATCGCGGGCTGCGGGCGGGTCAGGGACATCGTCGGCGCCAGCCACACGTGCCGGCGGAAGAGCTGCCACAGCAGCCTGGCGGCCAGCTCCAGGCGCGGCCGCCAGCCCGGGGGCGGCACGGCGGGCAGCGGCACGGCGCCGAAGGCGGCGTCGATCATGTACAGGGTGAGCTCGTCCTTGCCGCGCACGTGCCGGTAGAGCGCCATCGTCGCCACGCCGAGCTCGGCGGCGACGCGGCGCATCGACACCTCCGCGATCCCCTCGGCCTCGGCGATGCCGATCGCGGTCGCCACGATCCTGGACCGGGTCAGCTCGGGGACGCCACGGTCCGGTGCGGCGCGCCGGTGCGCGGTCCGGTTGGGGCGGGCGCCCGCGGTCCGGCCGGTGACGACCGTGCCGATGCCGGGCCTGACCATGGTGAGGCCCTCCTCCCGGAGCACGGCGAGGGCCTTGGTCGCGGTGGCGATCGCGACGCCCCAGTCGCGGGTGATCTGCCGGGCGGACGGCACGGGGTCGCCGGGCGAGAGCTCCCCGCTGCCGATGCGGCGGCGGATGTCGGCCGCGATGCGGCGATACGGCGGTTCCAGGTCGGCCACGGTACTAGTACACCAAACGCCGGGACCGAGCCGAGGAGTGCAGGTGTACTAGTAGCGATTGCCGCACTGCGAGCGGTCCGTTTAGCGTCGCTGCGTACGCAGTACACAAGCGGAAACGGAGCAAAGAATGCGCGTGCTCATCTCCGGGGCCGGGATCGCGGGGCCGGCGCTGGCGTTCTGGCTGCACCGGCACGGGATCGCCGCGACCATCGTCGAGCGGGCCGCGGCGCCGCGGCCGGGCGGCCAGGCCGTCGACATCCGCGGCGCCGCGAAGGACGTCGTCGAGCGGATGGGCCTGATGGCCAGGGTGAGGGCCGAGCGGGTCGACGAGCGCGGCATCGCCACCGTCGACGCCGCCGGCCGGTGGACCTCGACGATGGCGGCGGACGCGTTCGGCGGCGAGGGCATGGTCGCGGAGATCGAGCTGCCGCGCGGCGACCTCGCCCGGGTGCTGCACGAGGCGACCCGCGACGACGTCGACTACCGCTTCGGCGACCGGATCACGTCGCTGCGCCAGCACGGGCCGCGCGTCGAAGTCGCATTCGCGAGCGGCGACGGCACTGAGGAGTTCGACCTGGTCGTCGGCGCCGACGGGGTGCGCTCCGGGGTGCGGGCGCTCGCGTTCGGCCCCGAGACCGACTTCGTGCGGCCGCTCGGCGGCTACACCGCGTTCTTCAGCATCCCCGACCCGGGCGACCTGCGGCACTGGTACCTCATGTACAACGCGCCCGGCGGCATCGCGGCCGGCATCCGCCCGGAGAACGGCGGGACGGCGAAGGCGTACCTGAGCTTCAGGTCCGCCGAGCGCGGCCTCGAACGGCTCCCGGTCGCCGAACAGCAGCGCCTGCTCAACGAGCGCCTGGCGCACGTCGGCTGGCGGGTGCCGGCGCTGCTCCAGGCGATGCCGCACGCGCGGGACTTCGTCTTCGACGCGCTGTGCCAGGTGCGCGTGGAGCGGTGGTCGCGCGGCAGCGTGGTCCTGCTCGGCGACGCCGGCTACTGCGGCTCGCCCCTCGCCGGCCTGGGCACCAGCATGGCCCTCGTCGGCGCCTACGTCCTCGCCGGCGAGCTGGCGGCGTCCGGCGGCGACGCGCAGGCCGCGTGCCTCGCCTATCAGCGCCGGCTGCAACGGTTCGTGGACGCCGGCACCGAGCTGCCGCCCGGCGGGATCCGGGCGTACGCGCCGAACTCCGCCACGATGATCCGCCTGCGGGCCGTGTCGATGCGGATGATGACCCGCTGGCCGATGCAGCAGATGCTCGCCGCGCAGTTCGCGAAGGCCGGCGCGTTCGAGCTCCCCGAGTTCGGCTCGGCGGTGGCGGTCTAGACCGGCCGCCGGAACGCGACGACCCGCTGGTCGACGACGAACCCCACCTTCGCGTAGACGCCGGCGGCGCCGGTCGGGTTGTCGGCGTCGGTGTCGAGCCCGGCGGTCGTGTGCCCGGCCCGGCCCGCGGCGCCGAGCACGCCGGCGAGCAGCGCGCCCGCGACGCCCTTGCGGCGCCACGACACGGCGGTGCCGACCTGCCCGATGTAGATCCGGCCGGGTGTTTCGCTGCTGTACGTGAGGACGTAGCCCGCGATCTCGTCGCCGGCGAGCGCGAACCTGGACAGTTCCGGCAGGAACGCCTCGGACCGCACGGTCAGCGGCGCCCACGTGTCGAAGGTGCGCTCCTGGTAGCCCCACAGGTCGCGGAACGCCGCGGTGTGCACGGCGTGCAGCTCGTGGTCTCTCGTGGCGTCGTACGGCGCGAGCTCCACCCCCGGCGGCGGCGACGCGGCCGGCGCCTCTGATGTCGGCGCCGACATCTCCAGGAAGTAGCGGGACGGGGTGAAGCCGAACCGTTTGTACAGGCGGGTCGGGGACGGGTCACCGTCGCCCGCGATGACCTGCGCCTGCCACGGCGCGCCCGGCGCGAGCTCGGCGTGCCGGGCCGCGGCCCGCTCCAGCTGCCAGGCGAGCAGCTCCCGGCCGAGGCCCGCGCCGCGCCGGTCCGGGTGCACCCCGCCGATCAGCTCCAGCCGGTCGCCGCCCTCCGGCGGCAGCGGCACCAGCGCGACCGCGACGAGGCGCCCGCCGCCGTCGGTCACCACCCGGGTGTCCAGGGCGGCGTCCCTGACCTCGTTGTTGACGCAGTCCTCGATCTCGGCGGCGACGTGCCCGGCGTGCCCGCCACCGGCCTCCGACAGCAGGTTGATCAGCTCCGCGACCGCCGCCGCGTCATCGGCCGTGTACGGGCGCACAGAGAAGTCGGTCACTGCCCCACCGTACGCACCCCCGCAACCGGATTGCCGCTGGCTTAGAGGCGGGGCATGGCGACGCGACTGGTACAGATTGCGATGGACGCCCGCGACGACGCCGCGCTGGGCCGGTTCTGGGCGCAGGCCCTCGGGTGGGGCGTCTCCAGCGAGGCGCCCGGCGTGACCAACCTGGAACCCGAGGGCTTCGCCTACCCGGACCCGGTCGCCGTCTGCGTCGACATCATCGCCGTCCCGGAGCCCAAGACGGTGAAGAACCGGGTGCACCTCGACCTCGCGACCACGTCCGCGGCCGGGCACGCCGACCTGGTCGCGCGCCTCCTCGCGCTCGGCGCCACCCCCGCCGACGTCGGCCAGGGCGACGTGCCGTGGACGGTCCTCGCCGACCCGGAGGGCAACGAGTTCTGCGTCCTCACGCCGCGCTGACGTGCTCAGCCGTTGCGGTGGTGCTTCTTCACGAAGGTGTACCCCGGCGGCAGCTCCGTCTCGTCGAGCTCCTCCTGCTCGACGGTCTGCTGGTGCAGGGAGAGCTGCCGCTCGGAGGCGTGGGCGCCGGGTGGGAGGCGGCGGAGGAAGCCGTTGACCCAGTGCTCGCGGCGGTCGCTGGGCTCGCCGGGCTCGTCGGGGTGCGGGGCGGGCTCGACCAGCGGCGCGTACAGGAGCATCTCCGCGGGCTCGTCGCCGTCCAGCGCCGGGTAGGACGGGTGGCCGGTCGCGTCGACGCTGCCGTCGACCCTGGTGACGTAGCCTTCGCGGAGCAGCTGGTCGACGGCGTTGCGCAGCAGGAACGTGCCCCGCGACCCCTTGCCGAGACCGCTGCGCTTGGGCAGGTCCGCCTCGGCGAACACGGCGCTGCCGTCGTCGAGGACGTGCCCGAGGTGCCGGATGGTGTGCAGGACCTTCGACCAGTTCGCGGCGCCGGGCTTGTAGTCGCGGGTGACGACCTTCGGGTCGTACTCGTGGTAGTAGACGGCGTTGTCGACCCGCATCGGCTCGGTGAGCGGCGCGGTGCGCAGGACGACCTCGTCCTTCGCCGCCCGCCAGATCAGGGTGACGAACACCCCGGGCCGCACGTCCTCGGGCCACTCGATCCCGCCGAACTGCCAGCCGATGTCCTGCTGGAGCGTCGCGCAGAACACCTGCCTGGCGGTCGTGATCCCCTTGGCCTTGTGCTCCAGCGCGACGGGGACGGTGACCATGTGCCGCAGCGCCTCGACGCACTCCTCCGGCACGTCGAAGACGCCGGCGTCCAGGTCCGCCCGCCGCACCGCCAGCCGCCGCGTCACCGTCTTCATGATCTGTGAAAGATACCCTGAGCTGCTGATCACGCCTTCTTGCGGATGCCGATGGCGAGCAGCGCGGCCGGCACGACGAGCAGCGAGTAGTACGCGGTGACCGCTGGGTCGAACCTGGGCCCGAAGTTCGTGGCGACACCCATCGCCGTCACGACGCAGCAGATGGCGCCGACGACCGGGCCGATGAGCCGGGCCGCCCAGGTGAACGCCGCGACGGCCGCGAGCAGCAGCGGGACGGTGTACACCAGCATCATCGTCGGGGTCCGCAGCGTCGAGTACTGGTTGACGATCACCCAGCACACGATGATCGACACGACGCCGGCGGCGACGCTGAGCGCACGCAGGCCGCCCGGGACCGGCGCGGTGCGGTCCCGGCCTGCGTCGTCCACGCCCGCGCCCTGCCGCTCCTGCGGCGCCGGCCGCTCCTGCCGCCCCGGCCGCCGCTGCCCGGCGCCGGCCGCGGGGGCGGGCGCCGCCGAGGGCGACGGCACGGACAGCGGCACGGAGTCCGACACGGACAGCGGCGCGGAGACCGACACGGACGCGGGGGCGGAGACCGGGCCGGACGGCGGCACGGAGACCGGCTCAGACGGCGGCGCGGAGACCGGCACGAAGGCGGGCGCGGAGACCGGCGCGGAGGCGGGGGCTGCGTCTGTACGCGGCGCCGAGACGAGGTCCGACCGGGCCGCCCCGGCATCCGGTCCTGCGGCGGGGGCGGCCACGGCCGGAGCGCCGGTTGCTGCCGGCAGGGCGCCCTGGGCGACGACCAGCTCCGGCTGCTCGAGCAGCGTCGGCGCGATCCCGGTCGCCCGGTGCAGCAGCGTCGCCACCAGCGGTGTCCGGCTCCCCCCGCCGACCAGGAACACCCCCGCGATCTGGTCCGGCTTGGCGTGGGACTCGCGGATCGTGGCCAGCGTCAGGTCGACCGTGCGCTGCAGCAGCGGCCCCGCCGCCCGCTCGAACTCGTCGCGGGTGACCAGCACGTCACGGCGCAGGGCGGTGACGTGGAACCCGGCCGAAGGCTGGCGCGACAGCGCCTCCTTGGTCTCCCGCGCGTCGTCCCAGAGCGCCCGGTGCTGGCGGCGCCCGTCGGCGTCGCCCGGCTCGGTCACCCCCCGCCACGCGGTCGCCTCGCCGTCGGTCACGGTGCCGGCGGCGTGCGCGACCACCAGCGCGTCGAGGTCCAGCCCGCCGAGGTCGTCGAGGCCGCGGTACGCCAGCGCCTCGAACGCCGACCCGGTGCGCCGCACGACGCTGACGTCGAACGTGCCGGCGCCCAGGTCGTACACGACGACGGCCTGACCCGGCTCGACCCGCGTCCCCGCGGCGAAGTTGGTGGCGGCCGCGACCGGCTCCGCGACCAGGTCGACGTCGCCGAGCCCGGCCTCCGAGCACGCATCGGTCAGGATCGCCCGCCGGGCCGGCCCCCACGTCACCGGGTGCGTGACGGTGACCGACGCCGGGCGGCCACCGGCGGCCAGGGTGGCCTCGGCCAGCACCCGGCGCAGGGTCGCCGCGACGAGCTCCGCCACCGGCACCTCGCGGTCGCCCAGCAGCACCTCCGGCTCGTCGATGCGGCGCTTCGGGTTGGGCTCGAACCTGCTCGGGTCGAGCCGGGCCGCCCGCACGGCGTCCCGCCCGGTCAGCAGCCGCCCGTCGGCCTCCGCGTACACGGCGGAGTTCAGCAGCGGCGACGAGTCGAACAGCAGCGGCTGGGTCCGCCCGTCGGGCCACGCCAGCAGCGCGACGGTGCTCGAGGTGCCGTAGTCGACCGAGAGGTGCACGCCCATCCGCGCAGCGTATTGATCACACAGCGCGCCGTCCTCCGACGAACGGCGGGTTCTGGACGACCGCGGGGCGGTTGCCGGCGCGGATCTCCGCCGGCCCCCGGCCGGTGCGCGCTGTACGGTGCGCGAATGGACGGGACACCGCTGGAACGGCTCTGCGCCCACCGCGGCGTCGCGATGCCCGCACTGACCACGGCGGCGCTGGTCGACCTCGCCCCGGCGCTCGGCATGCACCCCGCCGACCTGCTCGCTGTCGGCTGCGTCGAGATCCCCGGCGGCTACCTGCCGGTCACCGACGGCGCCGACGCCCGGCGTGATCTGGAGAAGATCCGGTGCGCTCGGTGGGACGTGCTGGATGGGCTGGGCCGGTTCGCGCGGGGGCTCGGCAGCGGGCGGCAGCGACCCGACCGGCCGTCGATGCCGGCGGCGGACCGCGGGACCGTCGGTGCGGCGGTCTGCCGGCTGATGCGGGTGCGCAACACGACGGTGGCATGGGTCGCGCGGGAGGCGGCCCTGGCGCAGAGCACGATCGGCCGGCTGACGCGCGACGGCATCGACGGCAACCCCGCCGCCGCCGTGGCCACCGAGTTCATCCTCCGTGTCGCGGACGCGCTCGGCCTGCCGCACGGCGACTTCCTGGCGATCGTCGGCCGGGCGGACGAGATCACCGCCGCGATGCGCGAGGACGACCGGGCCAGGCCGCCGAACCCCCTCGTGGCGCTGCTACGGGACCTGGCCCCGCTGTCGCTCGACGAGCTCCGGCAGGTCGCCGCGCAGGCAGAGGCGGCTCAGTCGTAGAAGCGCGGGCGGAGGCGGCTCAGTTTGTAGAAGCGCGGGCGGAGGCGGCTCAGACGGCGAGGCGGTTGTAGATGCAGATCGGGTGGTGGTCGCCGTCGGAGGAGCGCAGCGGGCAGCCGGCGCACGGCGGAGCGGTGCGGGACAGCTCCGTGTCGCCGGAGCGGCGCATCAGCACGCCGTCCCGCCAGTGGTACGCGGCCAGGGCCTCGTCCTCCAGGAGCATGCCGCACGCGAAGACGGCGCCGGAGGGCAGGAACTGCAGGTTGGTGCGGTCCCGGACGGCGCACGCGCCGGGGTCGGAACCCGGGACCGGGAAGTCGAAGGCGATCTGGCAGTCGACGGTGAAGGACTGGCGGGCCGGGCGGTAGGCGGCGACGACGTCGAGGACGTCGCGGCGCCAGGCGGCGGCCGGGACGGACTGGTCGGCGGCGTGTGACGCGCCGCGCCCGACGGGTGAGAACCAGTGCATGTTGAGCCGGCCGGCGCCGGAGTCCTCGGCGTAGGCGAGCATCTCCGGCACGAGGTCCACGGTGTCGGCCAGGACGGTGCAGTTGAGGTCGAACGGCACCCCGGCGGCGCGCAGGTCGGCGACGGTGGCGACGGCGTCGGCGAAGGCGCCGCGGCCGCGCAGGCGGTCGACGACGGTGGCGGACGGCGCGTCGAGGCTGACGGCGACCCGGCTCAGCGACGAGCGGACCGCGGGCAGCGCGGCCCGGAACTGCCGGCTGCCGTTGGTGACGGTGCGGACCCGGATCGGGGTGGCGGCGGTGTCCCGGACGATCGAGGTGAACTGCGGGTGCAGGGCCGGCTCGCCGCCCAGGACGGTGATCTCGGTGGCGGCGCCGGAAGCCCAGGCGACGATCGCGGCGACGGCCGCCGGGGTCATGTGCTGGGTCCGGTCGAAGTACGCGTCGGGCAGGAAGCAGTAGGAGCAGCGCCGGTTGCACCGCGAGGTGATGTACAGGTCGATGCTGTCGAGCTTGAAGTCCGACGCCGAGAGCCCGGGGTCCGCGGCGGAGGGCGCGAGGTCCGACGCCGCGAGCCCGAGGTCCGAAGCGTGCGCGGCCGGTGCGGAAGCCGCCGATGGGGCGGCGGGCGCCGGTGCGGAGAGCCGGGTCACGCGGCGAATCATGCCATCGTCCCGGGGCCGTCCGTGGCCGAACCGGTCAGCGCGGCTTGAGCGAGTCGCGCTCGGCGAGCTCGAGCACCGCTTGGCGCTCGTCGTCGTCGCCGGTGCGGATCACGCTCGCCGGGCTGCGGAAGCCCAGCGCCGGGTGCAGGTCGCGGGCCCACGCCCGGGCGACGCTGCCCAGGTCGAAGAGCCGCTGCACCTCCAGGACGCAGTGCAGCCGGCGGCGGGTCGCGGGGTCGTGGACGGCGGCCTCGGCGGACCAGCCGGGCAGCGGCGCGTCGAGGCCGGCGCCGAGCAGGTAGGCGAGCAGGTCGGGCCCCCAGACCTGCTCCGCGGTGTCGAGCAGGGCGAGGTCGTCGACGTCGGCGGGGGAAGCGCCCATGTCCTCGACGGTACCTTCGCCCGCGCCGCGCCGCATGGGCCGATCAGCCCGACTCGTGCAAGGCGCCATCCACGGCCCGATCAGTCCGGCTCATACAAGGGTCAGCCGGCTCATGCAAGGGTCAGACCGCCTCGTGCATGAGCAGCGCCGCCACCTCGCGGGCGAGCAGCCTGACCGTGCCGGCCCGCAGGCGGGGGTCGAGCAGCGCGGCGCGGATGGTCTCCCACGAGTCCAGCAGCCGGCCCTCGTAGGACAGCGGCGGGCGGTTGCGCAGGTACCGGTGGAGCACGACCGCGTGCTGCACGATCCAGTGCAGGTAGTGGTCCTCCCGGTCCCAGCTCTCCAGCCGCATCGCCTTGCGGAGGTGGTCCTCGACCTCGCGGAAGCTGCGGGCGCCGAGCATCCGGGCGTCCTGGCGGACGTTGGCCATGACGGGGTGGAAGAGGTGCCCGACGGCGTCGGGGAACGTGTCGTGCCACTGGTCCCACATGACCGACTCGTCCTCCCCGCCGAGGGTCATGACCGCCTCGGGGCGGATGTCGCGCAGCAGGTACTGCAGGTATGCCCAGATCGCCGGGGTGCTCATGAGCCGCTCGGCGCGGGTGGTGCGGATCTGCGCGCCGGCCATCGCGTCGTCGATCTCCAGGTCGACGGCGCCGGGAAACGCCTTCGCGGCGCGGGCGACGTCGAGGATCATCCGGTCGCCGCGGTAGTACTCCAGCTGCACCGCCCACGGGTGGGTGGGGCGGCGCAGCAGCTCCGGGTCCTGGAGGCGCTCGGCGACCCGGCCGGGCGAGCAGAACGACATGAGCGAGTCGACCTCGGGCGGCCGGGCGCCCTCGACGAGGGCGAACCAGCGCTCGACCTCATCGGTGAAGCGGGCCCGCCAGCTGCGGGTGTGCTGGTCGCCGGCGAGGTCGTCGAAGCACAGCACGACCCGGACGCCGCGCGCGGACAGGGCCGCCGCGACGGTCGCCTGCACGGCGTAGATGAGGGTGGGCTGGCGCAGGCGTACCGGCCAGAAGACGAGGTCGAGCGGGGTGTCGGGGGTGTCGTCGAAGCGCCGCCAGCGGAACTCGTAGTCGAGCTGGCGCAGCAGCTCCACCGCCGACGGGCGGGTGCCGAGGACCGCTTCGAGCGTCGGCAGGTGGACCCGGTGCAGCGCGGTCCCGGCGGGCGCGACGCCCGGCGGTACGGGGGCGGCGGGCGCCGCGGACGGGGGTGGGGTGGGCGGCAGGGTGGCGAGGCCGCGGCGTACCGCCGGGAAGAGCCGGTCGACGTCGACGCCGGTGTAGATGAGGGCGGCGCCGGCCGGGGACGCGTCGTCGTCGTGCCGGGCCCACAGCACGTCGGCCTGCTCGTGCACGGCGCGGGTGAGGGCGTCGTTGCGGCCGGGCGGGTAGCCGGCGACGCAGATCGTGTCGCCGCGCAGCGCCTCGTGCAGCGCGCTCAGGACGACGGGGTCATCGGCGCGCAGCGGCTCGGGGTCGTGCAGCAGGGCGCGTTCGTCGGACTCGGAGGTCGGCCGCCAGTACCCGTGCAGGTGCAGCACGTCGATGCCGTCGGCGGGGCCGAGCGGGCCGGCGAACGTGCCGTCGCGGTTGAGGGTCAGCGCGCGGGCGGTGCCGCCGGCGCGGCGCACGGCGATCTCGATCAGCGGGTCGAAGTTGGTGGTGATGACCCGGCGCTGGAAGCGGTCGGGCAGGCCGGCGAGGAGCTCGCCGACGGCGATCACCCCCGGTGGCAGCGACCACGCGTCGCGGTCGTCCTCGAGCTGCACGCCGCGGTGATATCCGACGCGCTCCCAGCTCGCCGTGGTGGCGCGGTCCGGCCGGTACGCCTCCAGGGTGGCCCGCTGCACGACGATGTCGAACTCGACCGGCGACAGCCACTCGGCGAACGTCCTGCGGTAGGCGGCGTAGAGCGCGGCGTCCCGCCGGGTGGCGCGCAGCCCGGCGAGGGCGGCCTGCAGGTCGCTGTTCTGCAGCGCCTGCGCGACGAACTCGTCGGCGAGGTCGACCATCCGGTCCACCCCGGGCACCACCCGCGCGGTGAGACCCGAGCCCAGGACGAGGGTGATGTCGCGCCCCTTGCGGATGGTGGTGACCAGCCGGTTGACGAGGCTCTGCTCAGTTCCCGTCATCTGCTCACCGCGCGTGCTGCGGGTCGTCGAGCCAGGTGACGAGATCGGTGTCGGTGTCCACCAGGTGCCCGGCGGCCAGCTCGGTCTCCAGCTGCTGGGGGCGCCAGCCGAGGTAGCCGACGAAGAGGTACGCGGCGGAGACCACGGCCTCGGCGAGCGCCGGGTACGCGTCCAGGGGCACGACGACGAGCCCGCGCCCGAGCACCCGCCAGCCGTCGGGCGCGGTGTAGCCGGGGCGCAGCAGCCCGAGCAGCAGGATCACGTCGCGGACGGGGCCGCCGTCGAGCACGGCGTGGACGTGCAGCGACCCGGCGAGCTCCTCGCCGAGCACGTGCGCCGGGGAGCGCGTCGCGGGCCGGTCCAGGCGCACGCCGATGGCGCCCTCGATCGGCGAGTGGGCCAGGATCGCGACGTCGCCGGCCAGCTCCGGATCGGTAGCGCCGGCCGCGCCGCGCAGGACCCGCCCGACGAGCGAGCTGTCGAGCCGGGGCGTCTCGGGTTCCGCTGGCTGCGGCGGTACAGCGGGAAGGCGCTGCGTGGCGGCGTTGTGGACGATCGGGATGCGGTCGCCGCCGTTGCGGGCGCGCAGCTCGGGGATGGGGCGGCCGCGGGCCCGCTGCACGCGCCGGATCTCGTCGTGCAGCGTGCCGAGGTCCAGCAGCGGCGGGCCGCCCGCGACGCCGTCGCGAAGCAGCTCGACGAGCGCGCCGGTGAACGCGGTCAGCGGCTCGTCCGGCGGTGCGAGGGCGATCCGGTTGCCGGACGCGGCGACGAGCACGCAGCTGCGGTCGATCTCGACCTGGGTGGCGAGCGCGGCGTCGTCGTCGGCACCGAGGCCGGGGATGGCGCGGCCGGCGTAGCAGCAGTCGAGGATGACGACCCGGTGGGCGCTGCGGCTGCCCTGCACGAGCCGCCGCACCCAGTCGAACGGCACCGCGCTGGAGTACGCGGAGTCGGGCATGGTCTGCCCGACCGCGAGGTGCAGCACGCCGGTGTCGGGGTCGATGACGCCGTGGCCGGCGAAGTAGAGCAGCAGCAGGCCCGACACGTCGACCTCGGCGGCGGCGCGCCGCATCACGGCGTGGACGTCGCGGGTGGTCTCCGGGTTGTGCACGACGCGGCACGCGTCGGGGTCCAGCCCCCACCGGTGCGGGTCGATCAGCACGTCCCGCAGGGCGGTGAGGTTGTTGGTGACGGCGGGGATGGCCGGGAAGTTGTCGTAGGTGCTGGACCCGACGAGCACCACGCGCGAGCGCCGCGCGTCGGAGAGCTGCGTCAAGGCACCGACCCTTCATAGACCCTCGTCGTCGGCACCGAGAGTATAGGATTCGCGCCACTGGGTGCGCGTCACCCGGCCAGGTCGGGCTCCTTCCCGTCGACGAAGTCGACGACGGCGGCGACGATGACGGGCTCCCCCAGCACGCGCCGGTGCCCGAGCCCGGTGGTGACGTGCAGCCGCGCCGACGGCCACGCCTCGGCGATCGCGATCCCGTCAGTGACGGGGACCGTCCGGTCCGCTCTGTCGTGCACGATCAGCGTCTGCGGCATCTGTACGGCGCTGCCGATGGCCGGCACGTCGAAGTGGTGCATCGGGGCCCCGACCCGCCGCTCGACGCGCCGGGACAGGCGGGTCAGGGTCCGGTCGCCGAAGCCGAGGACCCGGGCGAAGTAGCGGGCGTAGGACGCGGGGCTCGCCATCGGGGCGATCATCGCGACCCGGCCCGCGCGCAGCCCGTCGCACAGGGCGACCGCGGCCGCGACCGAGCCGAGCGAGTGGGCGACGATCGCCTCGGCGGGGCCGTGCTCGGCGACGACGGCGTTCAGGGCGTCGGCGAACTCCGGGATGGACGAGGACCGCGGGCCGAACCTGCCGGGTGCCGACGCGCCGTGGCTGGGCGCGTCGAAGGCGATCACCCGGAAGCCGCGCTCGACGAGCCCCGGCACGAAGGGCTCCAGCTGGCCGCGGTGCCCGGCCCAGCCGTGCAGCAGGTACACGTTGGGACCCGCGCCCCAGGTGGCGCCCTCGACGGCGACGCCGCCGACGTGGACGGTGAACGGGCTGCCGGCGGTGGACAGCCGCGCGGTCTGCCTGGGCAGGCGGAACCAGATCCGCTCCGCCCACCGCGCGCCGACCGACGGCGCGGCCCGCTCCAGGAAACCGAATGCGAGCCGCAGCGGGCGCGGCGCTCGAAAAAACCGATCGTTCGTGCTTTTTTGCGCAGCCAGAACAGCGGTCATGACGACTCCTCGGGAAGGTCAGCTACGGGCGCGGTCGAGCAGGGTGTCGAGGGCGAGCCGGGCGCGCGGCTCGGCGTGCTCGTCCTCGAGCAGATGGAACGCCTGGTGGAAGACGAGCAGGATGCCGTTGAACTCGTACGCGGCCTGGCCGGGGTCCAGGTCCGCGCGGAACGCGCCGTCGGCGATCCCGGCCCGGAACATGGTGGAGATCATGTCGATCATGTCGCGCTCACCGCGCACGACCTCCTCGCGCACGACGCCGGGCTGGTGGTGGAACTCGGCGGCGGCGGTGACGAACAGGCAGCCGCCGGGCGCCGCCTCCCACCGCAGCCAGCCGTCGAACAGCACGCGCAGGCGCGGCTCGCCGCGGGGCGCGCCCAGCGCGGGGCGCACCACGTGGTCGACGAACCGGGTCCGCGCGTGCTGCAGCACCTGGACCTGCAGCGACTCCTTGGACTTGAAGTGCCCGAAGAGCCCGCTCTTGGACAGGGCCGTGCGCTCGGCGAGGGTGCCGATGGTCAGCCCGCCGAGACCGACGGCCCGCGCGACGCTCGCGGCCTCGTCCAGCACGGCGAGCCGGGTCTCCTCACCCTTCCCCATGCGCTAAGAAAAGCACGATCGTGCGGATCGCGCAAGCGGTCGGCTCAGGCGGCCGCGGCCAGCCACAGGTCGGCGGGGCTGCCGAGGCGGGTCGACTCCACGGACACCTGCCGATACGCGGTGGCCGTCGTCGAATGGGCGAGCATGCCCCGCACGCCGTGGAGCTGGAGCGCCGTGCGGCTGGCCAGCTGTGCGTGTTCGGCCAGCGCCGCCAGTACCGACGCCGCCGACGCGTCCTCGTCGCGGTCGAACTGCCAGGCGGCCCGGTGCAGCACGAGCCGCCACCCGTCGCCCTCCCCCACCAGCGTCGCCAGCCGGTGCGCCACCGTCTGCCGTTCCACCAGCGGCCGGCCGGACTGGACCCGGGTGTTGACGTGCGCGCGGGCCACCTCGAGGATGCGGTCGGCGATGCCGAGCAGCAGCGCCGCCTGCCGGAGCCGGGCCGCGTCGAGCGCCCGCCGCCACCGCTCCTCGGTGATCGGCAGCGGCTCGGCGGGCGCGCCGTCGAAGCGGATCCGGGTCGCGGGCGTGCCGAAGTGCTCGAACGCGTCCACGAGGCAGGTGGCGGGGTCCGGCAGGACGAGGTGCCACCCCTCGTCGGTGCGCACCACGCACAGCCCGGCGCTGCCGCGCGGCAGCGGCTCCGACTCGCCCCACAGCGTGCCGTCGCCCTTCACCCGCACGCCGGACGGGCCGCGGGCACCGATCACGACGCCGTGGCTGGTGCCGTCGAGGAGCCCGCCGAGGATGTCGGCCGGCACGTCGGCGCCGTCGAGCAGGTCGAGGGCCAACGCGGTGTCGCGGTAGCAGGCGAGGGGCTGCAGCGCGTGGCCGAGCCGGTCGTTGATGACGATGTCGGCGCCGAGGCCGAGCGCGGCACCGCCGAGGCTCGCGGGCGCGCTGAGGGCCGGCACACCGATCGTCCCGAGCTGCTCGGACAGGTCGCCGGTGCGGGTGAGCACCGCGTCGACCGCCTCCCGCAGCCGCTCCTGCACCGGGTCGAGCGCCGGTCCGGGCGCGGGTGCGGCGGCGCCGCCCGCGTCGTACACCCGCGCGCTGCTCAGGATGTCGATCATGACCTCGGACGCCCCGCCGGAGATGGTGACGCCGGGCGACTCGCGCAGCGCCGCCTCGAGGATGCGGTCGCCGGCGCCGGGGCCGGGCACGAGCACGTCGGGGCCGAGCGCGTCCAGGGCCCACCAGGCGATCCGCTGGCCGGTCTCGCTGCAGTGCCACTTCGCGAACGACGACTCGGCGATGTCGGCGTTGCCGTCCTGGAGGTTCTGCATCACCTGGCAGCTGAGCAGCTTGCTGGCCGCGAGGCGGGTGCGGTGCTTGGCGAGGCCGACCCGGGTGACGTCGCCGGGGCGGCGGCCGTCGGCGTCGAGCCGCTCGGCGATCATGTTGAGCCAGTGCCGGCCGCGCGCGTAGTAGTCCAGGCCGGTGCGCTCCGCGGCGAACATCTGCGTGATCAGCGACCAGCCGGCGCCCGGCTTGCCGAACACCGCGTCGTCGCCGACGCGCACGTCGGTGAACCAGATGTCGTGGAACTGCTCGTTGGCGAGGCTCGGGATTGGGCGGATCACCACACCTGGCGCGTCGAGCGGGACGAGGAACAGGGTGATGCCCTCGTACTGGCTGCTCTGCGGGTCGGTGCGCACCGCGATCAGCGCGAAGTCGGCGTAGGCGCTCTTGAGGTTGTACGTCTTGCGCCCGTTGATGACCCAGCCGTCACCGTCGCGGACCGCGGTCGTCTGCAGCGCGGCGAGGTCGGAGCCGTTGGTCGGCTCGGTGAAGAGGATGCAGGCGGTCGTCTCCGCGCTCGCCATCGCCGGCAGCAGGGTCTTGCGCTGCCGCTCGTCGCCGGACGCCAGGATCAGCGAGCCGACGTTCTGCACCGAGATGCAGTACAGGTTCTGCGGGATGCCGTGCGCGACGAGCTGCTCCAGCAGCGTCACGGTCGCGGTGTAGTCGAGGCCGCGGCCGCCGTACTCGGCGGGCCACGAGGGCGCGAGGATGCCGGCGGCGCCGAGGTGCCGGTACAGGGGGCGGACGTCGCCGTCCATCCCGTCGGCGCGGGCATGGACGTCCTGCAGCAGCCGCGCCGTCTCCGGCGACCTCAGCACCCGCTCGACCTCGGCGGCGAAGTCGGCGGTCTCCTGGGGAACATCGAAATCCATGCTCAGGCTCCTTAAGCAACGTCAGAACGCGTCAGACGCCACGGAGTGCGGCGTGGGCCTCCCGCACGATCCGGGCGTGGTGCTCGGTGAGGAAGAAGTGCCCGCCGGGCAGGACCGAGAGCGCGAACGCCCCCGACGTCTGCTCGCCCCACGGGGCCATCGCCGACGGCGGCACGCCCGGGTCGCTGTCGCCGCACCAGGCGGTGACCGGGCACGACAGCTGCGGCCCGGGCGCCATCCGGTAGCGCTCGATCATCGAGAAGTCCGCCCGGAGCATCGGCATCAGCAGGTCCAGCAGGTCGTCGTGCTCGAAGACCGCGTTGTCGGCGGCGCCGTAGTCGCGCAGCATCTCGATGAACTCGGCCCGCGGCAGGTCGCTGACCGGCTCGCGCGGGCGCACGATCGGCGGCGCGGGCCGGCCCGTCACGAACAGGTGCCGCACGGGACGCCCGGCGGTCTTGAGCCGGCGGGCGACCTCGAAGGCGAGGATGGCGCCCATGCTGTGCCCGAAGAGCACGGTCTCGGTCGGCTCGCCGGCGATCACCTCGGCGAGGTCGTCGGCGAGCCCGGCCAGGTCGCTGACGGGCTGCTCCGCCATCCGGGCGCCGCGCCCCGGCAGCTGTACCGGCACCAGCTCGATCCGCCCGGTGAAGTACTTCTCCCAGGCGGCGTAGTAGGTGGCGGAGCCGCCCGCGAACGGGAAGCAGTAGAGACTGTGGGTCGCGGTGACCGACCGGAACCGCTGGTCGAACCACGGCGCGGTGGTCTGCGGGATGCTCACAGCGCGGCCGCCACCTTCCGCGGCGTGAAGCGCACCGGCAGGCTCTTGTACCCGGGCACGAAGTGCGACGCGACGTGCTGGACCTCGCCGGCGATCTCGACGGTGTCGACCAGGTCGAGCATCTCCTCGATGAAGATCTGCAGCGTCACCTTCGCCATCCCGGCACCGATGCAGTAGTGCGGGCCGACGCCGAACGCGAGGTGCCGGTTGGGCCGCCGGGTCAGGTCGAAGGTGTACGGGTCCTCGAAGACCCGCTCGTCGCGGTTGGCGGAGCCGAGCCACGCGCTGACCGGGTCGCCGGCCTTGATGGTCTGCCCCTGCAGCTCCACGTCCTGGATGGCGTAGCGCATGAGCGCGGTCACCGGCGACGCCCAGCGCAGCACCTCGGCGAGGGCGATCTGGATGTCGTCGCGGTTGTCGCGCAGCCGCTCGAACTGCTCCGGGTGCTCGGCCCACTGGTTGAACAGGGTGCACAGCGTGTGCGGCGTCGTCACGTTGGCGCCGATGAGCAGCACGTACCCGTTGACCATCGCCTGCTGCTCCGACATCGGACCCTCCGACAGGTCCATGTTGCGCATCCTGCCGATCGCGTCGGGGTTCTCGGCGCCGCGCTCGCGCTTCGCGAACTGCTCCCGGAACGCCTCGAACATCTGGTGCCGGGCCTGCCGGACGGTCGACATCGCGTTGCCGGAGGCGTAGGTCGGGTCCTCGTACGCGATCGTCATCATCACCACGTGCATGAGGTGCTCCCAGTCCTGCGGGGGCAGCCCCATCAGCGTGCCGGTGATCGACATCGCGAACATCATCGTGTCGTGGGCGATGTCGTGGACGTCGTTGTCGATCGCCCGCCGGATCGCGTCGCGGGCCAGCCCGCGGATCAGCTCGTCGTGCGTCTCGACCAGCTCCGGCGCGAACGCCGGGTTGAGCGGCTTGCGCAGCTCGCCGTGGCGCGGCGGGTCGGTGTCGGCGAGCATGTCGTCGGTGGCGATGTCGGGCGTGTTCAGGTCCAGGACGCTGAGGATCGTGCCGCGCCGGGAGGAGAACTCGGTCGGGGTGCGCAGCACGCGGGTGACGTCCTCGTGCCGGGTCACCACCCAGAACGGCTCCCGGTCGCCGCCGGGGTCCGCCTTGTAGACCGGCGCCACCTCACGCAGGTGCGCCCACAGCGCATGCATGTCCGTCACGGCGTGGAATGCGGAGTCGAGCAGATCGGGGTCGTCGAACTGCACCGGACAGAACGGCGGCGTTGAGATAATCATCAACCATGCCTTTCGCTGGCGGAGTGTCGTATGTGTCGACTGTCGCCCAAGGCAACAGTAACTGCGCAGTCTGCACGCGGCAACACGAGCGCCGCCCGTCAGATCCGGATACGTCGATCCCTGAGCTGCTCGTACAGCGGCAGGTGGTGCTCGTAATAGCGGCGCAGCAAGGGATCCGTCTCGATCGTCCGCTCGTACGCGCGCTCCGTGCGCCGCACCGTGGAGCTCTCGCTGACGTCGGTGTGCCAGCGCGCGGACTGCCGCCACTCCTGCCGTTCCCCCGGCTGCCACCGCAGGATGTCGGCGCTGAACGGCAGGCCCACCGCCGCGCAGTACGCCCGCACCGTCGCCTCCGGGCGGTCGACGAGGTCGTCGGAGTCGATGACGATCGGCTCGCCGCCCGCGTCGAGGACCGCCTGGTGGATGCGGTGCAGGTACTCCACGCCCACCTCGTGCAGCGCGATGTCGGGCTTGATCGCCGCGTACGACGGGATGATCTCGCGCGGGTCCCGCAGCAGGAACGCGTGCCGCGCGCCCTTGAGGAAGTCCTCGCGGGCGAAGACCTCGTCGTAGCGGCAGTCGGTCGTGTCCTTGAAGAACACCGTCGTGCCCGCCGACAGCTCCAGCAGCGCGTCCATCAGCTCGTCGGGGGTCCGCGCGACGCGGTCGCCGGCCTCGGTGCGGCCGTCGTTGGCGATGTTGCAGAACGGCTCGTGCACGGCGAGGAGGTCGTCGCGCTCCAGCATCATCCGGAAGAACACGGTGGAGCGGGACCGCGGCGCGCTCCACAGCGCCAGGAGCCGGCTCATGTCGACTCGACCTCCTCGATCGTGCCGAGCGCCCAGTCGACGATGCAGCCGGCGACGTCCACGTCGGTGGCGTCGATCGCGCCGTGGAACTCCGGCGTGTGGTTCACCTCGTTGGCGAACAGGCGGCCTTCCTGGTCGATGAGGATGTCGACGCCGAGGAAGCCGCCGCCGACCGCGTGCGCGGCGGCCACGGCGAGCTCGTTGAGCTCGTCGGTGATGGGGCACGGCGTCGGCGCGCCGCCGATCGCGGTGTTGGTGCGCCAGTCGTCGACGGCGTTCTTGTAGATCGCGCAGACCACCTCGTCGCCGGCCACGTAGGACTTGATGTCCTTGCCCGGCTTGTCGATGTGCTCCTGCAGGTAGTACACGTGCTGCTGCGGGTTGGGCAGCGCGGCGCGGTGCTCCAGGATCGCCTGGCCCTGCTCCTCGTCGTGGACCCGCGCCGTCAGGTTGCCCCACGACCCGGTCACCGGCTTCGCCACGAGGGGGTAGCCGAGCTTCGGCATGACCTCCAGGGCGGCGCCGGTGCCCCACGCGACGGCGGCCTGCGGGATCGGCAGGCCGGCGTTGTGGAACGCCAGGGTGGTGCGCAGCTTGTCGCCGCACGTCTCCAGCACCGGCGGGCGGTTGAGCGTGGGGACGCCGAGCGCGTCCAGGGTCGAGGCGACCGACGCGGCGCGGCTGTGGCTGACCTCGCGCATGAGCGCCGCACGGAACGGCGGGCGCCCGTCGGCGAGCATGACCGTCAGCTTCCGGGGATCCACGTGCTCGTGGTTGACCCCGCGCGCCTGCAGGGTCTGCAGGATCAGCCGCTCCTCCCGGCGGACCCGGGAGGCGACGACGGCGATCGGCATGTCTGTGGTGTCCACGATGGCCTCTCTGATCGGCCCGGCGGCGTTCAGGCCCTCCGGGACAGGGCGTCCGCAGTGCGGTCCAGCTGCTCGATGGCGACCTCGAGGCGGCGGAGCAGCTCGGTGCTGTGGGCGCGCAGCTCCGCGGGGCGGTGCCGGTCCCAGACCCGCGAGTGGGCGCCGGTCATCCGCACACCCGTCCAGCCGTGCGCGACGGCGTTCACCCGCGCCGCGGCCTCCGTGAGGTCGAGGCTCTGCAAGGCGACGCCCTGCCGGCGCAGAAACTCCGCGTGCAGGCCCGCCTGCGCCTGGATGTTCCAGCTGATCACGTACAGCTCGCTGAGCGCGACCTCGGCCGCGCCGGACCCGGGCGGCAGCGCGCACAGCTCGTCGAGGTAGTCCCGCAGGCCGTCCACCCCGGACAGGGTGTCGCCCGCCGACGGCCGCCGGAAGCGGGCGACGTTCTCCCGGATGACGTCCGCGGTCCACGCGCGGTCCGGCTCCGGCACCGGTCCCCGCATGCTCGCGTGCAGCCACCTGCGGTCGCTGGGGCTGGCGCTGAAGAACACGTCGCCGTCGTCGGCGGGGTTCGCCGAGCCCCAGCTCGCCATGAAGTCCGCGATCGGGATCGGGCCCTGGAACGCCGGCGGCTGGGCGTCGGACACGAACACCTCGGTGTCCGTGATCCGCCACACCACCAGCAGGTGCGCGGCGTGCACGTCGTGGAAGGCGGGCCGGAACGGCAGGTGGAAGTTGTCCACCGCGGCGATCGGCAGCACCCCGGCCGCGAGCGCGTCCCGAAGCTCGTCCAGGCCTGGGCTCCGGTGCCAGCTCGACTCGAAGGGGTGGAAGAGCGCGAGCCGCTTGGCGAGGGAGTCCGGCTCGGCGTGGTAGTAGTACTCCTCGGTGGTCCAGGCGCCGGCCTTGCGGCGGAACTCCCACGGCGCGCCCAGCACGGTGACCGGGTCGTGCCCGTCGTGCAGGAGCACGGTCGCGAGCGTGCCGTGCAGGCAGCTGCCGAGGTCGCGGGTCCACAGCCGGACCTCGTCGAGGGTGCGGGCCGACATCATGCGGCGACACCGCCCGCGAGCCGGACGTCGACGCCGGTCACCAGCGTGACCGCGAAGACGTGCAGGGCGACCAGCCGCGGCAGGCGCAGCGCGGTGGCTACGCCGTGGCGCGGCATCCCGATCCGCGACAGCCACATCGTCGTCGGCAGCCCCTGCTGTACGTGGTGCGGGTAGTGCATCCTCCCGGTCTTGAACGCGGGCTCCTCGCCGAACGCGGGCGTGCCGTCGAGGAAGTCGGAGACGCCCACCCGCAGCGGGTCGGCGTAGCCGTCGTCGTAGTGCGCCCAGAGGATGTCCTCGCTGCGCCGCTCGGAGGCGGCCAGCAGGTAGATCCAGTCGTAGCGGCCCGGCGGGACCTCGATGACCTGCCCCTCGGCGCGGACGTTGTCGCCGCCGGCGTGGGCGTCGGGCCACACGAACGGGATGCCGGCGACCTCGATCACCGTGCGCGGTGCGGGCAGCTCCCCGGCGGGGAACGAGTTGCCCCACGCGTTGAGCCGGCCGAGCCCGAGGTCCTCGACGCCCGTCGTCGCCCGGTTGTTGAGCAGGTCGTCGATGCCGATCAGGCAGAACTCGGGGCGCGCCGTCGAGGCCGGCAGCCGCTGCACGACCCGGCCGGGGGCGCTGGAAACCTGGCTGCTCATCGAACCCTCCAATCAGAACAGCGACAGTGCCTGCAGGGAGCTGTGCGTACGCCCGTTCACCTCGGCGAGGTCCTGCACGGTGTTGAAGTCGACGATCATCGTGTCGCGCCAGCCCGGCACGGACCGGTCCTCGGTGCGGATCTCGCTGACGGCGTGCTCCATCGTCGTGTCGGACAGCACCAGCGCCTCGAGCGGCTCGGTCATGGTGACGCGGTGCTCGACCCGCTCCTCGCCGCGGCGGAAGACCTGGCTCTCGCCGCCGATGCAGTGGTGCCGGCCGATCAGGTGGATCGCCACGTACTCGTGCCCGTCGGAGTGCCGGCCCTCCGGCGCGGGCTCCGAACCCTCGTCGGGCTCGGCGATCACCCGGATGAAGTGGACGCCGAGCTCCCAGTCGCGGTCGCCGGCCGCCTCGTTCACCAGGCCGACCGACTCCTGCAGGATCTCGCTGAAGCGGCAGCTGGTGAGGGCCTCGTCGGTCAGCGGCTCGAAGACCCGCAGCTGGTCGCCGAACGCCCGGTTGATCTGCTTGCTCTGGAAGAACTCGGTGCCCAGCAGCGGCTCCAGCGTGCCGTCGCGGTGGGCGAGCACGCGGCCGTAGCGGCGGTTGCGGCGGCACCGCGCGGGGCCGAGGTAGGCGTCCGGGACCAGGTCGTCCCAGGCGGCCGTGAAGTGTTGCCAGTCATCTCCCTCGGTGGGCAGCGGCAGCCGGCCGTGTGCCCAACCGTGACTCGCGACGTCACCGGCGCGGAGGTCCTCGGAACTGTCCATCAGTGGCTCCCTCGATGGGTCGACGTGGGCGTGTGCGCACACTCGGGGGCTCTACAGTCAATGCCTAGAGAATACTATGAACTCTACATCGTGTCTTGTTGACTGTCGGAGCATCTTCGCTGATACGACGGGCCCGGGACTGGTGGGTCGCACCATCCCGGGCCCGGGGGGACCGGGACGGCGAGGTCATCACCGTCCCGGTCCCGTCTCATGCGGCGGCTACCGGGGTCTCCGCCCGGACCGGGGGCACCTGCCTGGTCAGGCTCGGTGTCCCGGCGGTCCCGGGCCCCTCGGCAGGAGGCGTCTCCGAGGCGTCCCCGGCAGCCGCGTCCTGGGCCTCCTGCTGCTGCGCCGGCTCCTGCGCCGTCTCTTCGGCCGCGCCGCCGACCTCGCCCGCGAGGAACTCGGCGAGGGCGCGGACCGTCGGGTTGCTCCACAGGATCGTCGGCGGCAGGTCCACCGCGAACGTGCGGTGCAGCCGCACCCGCAGCGCCACGGTGAGCACCGAGTCGACGCCGAGCTCCAGCAGCGGCCGGTCGATCGCGATGTCCTCCGGCGCCAGGTTCAGCTCGGCGGCGACCTGCTCGTGCGTCTCCGCCGTCACCTTCTCCACCAGCTCGTCCGCGGGGACCGTCGCCCAGTCCACCGCGCCGCCGCCGGTGTTCTCCGCCGCGGCGTCGGTCACCGACAGCTGCGAGAACACGGGCAGGGTGTGGCCGGGCATGACCCGCATGACGGTGACGTACGGCAGCGCGTAGCGGTCCGCGTAGCTCCAGCTGCGCAGCGCCTCGCTGACGGTGATGCCGCCCAGGCCGCGCGACTCGGCCTCGAGGATCGTGGCCTTGCCGGTGGTCTCGCCCATGCCGCGGCCGATCCACTGCGCCCACGCGAAGCTCGTCGAGCCGATCTCGCCCTGCGAGCGCCGCAGCGCGGCGAGCGCGTCCAGGAACGAGTTCGCCGAGGCGTAGCTGACCTGGCCGGTGAGCCGGGCGAACTGCCCGCACGAGGAGAACATCGTGAAGAAGTCCAGCGTGCCGGCCGGGTACAGCCGGTGCAGGACCATCGCGCCGTCGGCCTTCGGCCCCATGGTGGTGTCGATGTTCTCCGGCCCGGTCTTCTCCACCAGGGCGTCGGAGACGACACCGGCGCAGTGCACGATGCCGCGCACGGCCGGCATGTCCAGCGAGCCCGGGTCGAGGGCCTTGGCGGTCGCCTCCGGGTCGGAGATGTCCAGCCGCAGCACCCGTACCGTGGCACCCGCCGCCTCCAGGGCGACGACCTCGGCGATCTGGCCGGCCACGGCCGGGTCGGTCACGCCGTCCCACTCCGAGCGCGGCGGCAGCCCGCGGCGGCCGACCAGCACCAGGCGGCGGGCGCCCTGCTCGACCAGATACCGCGCGGCCTCCAGACCGAGCGCGCCGAGACCACCGGTGACCAGGTAGGTGCCGTCGGGACGACAGTCCACCGGCTCCCGCTCGGCGGGCCGCTCCAGCCGGCGCAGCCGGGCCGCGAACAGCCCGTCCGCCGTGCTGGACAGCACGTCCTCGTTGGGCGGCAGCGCACCGATGACACCGGCGACCGACGCCAGATCGGTGTCGCCGTCCACGTCGACGGTGCCGCCCCACAGGTCGGGCCGCTCACCGGCGACGATCCGGCCCGCGCCCCACAGCGGGGCGTGCGCCAGCGCGCCTTCCGTGCCGCCCTGCCGGACCCCGCGGGTCAGCGCCCAGATGGTGGGCCGCTTCTGCTCGTCCTCGATCGCGGCGACCCGCTGGACGGCGTCGACGAGCGCCTGCGCGCAGCGGCGGGCCGCCCGC
The DNA here is from genome assembly GCF_040674675.1 of Dactylosporangium sp. NPDC049742. Classification (NCBI taxonomy): domain Bacteria; kingdom Bacillati; phylum Actinomycetota; class Actinomycetes; order Micromonosporales; family Micromonosporaceae; genus Dactylosporangium; species Dactylosporangium sp. NPDC049742. The sequence continues at coordinate 290,347 of NZ_JBFANF010000003.1, read as the reverse complement.
TCGGGCGCCTCGTCCGGCAGCAGCGCCGGCGGGGCCACGATCACCACGTCGCCGCCGGCCAGCAGGCCGTCGCCGATCGCGGCCGGGTCCGTCGTCGCGCGGGTCTCGACACCGCGGGCGTTGAGCGCGTCGACGAGCGCGGATCCGCCTTCAGGCTGCCCGAGCAGCAGCGCCTGCCGCGGCTGCGGCGCGTCGGCGCGCACCTCGACCGGCTCCCAGCTCAGCTCCTGCACCAGGTCGCGCGGGCCGACCGCGCCGGAGCCGATGTCCTGCACCTTGACGTAGCGCAGCCCGCGGGCCTCGCACACGACGGTGCCGGTCTCGTCGGCCACCTGCATGTTGATGGTGTCCGGCGTGCGCGGGTCCCGCGTGGTGTGCACGAAGATCCGCGCCGGCGGCGCGCCCTTGAACTGCAGCGACTCCAGGTGCGAGCAGGTCCGCAGCACGGTCGAGTCCTCGGTCATCACCAGCACGCCGCTGGCGGTGAGGGCGGCGTCGACGACCGCGGTCCAGCTCGACGGGTGCAGCTTCGGCGTGTGGTCGACGGTGACCGTCGCGATCTGCTCGTCTTCGCCGCGCAGCAGCTCCTCGACGACCCACGGGAACGTGTAGCCGTCGACACCCATCGCGCGGAAGATGCCGTCGACCTTCGCCCACGTCCACGACACCGGGCAGCGGGCGCGGATCGTGTCCACGTCCTCCAGCGGCGTGGTGCCGACCTCGGGCTCCGGCACGACGGTCGCGGTCGTGTGGGTCAGCCACTCGTCGTCCCGGACGCCGCCACCGGCACCGCCGGCGCCGTCCTCGCGCTTGATGCGGCTGGCGAGCCGGACCTTGTCCTGCTCCATGACGACCTGCACGATGCGGGTCGGGTGCGCCGCGAGGGGGATGCGGAACACGATGTCGCGCAGCCCGTAGGGCACGTCGCCGTCGCCGGCGGCGGCACCGATGAACGAGTTGAGCACCACCGAGGCCGGCACGGTCTCCACGCCGACGACCTTGTGCGACTGCGCGTAGGGCCGGTTGTCCATGTTCAGCTCGGTCTGCCAGACCCGCTGCACGGGGGCGCTGGCGACGGTGGTGTGCCCGCCGATCAGCGTGTGCTTCTCCGGGTCGTGGCCGACGCCCGCGTGCTCGGACGGCGTGTCCGGGAAGATCCAGAACGGCTTGTGCTGCCACCGTACGGCCGGCACGTCGACGAGCTCGCCCGCGTACGTCCAGCGGACGGGGCTGCCCAGGCAGTGCAGGCGGGCCAGGTTGGTCAGGACGGTGCGCTGCTCCGGCTGCTCGCGGCGCAGCGTGATGGCGACCTGCGCGTCGGAGACGCCGGCGTCGATCGCGGTCTCGCTGATCGAGTGCGCCACGACCGGGTGCGAGGACACCTCCAGGAACACCCGGGCGCCGTCGTCGAGCGCGGCCCGCACGGCCTGGTGGAAGCGCACCGGGTCGGCCAGGTTCGTGGCCCAGTAGTCGCCCTCGCGGGCGGCGCCGGAGCGCGGGTCCGCCAGCGCCGTGCTGTACAGCGTCACCTGCGGCGTGCGGGCGTGCAGCTGTGCCGCGGCCCGGCCGACCTCCGCCAGGACCTCGCCCCGCACGTGCGGGGAGTGGAAGGCGACGTCGGTGTTGACCTTGCGGGCCTGGATGCCCTCGCCCGACAGCTCCGCCACGAACGCCTCGACCGCGTCGATGTCGCCGGAGACCACTGTGGACAGTGGGCTGGCGGCGATGCCGGCGACGACCCCGTCGCGGCCGGCCAGCCGCTGCTCGACGTCGGCGAACGCCATCGGCACCATCGCCATCGCGCCCTGCCCGGCGACCTGCTCGAGGGCCTTGGCCCGCCGGCAGGCGAAGCGCGCCGCGTCGATCCGGTCGAGGCTGCCGGCGGCGACGGCCGCGGCGATCTCACCGACCGAGTGCCCGATGATCGCGCCGGGGACCAGGCCCAGCTCCGACCACACCTCGGCGAGCGCGACCTGCATCGCGTAGGTCATCGCCTGGGTGCGGGTCACCGTCCACGGGCCGCCGGCGTCGATCGCCTCGCGCGGGGCCCAGCCCAGCTCCTCGGCGAAGACCGGGCCCAGCTCGTCGATCACGCGGGCGAACGCCGGCTCGGTGGTGAGCAGCTCCTGGCCCATCCCGGCCCACTGCGCGCCGTGCCCGGAGAACACCCAGACGGGCCCGCCGGCGCCGCTGTCACCGAACGTGCGGGCGGCACCGGTGACGGCGTCGGGCGTGTGCTCGCCGTCGGCGAGCGCGTCGAGGGCCTCGATGAGCTCGTCGACGCCGGCGGCCACCACCGCGGCCCGGCGGGCCAGGTGCGAGCGGCGCTCGGTCAGCGTGTGGGCGAGGGAGTCGAGGTCGGTGCCGCGGTTGGTGCGGACCCAGTCGGCGACCGCGCCGGCCAGCCCGCGCACGCCCTGCTCCGAGGCGGCCGAGAGCGGGAAGACCCACGGGCGGGCGGTCCTGTCGCCGCCGTGGCCGTTGGCGGACGGGCGGGTCGCCGGGGCCTGCTGCAGGATGGCGTGCGCGATCGAGCCGCCCACGCCGTAGCTGGAGACACCGGCGCGGCGGCCGTGCGCACCGGCGCGCCACGGCGTCGGCTCGCCGACCAGGCGCATCCGGTTGTCGTCCAGGCCCAGCTCGGGGTTGACCTCCTCGTGCGGGCTGGGCGGCAGCTCACCGTGCTGCATGCCGAGCAGGACCTTGATGACGCCGGCGATGCCGGAGGCGGCCTCGACGTGCCCTACGTTGGGCTTGAGGGTGCCGATCAACAGCGGGTCGTCGCTGTCCCGGCTGGGGCCGAAGACGCTGCCGATGGCCTTCGCCTCGGCGGTGTCGCCCAGCTGGGTGCCGGTGCCGTGCGCCTCGACGTACTGCACCGTGTTGGGGTCGATGCCGGCCCGCTCGTAGGTCTCCTGCAGCATCCGCTGCTGGGCCTCGCTGTTGGGGGCCATCATGCCGTCGGAGCGGCCGTCCTGGAACACGCCGCTGCCCATGACGAGCCCGTAGATCGGGTCGTCGTCAGCGACGGCGTCGGACAGGCGCTTGAGGACGACGACGCCGCCGCCCTCACCGCGGCCATAGCCGTCGGCGGCCTTGTCGAACGCCTTGCTGCGCCCGTCCGGCGACGTCGCGGACGCCGCGTCGAGCGCCACCACGAGCGCCGGCGACGACATGATGTTGATGCCGCCGACGATCGCGACGCTGGTCTCGCCGGTGCGCAGGGCCTGGCACGCGACGTGCAGCGCGGTCAGCGACCCGGCGCACGCGGTGTCGACCGCCATGCTCGGCCCGTGCGCGTCGAGGAAGTACGAGATCCGGTTGGCGATGCCGTAGAAGGTGGTGCCGTTCACGGCCCAGGCGCCGGTGCGGTCCAGGTCCTCCAGGAGCCGGCGGCCGTAGTCGTTGGTGTTCGCGGCCACGTAGACACCGGCGTCGGTGCCGGCGAGCGAGGTCGGCGGCAGCCCGGCGTCGCACAGCGCCTCCCAGGCCATCTCCAGCATGATCCGCTGCTGCGGGTCGATGTACTCCGCCTCGCGCGGGGTGATCTGGAAGAACTCCGCGTCGAAGCCCTCGATGTCCTGCATGAACGAGCCCTTGCGGGTCGTCTGGCGCAGGATCGCGCGGCTCTTCGGGTCGGCCTCGTAGGGGTCCCACCGCCGGGCGGGCATCTCGCCGACGGCGCTGCGCCCGGCCCGCAGGAACTCCCACAGCTGTCCGGGTGTGTCGAGGTCGGGGGCGAAGCGGCAGCTCATGCCGATCACCGCGAGCGGCTCTTCGGTGTTTTCGGGGTTCGTGGTCTCCGGCGTGTGCACCATCTCAGCCAACGTGAACACCTCCTTCGGCGACGACCGCGCGGCGCAGGCTCAGCGGGCGCAGGTCGGTCCATACCTCGGCGATGTGCGCGAGGCAGTCGTCCTTCGGGCCGTCAAAGCCCTCGGTGGCCCAGCCGTCCGGGACGTCCTGCCCGGCGGGCCAGATCGAGTACTGGTCCTCGTGGTTGCGCACCACGAGATACGTGCGCTCGTCCGTGCTCACTGTCACTCCCATCGTTTCGGTCTCGTCCGTTTCGGCCGTGCAGGGGCTGGGCATCCTCCCGGTCCGTTCCGTGTGGTTCCGGTCCGGGGACACGTGTCCCCGGCCGGCAGTTCGGGACGCTCGGGACGCTCAGGAAGCGTCGAGCGTCCGGATGTACCCGGCCAGGTGCGCCGGGGTGTGCAGCGCCCGGGTCCGCAGCAGCTCGCTCAGCTCGCCCGCACCGGAAGGGGCGGTGCAGCGGCGCAGCGTCCGGGGCGCGGCGGCGGACGGGTCCGCCGCCAGCTGGGCGGCGACCGGGCCGGCGATGCCGGCCACCCAGACCCGGTCGGGGTCCAGGCCCGCCACCCGCTCGTACCATTCGCGGTCCGGGCAGGACCGCAGCTCGTGTCCGGCGGCGCGGATCGCGTCCACCAGGTCTCGGGTGCTGCCGACGGTCGCGGGGACGGCGTCGACGTAGCGGGCGCCCGCCGTGACGTGGCCGTCGCCGGCCAGCAGCACCGCCTCCGCGGCGGCGTCGGCGGGCAGCGCCTGGAAGAGCTCGTTGCCCTCCAGGGCGAAGCTCTCCGGGTGCTGACCGGTCTCGATCATCGCCCGCGACCAGCTCCACACGGCGTCGGCCGCGTTGATCTGGAAGCGTTCCTGGTCGCCGAAGACGCTCGGGATCCGCACCACCGCGGCGGGCACGTCCAGCTCGGCGGCGTGCTCGAGGTACAGCTCGGCGACCGCTTTGGAGCGCACGTAGCCGTTCGCCGCCGACGGCAGCGTGTGCAGCGGGCCGGGCGGCACGGTCCCGCCGGCCGGGTAGCCGGCGGAGTCGAACACCGAGCTGGTCGACACCACGGTCAGCGCGGCGCGGCGACCGGCGGCGGCCAGTTCGAGCAGGCCGGCCAGGCTGTGCGTGTTGGCGGCGGCCAGCTGCTCGTACGGGTAGACGTGGTTGACCCACGCGGCGGTGTGCACGATGCGCCCCGCCTCGGCGGCGAGCCGGTCGTGGTCGGCGCGGGACAGCCCGAGCCGCGGCGCGGCGATGTCGCCGTCGACGAGCTCCACCCGGGCGGCGTGCTCCGGGCGCCACAGCCCGAGGGCGGTCATCCCGTCGACCAGGTCGTCGCGGCGGCGCTCCCCGCCGCGCATCAGGCACACGACCCGCGCGCAGTCGCCGCCGTCGAGCAGCCGGGCGAGGACGAACCGGCCGACGAACCCGGTCGCGCCGGTGAGCAGCACGACGCCGGGGTCGGCAAGGAGGCGCTCCCCCGGCCGCGGGATCCCCGCGACCCGCCCGGCGATCTCGGCGCGCATGGTGGCGATGTCGTCGCCGGCACCGGCGGCGGAGGCCACGGTGGTGCCGGCGCGGACCTCGTCGACGGCGTCGGCGAGGGGCTGCAACTGCGGCGTGCGGAACAGGGTCTCCATCGGCATGTCGACGCCGAGCGACGTGCGGATCCGGGCGACCATGTGCATCACCATCAGCGAGTGGCCGCCGAGCTCGAAGAAGTTGTCCTCGGTGCCGACCGCGGGCACGCCGAGCAGGTCCTGCCAGATCGCGGCGAGCTCCTTCGCGGTCCCGTCCGCCGGCGTCCCGCCGCGCGGGCCGGTGCTCGCGCCCTGGTCGTGGCGGCCGGCGAGCGCCTGCCGGTCGAGCTTGCCGTTGCGGGTCAGCGGCAGCTCGTCCAGCACGGTGACCGTCGCCGGCACCATCCACTCCGGCAGGGTCCGCAGCAGCGCGCGGCGGATCGCGGAGCCGCTCGGGCTCGCCTCGCCGGCGGGCACGACGTACCCGGCGAGGGTGGCGGCGCCGACCCGGTCGCGTTCGAGGACGACGGCGGCCCTGGCGACGTCGTCGAGGGCGGCCAGGGCGGCCTGCACCTCGCCGAGCTCGATCCGGTGGCCACGCACCTTCACCTGGTCGTCGCCGCGGCCGAGGTACAGCAACTCGCCGTCGTCGCGGCGCACGGCGAGGTCGCCGCTGCGGTACATCCGGGCGCCGGACCGCCCGCTGAACGGGTCGGGCAGCATGCGCTGCGCGGTCAGCGCCGGGTTGGCGACGTAGCCCTGGGTGACGCCGTCGCCGCCGACGAAGATCTCGCCGGGGACACCGGGGCCGACGGGGTGCTGCGAGCCGTCGAGGAGGTACAGCGACAGGTCCGGCAGCGGCGGGCCGATCAGCGACGCGGTCTCGGCCAGGTCCGCCTCCCGCACCCGCCGGTAGGTGACGTGCACGGTGGTCTCGGTGATGCCGTACATGTTGATGAGCTCGGGCTGGGCGTCGCCGTGCGCGGCGATCCAGGGGCGCAGCGCGGCGTGGTTGAGCGCCTCGCCGCCGAACACGACGTACCGCAGGGCGGTGCGCTTTTCGGGGCGGTCCAGCAGCGCCGCGCTCACCTGGCCGAACGCGGACGGCGTCTGGCTCAGGACGGTGACGCCCTCGGTCTGCACCAGCTCGGCGAACACGTCCGGCGCGCGGGTCGCCCACTGCGGCACCACGAGCAGCCGGCCGCCGTGCAGCAGCGCCCCCCACAGCTCCCAGACGGAGAAGTCGAACGCGTAGGAGTGGAACAGCGTCCACACGTCGTCCGGTCCGAAGCGCATGTGCTCGTCGCAGGCGGACAGCAGCCGCAGCACGTGCTCGTGCGCGACGAGGACGCCCTTGGGCTTGCCGGTGGAGCCGGACGTGTAGATCACGTACGCCGGAGCAGACGCCGGCACGTCGACGGTGACCGGGTCAGGCGCCTCGGGCAGCTCGGCCCAGTCCAGCACGAGGGTGCGCGGCCCGTCGTCGCCGAGCGCGGGCGCCTTGCCGGTCGCGGGCGTGACGAGGACGGTGCTCACCCGGCACTCGGCGAACTGGTCGGCGGTGCGGTCGGCGGGGTTGTCCGGGTCGATCGGCAGGTACGCCGCACCCGCCTGGAGCACGCCGAGGACGGCGGCGGGCAGGTCCACGCTCCGGTCGAGGACGAGGCCGACGATGCTGCCCGGTCCCTCGCCGCGCTCGCGCAGGGCGGCCGCGATCCGGTTGGCCCGGCCGGCCAGCTCCGCGTAGGTCAGCCGGTCCTGGTCGTCGGCGACGGCGACCGCGCCGGCCCGCGCCGCGGCCTGGGCGGCGAACGCGCCGTGCAGGGTCTCGTGCGCGGGAGCGGCGGTGAGCCCCTGCGCCGGGATGACGGCCGGCTCGCCGTCGGCGAGGATCTCCAGGTCGGCGACCGGGACGTCCGGGTTCGCCAGGCCGGCCCGCAGCAGCGTCTCCAGCCAGCGGGCCCAGCGCGCGACCGTGGACGCGTCGAGCAGCTCGTCGTCGAAGGGCAGGTAGCCGACGACCTCGTCGCCCTCGCACCACAGCTCGGCCATCAGGTCGTAGTGCGTCGCGCCGCCGTCGAGCTCGGCGAAGGACACCTCGACCCCGGGCATCCTCGGCGGGGTGGGCGCGCCGTCGCGCAGCGAGAACGAGGTCTGGAAGATCGGGGTCACGCCGGGGCGGCGCGACGTCTGCAGCTCCCGGACGAGCATGTCGAACGGGATCTCCTGGTGGCCGAGGGCCTCGCCGAGCGCCGCGCCGGTGCGGCGGACCAGGGTGTTCAGGTCCGGCCGGTCCCCGACCCGGACGTGGATCGGCAGCCAGTTCAGGAAGTAGCCGATCATCCGCTGCGTCTCCGCGCGGGGGCGGCCGGCCACCGGTACCCCCACCACCAGCGACTCCGAGCGCACCAGCCGGGACAGGAAGGCGATGTAGCCGGCGAGGAACGCGCCGAGCAGCGTGGTGTCGTGCCGCTTGGCGAGGTCGCGCAGCCCCCGGACGAGGTCGGCGCCGAACCGGACGTGCTGGAACTGTCCCTGGCTGCCGCGGATCGCGGGACGGGGCCGGTCGGTGGGCAGGTCGAGGGCCTCGGGGGCGCCGTCGAGCCGCTCGCGCCAGTGCTCCAGCAGCCGTTGCATCGACGCGCCGTCGACCGTGGCCCGCTGCCACTCGGCGAAGTCCGGGTAGTGCACGTCGAGCGGGGCCAGCTCCACCGGCACGCCGCGCTCCCGGGCGTAGAGCCGGCCGAGGTCGTCCAGCAGGATCCCCAGCGACCAGTTGTCGGACACGATGTGGTGCTGGACCAGCGCGAGCAGGTGGGTGGTGTCGTCGATGCGGAACAGGGTGCAGCGCACCAGCGGCCCCTCGGCGAGGTCGAAGTCCTCGACGACCAGGCCGGAGGCGAGCCGCCGCGCGGTGCCGCCCGGGTCCTCCTCGCCCGTGCAGTCGACCTCGTCGAGCGGCAGCGTCATCCGGTCCAGGACCAGCTGGTAGGGCTTGCCGTCGCGCTGCCGGAAGACCGTGCGCAGGGACTCGTGCCGCAGGGCGAGCTGCTGCAGCGCCCTGCGCAGCGACTCGGCGTGCAGGTCGCCGTCGATGCGCAGCGCGACCGGGACGTGGAAGATCTCGCGGCGGGTGAGCAGTTCGTACATGAACCACAGCCGCTCCTGCTCGAAGGAGCACGGTGCCTCGTCGCTGCCGGCGGCGCGGCGGGTGATCCCGAGGTCCGCACCCTGACGGGCCAGCATCCGCTCCACCAGCCGGCGCTTCTGCGCGGGCAGCGCGGCCAGCTTCGACCGCAACGCGGCCAGGTCGGCCGGCGCGGCGTCCGGGGTGGCGTCCGGCCGCGTCTGCACGTCGGTCTGCTGGTCCATGGCAGGCAACTCCTTGTCCGTCTGGTTCCGTTCGGGGACGTCGTGCGTCAGCGGGCCGTGAAGCCGCCGTCGACCACCAGTTCGGTGCCGGTGACGCCGCCGGAGTCGGGGCTCGCCAGCCACAGGCAGGCGGCCGACACCTCCGAAGCGGTCACCAGGCGGCCGAGCGCGTGCAGCGACGCCGACTGGCGCTCGTAGTCGTCCAGGCCCGAGCCCAGCGACTCGGCGACCGCGCGGGTGCTGCGGGTGCCGAGCTCCGCGTCGTCGGCGACCGTGCTGGGGCTGACGGCGTTGGCGCGGATCCCATGCCGGCCGTACTCGAGCGCGATCGACTTGGTCAGCCCGACCACGCCGTGCTTGGACGCGACGTAGTTGGCGTACATCTCGAACGCGACGCGGCCGCCGGTCGACGCCGTGTTCACGATCCGTCCGCCGCCGCGCTCCACCATGTGCGGCAGCACGGCCCGGCAGCAGCGCCACGTGCCGCTGAGGTTCACGTCCAGCGAGAGCTGCCATTGCTCCTCGGTCAGTTCGTGCGCCCGTACACCGCCAGGACCCAGCACGCCGGCGTTGTTGAGCAGCACGTCGATCTGGCCGAACTCCTCGATGCCCTCGTCGACGACCTTGTCGACGCCAGCCTGGTCGCGCACGTCGGCGACGCCGGTCAACACGCGGCTGCCGTAGCGCCGGCACTTGTCGGCGGTCTCCTCCAGGTCGCGGCGGCCGGACATCTCGTACGGGCCGGCCTGCGGGTCGCAGTGGTCGACCAGGATGAGGTCGGCGCCCTCCCGGGCGAAGGTCAGCGCGTGGGAACGGCCCAGCGCACGGGCCGCGCCGGTGATCATGGCGACGTTCCCGTCGAGCAGCATCATGCCTCCAGAAGTTCGGGCGTTCTCGCGGCCAGCTGGCGCCCGAGCCGGGGCAGGGCGACGGTCAGGACGTCGATCGCGCGGTACAGCTCGCTGATCGGGATGTGTTCGTCGGTGGTGTGGTCCAGGTGGGCGTCGCCGGGGCCGTAGGCCGCCATCGGCACGCCCCACGGGTCGAGGGTGTTCATGTCGGAGGTGCCGGCCTTGCGCTTGAACGTCGGCCGGGCGCCCTGCGCGGCGATCGCGGCGCGCAGCTGGCTCACCACCGGGTCGGACCGGGTGCGGGTCACCCCGGGCACCCGCTCGTCGACCCAGATCCGGCTGTGCGTGCGGCTGCGGGCGAAGCGCTCCAGGGCGGCGAAGTCGAAGCCCGGCGGCACGCGGCAGGTCAGGAACGCCTCGGCGTCGGCGAGGTCACCGCACAGGCGGATCAGCGTGCCGGCGGCGACGCCGAACGCGACCGGGTCCGGATCGGGGTCCGGCGACAGCCCGCGCAGGTAGTCCTGCACGTCGCCGGCCCAGCGGGCGGCGCGCTCCACCGCGGTCGGCTCCGGGCTGCTGGTGTGCAGCGGCGGCTGGTGCATCTCGTACCCGAGGCCGATGCGCCCCTTGTAGCCCAGGCAGACCCCGTCCCAGCCGCTCGGCTCGCCGATGACCACGGCGTCCGGACGCGGGACGGTATCCATCACGTGCCGCGCCCCCCGCGAGCCGGCGACCTCCTCGCCGACCGCGCCGACGGCGTGCACCCGCACGTCCCGGCTGCGCGCGGCGGCGCAGATCATCGTGACGAAGGCGCCCTTGGCGTCCACCGAGCCGCGCCCATACAGCAGGTCGCCGACCTGACAGACCGGGACCTGCCCGGGGACGGTGTCGATGTGCCCGAGCAGCATCACGGTCGGGGCGTCGCCGGGGCCGATGACGCCGTGGACGTTGCCGACCTCGTCGACGTGCGCGTCGAAGCCGAGCGTGTCCATCTGCTCCGCCAGGAACCCCGCGAGCGGCAGCTCCTGCCCGGACACCGACGGGATGCTCAGCGCGGCGCGCAGCAGCCACGCCGGGTAGTCCTCGCGCAGGACTCCGGGGCGGGTGCGGCGCACGGCCCAGCCGGCGGTCATGCGACGCTGCCTTCGCGCAGGACGTTGCCGCTGCCGGCTTCGCGCAGAACGTTGCCGCTACCGGCTTCGCGCAGGGAGCTGCCGCCGCCGGCCAGGGCCTGGCGGATCGGCCGGTGCTGCCCCGCGGCGCCGATGACGACGCGCGCGACGGTCAGGCTGGCGCGCAGCCCGGCCCGCACCTTGTGCCGCATCCGGCCGCGGACGGTGTCGCCGTCGAGGTGCTGCGGGCCGACCTCGGCGATCCTGCTGCCCGGGTCGTCCGGGTCGGCGTACACCCCGGAGACGTCGGTGAGCAGGACCAGCGCCTCGGCGTCGAGCGCCACCGCGAGCCGGGCCGCCATCTCGTCGGCGTCGACGTTGAGCAGGTTGCCGTCGGCGTCGCTGGCCGGCGGGGACACCACGGGGACGTCGCCGCGCTCCAGCACCGCGCGCACGGGTGCGGGGTCGACGTGCTCGATCCGCCCCGACTGGTCGTCGCGGATCAGCACGGTCTTGCCGGCCTTGATCGACCGGATGGCCGGCTTGCGGGACGCGGTCGCCAGCCCGCCGTCCGCCCCGCTCAGGCCCACCGCCCGCGCGCCGCGTGCCCGCAGCCCGCTGACCAGCTCGGGCTTGACCCGTCCGAGCAGCGCCATGGTGATGATCGAGAGCATGGTGCGGTCGGTGCGCCGGCTCTGGGTGCCGTCGGGTGACCTGATGACCTCGCGTTCGATGCCGAGCTCGTCGGCGAGCTGGTCGGCGACGGCGCCGCCGCCGTGCACCAGCACGGTGGGCGTGCCGGCCGCGGCCAGCTCCGCGACCTCGTCGAGCAACGGTCCCGGGTCGGAGCCGCCGCCGATCTTGACCACGATGACCCCGCTGTGGGTGTGTCCGGCATCCTGTGCCATGCCCCGCTCACCTCCTCTGTGCTTGCTCGCTGCTTCGTGTGCCGTGCCGGATCAGGCCGGGTGCAGGCCCGGGAACTCCAGGCCGGCGTCCTCCGGCAGGCCGCGCGCCACGTTCAGGCTCTGCACGCCGCCGCCGGCGGCGCCCTTGACCAGGTTGTCCAGGGCGGCGACCACGACGATCCGGCCGCCGTCCTCGTCGACCGCGCAGCCGACGTCGACGAAGTTGGTGCCGGACAGGAACTGCGGGTCCGGCAGCCGGTGCACCCCGCGACTGCGGGCCACCACCCGGACGAACGGGCGGTCGCGGTACTCCCGCTGAAGCACCCGCAGCACGTCCCGGCGCTCGACCGGCTCCGGCGGCGTGACATGGCAGACGACCTGCGCGCCGCGGACCGACGGCACGGCCGTCACGGTCATGCGGGCCCGGACCTTGGCGTGCGCCGCGATCTCCTTCTCGTGCCGGTGCCCGGCGGGTTTGTAGACTCTGAACGCGTTGCCGCGCTCCGCGTGATGCGACGACGGGCCCGGCTCGGCGCCGGAGCCGGACGAGCCGGTCCGTGCGTCCACCACCACGTCACCGGCGACCAGGCCCGCCTTGCTCAGCGGGGCCAGGGCGAGGATCGCGGCGGTCGCCATGCAGCCGGGCACGCTGATCCGCTCGGCGCCGGGCAGCTCATCGGCGTACAGCTCGGGCAGCCCGGTCCGGTAGACGTCGCCGGACGCGGAGCTGGCGCCGGCCCGGAAGTCCGGGCTCAGGTCGACGATCGTGCCGGCCAGCTCGGCGACGCCGGCCTCCAGCTCCGCCGAGGCTCCCGAGGGCAGCGCCAGGAATGCGGTGTCGACCGGGGCCAGCTCCTGCGGCGGGTGGAACGTCAGGCCGAGATGGTGCAGGTTGGGGTGCACCTCCGCGACCGGCCGGCCGGCGTGCCGGCGGGAGACGGCCTGCACCAGGTCCAGTTCCGGGTGTGCGTGCACCAGCCGGAGCAGCTCCCCACCCGTGTAGCCGGCCGCGCCGACGACGCTCACCTTCACCCTGCCGCCCCTTTCCGTCTGCAGTCTTTGTCGCGTGTTCGGTGCCCGCCGTGGGGTGGGACCCGCCTCAGGCACCCACCACCCCGGCGAACGGGCGGCTACTCGCCCCAGTCCTCTTCCACCTCGGGCGCGAGCGCCAGCACGACCGGGTCGGTCGTGACCACCTCCAGCTCGCTGGAGCAGTGCTGGCAGATCACGATCTCGGCAACCATGAGCTCGTCGGAGACGTCCACCGCGCCACCGCACTGCGGGCACTGCACGGTCGTTGCAACAGTCATCAGTTGCCTCCTGCAGATTGTATGACTACTGTTTGGCCAACACTGCAGAAGCTAACACATGCTTCACGGTCGCACATCCCGAGAGACGCCGTGGAAGCAACATCGAGGCGACATCCCGCAGGTCACGGCAAATCGCTGGGAATATCCACGCCGGCGACTCTGTGACCCTTCCCCACGTCGCGTTTTGTCAAACAGGATCTGGAGCAGACGCCAGTGATCGAGTTGCGGACCGCGGCGTGCAGGGTGATGCTGGCCCTCGACACTGTTGCAGACTCTGCACGTTGAGGCGACGAATAGTCTGCAACAAAGGCTGCTCCTTGCGTGTCCTCCCGAGCGGCGACCCGACGAGCACACCGTCCGGAGGTGCCTGTTCATGGCCGAGACCACCCACACCTTGCTGACCGCGGAGCTGGCCCTGCTCGGCGGGGACCGCGCCGTGCCGAAGGACAGCGACGGCGGCACCTGGCCGGTCGTCACCGCGGACGACGAGCGGGCCGTCCTCCGGGTGCTGCGCGACGGTCCGCTGAACGCCGCGTCGCCCGGCGAGCCCGAGATCGGCCGCCTCGAGGCGGCGTGGGCGGAAGCCACCGGCACGCGGCACTGCGTCGCCGTCGCCTCCGGCACCGTCGCGCTGCACCTCGCGCTGCGCGGCTGCGGGATCGGCCCCGGCGACGAGGTGGTCGTGCCGGCCCTGACGATGAACGCGACCGCCCACGCCGTGCACGCCGCCGGCGGCACCGCCGTGTTCGGCGACATCGAGCCCGGCACCTACAACCTGGACCCCCGCTCGGCCGCCGCGGCCACCGGTCCCCGCACGGCGGCGCTGCTGCCCGTCCACCTGCACGGGCTGCCCGCGGACATGCCGGCGCTGCGCCGCCTCGCCGAGCGGCTGGACGTGCCGGTCGTCGAGGACGCCGCGCAGGCCCACGGCGCGCGGCTGGAGGGCCGCCGGGCCGGCGCGCTCGGCACCGCCGGCTGCTTCAGCCTGCACCCGCACAAGAACCTGCCGACGTGCGGCGAGGGCGGGCTCATCACCACCGACGACGACGAGCTGCACGAGCGGCTCGTCAGCCTGCGCAACTTCGGCGAACGGGCGCCGGTCGGGGCACGCACGTACATCAGCCACCATGCCGCCTTCAATGCCCGGATGGCACCCGTGGCGGCCGCCTTCACCCACTCGCAGCTGGCCCGCTTCGACGACTACGCCCGCCGGCGCGAGCCGGGCATCCGCGCGTTCCTGGACCGCCTGGTCCAGCTGCCCGGGCTGGGCGTGCCGCGGATCCCCGCCGGCCGCACGCACGCCTGGCACATCCTGCGCCTGATGCCGCAGCCGGAGGCGCTCGGCCTCGGACCGGAGCACCGCACCGGGCTGCGCGCCGCCCTGCACCGGGCGCTGCGCGCCGAGGGTGTGCCGGTCTCCCAGTACCAGGTCGCGCCGCTGCCCGCGCACCCCGCGTTCCGGCCCGCCGGCATGACCGAGGCCGACGCCCTCGACTGGGTGGCCGAGCGCTTCCCCGTGACCGCCGCGGTCGTGGACGGATCCCTGTGCCTGCAACGCCGCCACCTCGATCCGGCGGCCGGGCCGCTGCTGGCCCGCTACGCCGACGCCTTCGAGAAGGTGTGGCGGCACCTCGACCTGATCCGCCAGATGGCCCGCTCGCGCCCCGCGCCCGGCTGGCGCGAGGCGCTCCGCAAGGGCTGACCCACGCACACATTCACACCCACCGAAGGGAGCCAGACATGGCCGCGCCGACCACGACCGGCCCGCCGCACTCCCCCGCCGTTCAGGATGGCGCTGTTGACGGCGCTTCTGACGGCGCTGTTGACAGTGCTTGTGACGGCGCTTTTGACGAGGCGTCCGTCGCGGCGATGGCGCACCAGATCCGGCAGGACGTCATCCGGATGGCGGGCGGGCCCGAGGGTGCGCACGCCGGCGGCAGCCTGTCCTGCGCCGACCTGATGGCCGTGCTGCACGCGCGGCTGCTGCGTCCCGGCGACGCGTTCGTGCTCAGCAAGGGCCACGCCGCGCCGGCGCTCTACAGCGCGCTGGTCCAGCTCGGCCGGCTCCCCGCCGACGAGCTCGACAGCTACGCCCAGCCCGGCAGCAGGCTCTTCGGCCACCCCGCGCACGACCTGCCCGGCGTCGAGTTCGCCACCGGCTCGCTCGGCCACGGGCTCGGCCTGTCGATCGGCCTCGCGCTCGCCGAGCTGCTGCACGGCGGCGACCGGCGCGTCTACACCGTCCTCGGCGACGGCGAGCTGCAGGAAGGCAGCGTCTGGGAGGCCGCGCTGCTGGCCGGCCACCGCAAGCTGCCCAACCTGGTCGCGGCCGTGGACCGCAACGGGCTGCAGATCACCGGCGGCACCGAGGGCTGCGTCGCGCTCGAGCCGCTCGACGCGAAGTTCGCCGCGTTCGGCTGGCAGGTGCGCACCGTCGACGGGCACGACCTGGCGGCGCTGCACGAGGCGCTGCAGCCGTCGCCGGACGGCCCGGTCATGGTGATCGCCACGACCGTGAAGGGGCGCGGCGTGCCGTTCCTGGAGCGCAAGGTCGCCGGGCACTACGCCAAGCTCAAGCCCGCCCTGGTGCAGCGCGCCCTCGCGGCCCTCGCCCGCGCGGCGAAGGGGGAGCCGTCATGACGCAGACGATCGCCGAGGTGGAGCTCGGCCCGGATCCCCGCACGGCGTACCGCGACACGCTGATCGACCTCGCCGTCGAGGACCCCAGGGTCATCTGCCTGGACTCCGACACCGGCGGGCTGGAGAACACCTTCGCGGAGCGGTTCCCCGACCGCTACATCAACGTCGGGATCGCCGAGGCGAACCTGATGACCGTCGCCGCCGGGCTCGCCCGCCGCGGCTTCATCCCCTACGTGCACACGATGGCCACGTTCGCCACCATGCGGGCCGCCGAGTTCCTCAAGGTCGACGTGGTCGGCAACCGGCTGCCCGTCCGGGTGATCGCCACGCACGGCGGGCTGTCCGCCGCGCACTTCGGCACCACCCACTTCGCCCTGGAGGACCTCGCGGTCGCCCGGGCGCTCGCGGACCTCGCCGTCGTCGTCCCCGGCGACGGCCGGCAGATCGGCGCCGCCACCCGGCAGCTGCACGAGCTGCCCGGCCCCGTGTACCTGCGGCTCGGCCGGTCGGCGACACCGGTGCCGCCGGGCGACGCGCCCGACTTCCGGCTCGGCCGGGCCCGGACGCTGCGCGAGGGCACCGACGTGACGATCGTGGCGACCGGGGCGATGCCGCTGCTGTTCGCGCTGGAGGCGGCTTCGCTCCTCGCCGGCGACGGGATCGATGCGGAGGTCCTCGAGCTGCACACCCTGCACCCGCTGGACCGCGACGGGCTGCTCGCCGGCTGCCGCGGCCGGGCGGGCGTGGTGACCGTCGAGGAGCACCGGCCGCAGGGCGGCGCGGGCGACGCGGTCGCCGAGGTGGTGTCCGCCGACCTCGCCGTGCCCATCCGCCGGGTCGCCGTGCGCGGCCGGCCCGGCGCGCGGGTCGCCGGCCAGCGTGACGCCCTCGAAGCGCACGGGGTGAGCGCCGACGCGGTCGTGGAGGCCGCCGGCCGGCTGCTCGACCACACCCAGAACACCGACCGGAAGACGAGGTGATGACGATGGCCGGGACGGCCCTGATCCACGACGAGGACCGGATCCGCTACGTGCAGAGCGTGTTCCAGCGCGTGCTGAAGGTCGACAAGGGGGTGACGCCCGACGACGAGTTCTTCGCCCTCGGCGGCACCTCGCTGACGGCAATGGAAGTGATCGACCTGATCGAGGCCGAACAGGGCCGCCGCCTGCCGGTGCGCAACTTCTACCAGGCGACCGTGGTCCGCGAACTCGCCGGCGAGCTGACGCCCGCCACCGACTCAGACGGAGGTGCCCGATGATGCGACCGAGAGCGGGACTCGCCACCGAGGCGAGCACCGAGGTGGACCTCGCCGGAGGTGGCGGGCCACGGTCCGTGGCCCCGGCCGCCGACCGGCCCGCGCCCGGCCGGTCGAGCGCGAAGCTGCACTCGCTGACGGGCCTGCGGTTCATCGCCGCGTTCCTGGTCGTGCTGTGCCACGTCGGCATCAACCTGCTGCCGTTCGTCGCCAAGGACCAGGTCTTCGTGATCCACGTGTTCTACGGCTTCGGCTCCGTCGGGGTGTCGTTCTTCTTCATCCTGAGCGGGTTCGTGCTGACGTGGGTCGCCCGCGACATCGACACCGTGCCGCAGTTCTGGCGCCGCCGGTTCTTCAAGATCTACCCGAACCACCTGGTGACGCTGGTCGCGGCGGTCCTGCTCGCGGCCACCGCCGCGCACGCGCTGTCGACCCGCGACACGCTGGCCACGCTGTTCCTGGTGCACGCCTGGATCCCCGACCAGCAGCTGCTGTTCAACCTGTGGTCCAACACGCCGACCTGGTCGCTGTCCTGCGAGCTGCTGTTCTACCTCGCCTTCCCGTTCGTGCTGAGCCTGCTGCGCAAGGTCCGCCCCGAGCGGCTGTGGCGCGGCTTCTGGATCACGTTCGCCGCGATCTGCGCCGTGCCGTTCGTGGCGCTGCTGCTGCCCGCCGGCGGGACCCACCGCGGCACCGGGCTGCCCTGGCTGCACATGTGGTTCATGACGTTCTTCCCGCCGGTGCGGATGCTGGAGTTCGTGCTCGGCATCTTCACCGCGCTGATCGTCATCAACGGCCGCTGGCTCAAGCGCTGGCCGCTGCCGGTCGCCGTCATCGTGGCGACGATCGGGCTCATCGCCGCCGGTGGGGCCACGCCGCCGATCCTGGGCTTCGTCGCCGTCTCCGCGCTGCCGCTCGCGTTCCTGGTCGGCGCCGTCGCCACCCGCGACATCGACGGCCGCGGCAGCTCGTTCGGCAGCCGCACCATGGTGTTCCTGGGGGAGATCTCCTTCGCCCTGTACCTGGTGCACTGGCTCGTGGTCGTCTACGGCTGGATCGGCAGGCACTCCCCAACGTGGGGCGCGAACCCGGCCGACGCACCCACCACGTGGGGCACCGTGCTGACCTACTCGGGGCTGACGATCGTCACGAGCCTCGTGCTCGCGTGGCTGCTCTACACGCTCGTCGAACGCCCGATCATGCGGCGCTGGAGCCGACCTGCGGCGAAACGCGACACCCTGGAGGCCGCACAGGCGGACCGGGGCTGAGATTCCTCGACAAGGCTCCCACCCGAGCGGGTGGGGGCCTTGTCGCCTTTCGTGCAGTGTCTTTCGGCCCGGGGTAGGGTGAGGTGACTGCAGAGGGGGCACCGTGAACGTCACCTGGAAACAGGTCGCGACCTGGCGGATGAAGCGGCAGTTCGTGCACCCGCGCACGAAGGCCAGCGCGAGCGAGATCGTCGGCAGGCTGTGTGGTGTGCAGGCGCAGGTGTGGAGCGCCGCCGAGCTGGCCGTCGCCTTGCGACAGACGACACCCGACGGCGACGCAGTCGACCGGGACGTCGCCGACCTGACGCTGCTGAAGACCTGGGCGATGCGCGGCACGCTGCACCTCTTGCGCCCGCAGGACGCCGGCGCCTTCCTGTCGCTCATGGCCGCCGCGGGCAGCTGGCTCAAGCCGTCCTGGACGAAGGCGTCCGGCGTCAGCCCCAAGCAGGTGGATGAGCTGACCGACGAGGTGTCGCAGATCCTCGAGGGCGGCGCGGAGCTCACCCGCGACCAGCTGGTCACGAAGCTCATCGCCGACAAGCGCTTCGCGGGCATGGAGGAGCGGCTGCGCTCCGGGTGGGGCTCGGTGCTCAAGCCCCTCGCCTGGCGCGGCGCCCTCTGCCACGGCCCCAACCAGGGCAACAAGATCACGTTCACGTCGCCGGCGAAGAAGTTCGGCAAGGACTGGAAGGGCGTCCCCGAGCCCGACGATGCCGCCCCCATCGCGATCGAGGCCTATCTCGGCGCGTACGGTCCGGCCAGCCCCGACACGTTCGACCGCTGGCTGACGCTCAACAGCACGAGCAAGCCGAAGCTGCGCAAGTGGTTCGCCGACATGGGCGACAAGCTCACCGAGGTCGACGTCGAGGGCCGCAAGGCGATGATCCTGACCGAGCACGCCGACGACCTCGCCGGCTCCGCCGACTGCAAGGGCGTCAAGCTGCTCGGCCACTTCGACCAGTACATCCTCGGCCCCGGCACCAAGGACGACGTGCTGCTGGACGCCAAGCACCGCAGCAAGGTGAGCCGCACCGCCGGCTGGATCTCCCCGATCGTCGTCGTCGACGGCCGGATCGAGGCCGTCTGGGAGATCGAGGGCAAGGACCTCGTGGTGACCCCGTTCGACGGCGCCGTCCTGCCCGAGAAGGACCTCCAGAAGGAGGCCACCCACGTGGGCAAGGCCAACGGCGTCAGCGGCCTGACGGTCCGCGTCGTCTGACCCCGCCCACACACCGGACCACCACAACCGGCACCGCCACCCGCGCCCGCCGCTCGGCGCTCGGTGCTCGGCGCTCGGTGCCCGGTGCTCCGCAGTGAGTGATCGAAGGACGGATCTGGTTGTCCGGGCGGCCCGGAACGTCCTTCGATCACGGCGAATCGGAGACGGCAGCGGCCGTAACGCTCCGAAGCCCGCCCCTTGCGCCGCCCGCGGAACAGCAACCCACCACCCCAGGCACCAGCCCCGGCACCACCGCCGGCGACGAGTTCGTGGTGTTCGCCGAGCCGGTCCAGATACCGCTTGCCCGCACCCACCACCCGGCACGACCGCCAGGCATCTCCCGCCCGCACCCGCAGCTCGGCTCGGTGCCCCACCACCGTGATCCAAGGACAGAGCTGGTCGTCCGGACGGCCCGGGACGTCCTTCGATCACGGGAGAGTGGAGGGCCGCAGCAGGCATGGCGGCGCTCATGCGCACGGGCGGTGTCGCATCTGGAGATCCGGGGCACGCTCCGGACGTCGGATGGCGGTGAGGGCTGCTGTTTGCCGCGCCGGGGGGTGATCGGAGGACGGGTCAGGCGAAGTGGGTGCGGTAGAGGTCGCGCAGCAGGGCGACCTCCGCGCCGTGGTGCATGACCTCACGGTTGACGTGCAGCATCAGCGTCGCCATCGGGCGGTCGGCCCACGGGCCCTCCGTCTCGCCGATCGGGCGCTCCAGGGCGGCCTCGTCCAGTGCGCTCACCGCGTCGCGCCAGTCGCGGTAGTGGCCCTTCAGCGCGGCGACGGCCGCGTCCGCGGTCACCGGCAGCTCGGCGGTCGCCATCGTCAGCGAGCCGTCGCCGAAGTGTGCGCTGGTGCGGAGTCCCAGCACGTGCAGCGAGACGTGTGTCATCCGCCAGGCGATCGTCGTCACCGGCGGCGGGTCCGGGGTGTCGTGCCCGCCGTCGAGCGTGGCGCGGCCGTCCGCCGCGGTCCGCACGGACCAGCAGTCCTTGACCGGCTCCCAGAAGTACTCGTCGTCGGTGAGGCCGGCCAGCGCGGGCGTCAGGTTGTGCTCCCAGTAGAGGTCGAGCTGGTCGAGCACCTCTGCGCGCCAGTCCATGCGGCGGACTCCCGTCGGTCGTTGCGGTGATGCCTGCACCGTAGGACCGCCGCTTCGACCGCCGGGCCGGGTTCCGCGCGGGTTCCCTCATTCGGGAGAAGCCCGCCGAAAGGGCTGCCGATCAGCGCAGATTCTGCAGCCTGACCTGGCCCCGGGCGACGAGCCCGCCGGCCGCGTCGACCGTCTCCACCGCCCAAACCTGCTGCGTGGCGCCGCGGTGGATGGGCACCGCCGTCGAGGTGAGCCGGCCGTTGGCCGCGGTGACCGGCGCGAAGAAGTCGGTGGTGTTGCTGACCCCGACCACGGTGCCCTTGTCGCCGAGCCACCGGTCGGCGGCCACGCTCGCGACGGACTCGACCACCGCGCAGTGCACCCCGCCGTGCAGGATGCCGTGCGGCTGCAGCAGGTCGCCGCGGGCCGACCAGGCGGCGACCACCTGGTCGGGGCCGACCTCCTCGAACTGCAGGCCGAGGTGCTCGACATAGGGTCCGAGTCGCTGCGAAAGCTTGTCCACGGTCATCACTCGAGTATCCCAGTGTCTGCCGGAGTCTGCAGAGTCGACGATCAGCTGTCGAAGAACTCGAGCTGCCCGTTGCGCCGCAGCCGGTCCACCCAGGCCTGGGCCGTGTAGCGGGGGACGTCGAAGTGCCGGGCGAGCTGCCCCACGCTGCCGGTGCGGCGCAGCTCCGCGGCGACCAGCTCGGCGTCGGGCATGCGCCGGTACGGCCGGTCGGGCTTGGCGCGGCGGGCCTGCCGCTCCTCCGGCTCCGGCGGCGTCGCCCCGTTGAGCACGGTCGCGGCGACGGCGCTGCTGAGCGAGCGGGCGAGCATGTCGAAGTCGATCGAACGGGCGGCGTTGACCGGCAGTGCCCCGCCTTCGGGCGCCATCACCGACAGCTCGACGACCTGCGCCTCGAGATTCTGGTTGATCCGGACCCGCGCCGTGATGGTGGCGGGCTGCTTGTCGCCGTCCGGGCTCTCGGCCACGATCTTGACCGTGTAGTGCGTTTCAACGTACTCCTGATCGGAATCCATGGTGGTCCGCCTTATTCTTTGCAATACCTCGGGGCGAGCCGAGGAAATGGTGCATGTCGAGTGGCACAGCTATCCTGTCGATACTATACTGCGGTCGAATCTTGAGAGCCCGCCAAAGGCGACACCCTCCGAGGGCTCAAACCCCCGCCTGACCTGGTAAAGCTTTCGACAGGTCGGCGGCTCGCAGTCGCCACAGCCTGTTGACTCTCTGCAACGGACATACACCATAGGGTGACGCCATCACCGGCGCACCCCACCGAGCTCCCCGATCGGAGCCGCGGGTGACTCGGCGACGGCGGCCAGCAGCTCCAGCACCTGGTCGATGCGCTGGTAGCCGGACGCGTGGTCCCACAGGTCCGTGTTGAGCTCGAGCATCGCCGACAGCCCGGCCGGGCGCAGCAGCCCGTGGAAGGCCATGTCGTAGCGGGCCGTGCCGTGGGAGATGAAGCGGTATTCGCAGCCCAGCCCGGCGAGGTCGGCCGGCATCCACGACTCCAGCTGCAGCTCGCACGTGACCTGGTAGATCGGGTGCACGCCGGTGACCCGCCGGGGCTGCACGGTCTGCACGATGTCGGCGAACGGCGCCTGCTGGTGCTCGTAGGCGCGCAGCACCGCCGCGCCGACCCGCCGCACCAGCTCGTCGAAGCGCGGGTTGCCCGACAGGTCGAGCCGGACCGGGACCACGTTGAGGAAGCACCCGACGAGCTGGTCGGCGCCGCGCTGGGTCCGGTTCGCCGTGGGGATACCGATGACGATGTCGTCCTGGCCGCTGAGCCGGTGCAGCAGCACGCCGACGGCCGCGCAGAACACCGTGAACGGCGTGGTGCGCCCGGCGGCGGCCACCTCGCGCAGCGTGCGCGCCGCGGCGGCGGAGACGGGCCGCTCCAGGAACTCGCCCCGGAACCTCGCCTTGTCGCCGCGCGGGCGGTCGGTGTCCAGCCGCAGCGGCGGGGCGCCGGCGAGCTCGCGGGCCCAGAACCGGCGCAGCCGCTCGCCCTCGGGGCCGTCGAGCAGCTCCTGCTCGGCCCGGGCGAGGGCGGCGAAGCCGACCTCGTGGCGCGGCAGGGCCGGCGCGTGTCCGGCGGCCCGCGCCTCGTACGCGACGGCGAGGTCCCGCATGATCAGCGTCATCGACACCTCGTCGGTGACCAGGTGGTGGAACAGCAGCTGCACCTGGTGCCGCTCGGGTTCGAGGCGGATGATCCGCGCCCGCAGCAGCGGCCCGCGGGTGATGTCGAAGCCGGTGTAGGCGATGTCGTGCTCGAGCCGTCCGCGCTCGGCCTCCCGCGCGGCGTCGTCGAGGCCGGTCAGGTCGTGGACCGGCACGTCGATCCCGGTGTGCGGCTGGATCCGCTGTACCGGCTGCCCGCCGACCTCGACGAACGTGCCCCGCAGCCCCGGCTGGTGCGCGACCACGTCGTTGACCGCGGCCGCGAACGCCTCGGGGTGCATCGGCCCGGTGAGGTCGAGCACGAGGGGGATCGTGTGGGTGAGCGAGCCCGGGTCGGCCTGCTCGGCCAGCCACAGCTGCCGCTGCCCGGACAGCAGCGGCACCTCGACGACCACGTCGTCCTCCAAAGAGGAGTCCGATGAGTCGGGCGCCTCGTCAAGGTCCGCGGGCAGGTCGGCGACCAGTTCCAGCATGCCGTCCAGCTCGGGGTTCGCGGCGCGCAGCGCGCCGGTCAGCTCCACCGGGGTGGGGTTCTCGAACAGGGTGCGCACCCGCACCCGCACGCCGAGCGCCTCCTGGATGTCGGCGACGAGCCGGGTGGCGAGCAGCGAGTGCCCGCCGCTCTCGAAGAAGTCCGCGTCCGGCGCGAGGCCCGGCTTCTCCAGGGCCTGCGCCCAGATCTCGACGATCAGGTCGAGCAGCCGGTCGGGGCCGTCGGGGCGGGCCGGCCCGGATTCGACTGAAGCAGCCGCGGGCAGGCCGTCCACGATCTCGAGGCGGCCGCCGACGTCCCGGCGGGCCGTGAGCCCGGTGGGCGCGCCGCCGAGCAGCAGCGCCGTGGGCTGGTGCGGCGACAGCCCGTCGGCCAGCCGCAGCTCCTGGCCGGCGTCGACGCCGGTCACCACCGGCCAGTCCTGTGCGCCGCGGGAGCGGTCGAGGGTCAGCGTCACCGGCGTGCCGTCCGGCAGCTCCAGGCGCACCCGCTCGGCGCCGTCCCCGGCCAGGGGCGCCGGCTCCGGCGTGTGCAGGTCGAGCTCCGGCAGCCGCAGCTCCGGCCGCGCGAGCCACTGCCGCAGCACCTGGGCGTAGTCGTTGACGAGCGCCCGGACGCCTTCGGGAGTGTAGAGGTCGCCGTCGTACTCCAGCCACAGCCGGACCCGCTCGTCGGAGAACTCGATCTCCACGACGGTGTCGAACCGGCCCCGGCCGCGCTCGACGTCCAGGACCCGCACCGGCAGCCCGCCGAAGCGCAGGTCGCCGACCGCGTCCACGCGCGGCAGGAACAGGTGCTGGATCAGCGGCGTCCGGTCGGTCGGCCGCGGCGCGGCGGCGGCCCGCACGATCCGGTTGAACGGCAGCCGCACGTGCTCGATCGCCGCCGCGACCCGCTTCGTGCAGCGGGCCACCGTCTCGGGCAGGTCGGGGGCGCCGCCGAGGTCCAGGCGCAGCGGGACGGTGTTGGACAGCTGCCCGACCAGCGTCTCCAGCTGCGGCGCGCCGCGGTTGGCCGCGAGCACGCCGAGGATCAGGTCGTCGCGGCCGGTGGAGCGGGCGATCGTGGCGGCCCAGCCGGCGAGGCACAGCGCGTAGGGCGAGCTGTGCAGGTCCCGGGCGGCGGCGCGCAGCGCGGGCCCGCCGACGCCCGGCAGGACCAGCTCGACGCGGCTGCCGACGCCGCGGCGGATCCGCCGGCGCGGCCGGTCGGGGCGCACGTCGAGGCTGGTGGGCGCGTCGCGGAGGGTCTCGCTCCACCACGCGGTGTCGGCGTCCTGGGTGGCCGGCAGCAGCGCCTCGCGCTCCCAGAGGACGAAGTCGCCGTACTGCAGCTCGGGCTCCGGCACCGTCGAGGGGCGCCCGGCGAGCGCGGCGGTGTAGTCCGCGGCGAGCTCCGCCAGCAGCAACCGGACCGCGGTGGCGTCGGCGACGATGTGGTGCACCGCAAGCGCGAGCACGTCCTCACCGTCGGGACCGCCGCCGTGCAGCAGCAGGAACGCGATCCCGCAGCCGGACGACGGGTCGATCCCGGTGGCGGCGAACCGGACGAGCGCGTCGTCGCCCGAGGTGCGGTCGTCGAGCACGGTGACGGGCAGCGGGTCCGGCACCGGGAGCACGACCTGGCCCGGCTCGCCGTCGTGCAGCCGCAGCGCGGTGCGCAGGACCTCGTGCCGCGCCAGCAGCGCGCCGACCGCGGCGCGCAACGCGTCCGGGTCCAGGCGGCCGGGCACGGCGAGCGCCACGCACTCGGTCAGCGGGGCCTGCTCCGCCGCCGACGCGTCGGAGGACCAGAAGTGCTCCTGGATGACCGCGAGGGGCATGAAGTCTTCACAGTCTCTCATGGAGATACGATAACTCACTGCGTGCGAATCGCGCGCGAAGTGACCGGTTCGGGTGGCTTCTGGCCCCGCAAGATGCGCTGTCTGCAGAGTCGCGTTACGGTGAGGCCGTCGGCAGTTGTGGTGTGTGGGTGAAGACTCGTGCCGACAGCCGCGCAGACCCGCGCACCGGAATACGAGCGTCTCGCACGAATTCCCGCAGAGGAGTCATGGGGCATGACCTCAACCAACGCGCAAAACAGGACACACGCACCGGCGGAGCGGGCCGAGGCACGCCCGGAAGGCGCCCCCAGGACGCCGCAAGGCCCGGCCGGCGCCGGCGGGAAGCCGCCCGCCGCCGGCGGTCGCCGCCCCTCGGTGCTGCGCAACCGCGACTTCGCCCTCGTCTGGGGCGGCGAGTCGATCAGCCTGCTGGGCAGCGAGATCAGCGTCATCGCGCTGCCGTCCCTCGCCGTGCTGGTGTTCGGTGAGGGCGCACTCGGTGTCGGTCTGCTGATCGCGCTGCAGTGGATCCCGTTCGTGCTGCTCGCCCCGGTGATGGGGGTGCTCACCGACCGCCTGAACCGGCGGATGATGATGCAGATCTCCAACCTGGCCCGGTTCCTCATCCTCGGCTCGCTGCCGCTGCTGTGGGCCCTCGACGGGTTGACCATCACCCACCTGTACGTGGCGGCGGTGCTCAAGGGCATCTTCGACGTGGTCTTCCAGCTCGCCTACCAGGCGTACCTGCCGCAGCTGCTGCCGCGGGAGGACCTGGTCGACGGCAACGCCAAGACCCAGCTGAGCCGGTCCGTCGCGCTCATCTTCGGCCGTAGCGCCGGTGGTGCGCTGGTCGGCGCGCTCGGCGCGGCGCGGGCGATCACCGCCGACGCCGTCACCTACCTGTTCGCCGGGCTCTCGCTGATGCTCGTGAAGTTCAAGGAGCCGGCCCCGCAGCCCCGCCCGGGCGGCGTACAGGCGACCCTCAAGGACCTGCGCGGCGGCGTGTCGATGACCTTCGGCAACCGGCTGCTGCGCTACCTGACGCTGATGGCCACCTTCGGCAACACGGCCGTGTCCATGGTCCTCGCGATGATCATCGTGTTCGGCTACCAGGACCTGCACCTCAGCGCCGCGCAGATCGGTCTCGTGCTCGGTGTCGGCGGCACGCCGGTCATCCTCGGCGCGATCCTGTCCCGCCGGATCAACGAGCGTCTCGGCATGGGCCGCACGCTGCTGCTGACCCACTCGATGCTGGTGGTCGCGTTCCTGCTGCTGCCGTTCGCCCAGTTCGGCAACACCGCGACGGCCGTGACGATCCTGATCATCTCGCAGGGCATCTCGTCGTTCACCACGCCGGTCGGCAACGTCGGTGTGATGACGCTGATCCAGAAGGCCACGCCGCCGCAGGCGATGGGCCGCGTCGGTGGCGTCGCCCTGCCGTTCGTCTGGGGCGCGAACGCCGCCGGTCCGCTGCTGGGCAGCGCGATCGCTGTCGCGTTCGCCAACGTGACCGCCTTCTACCTGGCCGCCGCGCTGGCCGTGGTCGCCGTGTTCTGGGTCCTCGCGGGCCGGGTGCACAAGCTGATCGACGACGTCCCGGAGCAGGAGCGAGTGGTCGTCCCGGCCGCCTGAGAACCGGCCGCCTGAGAACCGGCCGACTGAGAAGCAGGGGAGGAATCGCAGACATGATCACCCAGCAGGAAACCCCGGTCGTCCGAGCAGGCACGACGACCCTGGTCTCCCGGATCGAGGGGTTCGCCCGCAGCGCCCCGGACTCGCCGGCCGTCCGGCACGGCGACCGGGAGCTGACCTACGGCGAGCTCAACCAGCAGGCCAACCAGCTCGCCCACGAGCTGTCGGTCCTGGGTGTGCGGCGCGGTGACATGGTCGCCATGTACCTGGGCCGCTCGATCGAATGGGTGGTCGGCATGCTCGGCTGCCTGAAGGCCGGCGGCGTCTGCATGCCGCTGGACCCTTCGGTGCCGGTCGAGCGCTTCAACCGGGCCATCGCGGCGGGGCGCCCCGCCGCCGTGGTGGCGGTCGCGCACTGCCCCGACGCGGCCGAGGTGCCGCCCGTCCCGGTCGGGGTGCCCGTGGCGCCCTGCCCGGGCGGCGGCAACCCAACGCCGCCGGTCCCGGGCGGGCTGCCCGTGGTCACCATCGACGCCGGCGTGCCGGCCCGCGAGCACCTGCCGGACCCCGGCCCGGCGGCGCGGCGGGACGAGCTCGCCTACGCCATGTTCACCTCGGGCTCCACCGGAGCCGCGAAGATCGTCCTCGCGCAACACTCGTGGTTGGCGCTCAGCGCCGCCCGCAGCGCCACCATCAACGGCACCACCGCCGCCGACCGCGGCTCGTGGCTGGGCGCGGCCGGCGCCGGGATCGCGATCCACGAGGTCGGCGGCCTGCTCTGGCAGGGCGCGCAGATCGTCATCGGCGAGCACGACGTGATCGCGTCGCCGCCCGCGCTGCGCGACTGGCTCCTGCAGGAGGAGATCACGCTCAGCTTCGTCATCACGCCGGTCGGCGAGGTGCTGCAGAACCTGCCGTGGCCGGGCCAGACCCCGCTGCGGCTGCTCACGCTCGGCGGCGACCGGCTCAACAAGTGGGGTCCGCCGGACCTGCCGTTCGAGGTCGCCGTCTCGTACGGCAGCCTCGAGGCCTTCCAGGTCGCCAACTCCGTCCACCCGTGGCCGCTGCGGTGCACGCCGTCCACGGCGACGGCCGCCGACCGCCGGTCCGCGCCGCCGGTCGGCCGCCCGATCGAGGGCGTCACCGTGCACCTGCTGGAGGACGACGGCCTGACCCCGGTCGGTGACGGCATCGGCGAGGTGTGGATCGACTCCGACTGCCTGAGCCTCGGCTACCTCGGCGACCCGGCGCAGACCGCGGACCGCTTCCGCCCCAACCCGTTCGGCGCGCGGGGCACCAGGATCTACCGCTCCGGCGACGCGGGCCGGTTCCGCCCCGACGGCATCCTGGAGCACCACGGCCGCATCGACGACATCGTGAAGATCCGCGGGCACCGCGTCGAGCTCGGTGACGTCGAATGGGTCCTCGGCCGGCACCCCGGCGTCCGCCAGGTCGCCGTCGTCGCGACGATGGACGGCGACCAGCGCCGGCTCGTCGCGTGCTTCACGGCCGAAGCCGGCGAGATCGAGATCGCGCCCCTCGAGCTGCGCGACTACGCCCTGGAGCGGCTGCCGGACTTCATGATCCCGGTCGCCTTCGTCCAGCTCGACGAGCTGCCCCTGAACACGTCGAACAAGATCGACCGCCGTCGGCTCCCCCCTGCGGACTGGGCCCGCGGCCGCCCCACGCGCTCCTGGCGGGCGCCCGCCCCCGGCACGGAGACCGAGCTGGCGCGGCTGTTCGCCGACCTG
This sequence comes from Dactylosporangium sp. NPDC049742, assembly GCF_040674675.1. Lineage (NCBI taxonomy): Bacteria > Bacillati > Actinomycetota > Actinomycetes > Micromonosporales > Micromonosporaceae > Dactylosporangium > Dactylosporangium sp. NPDC049742. Next base: position 262,076 of record NZ_JBFANF010000003.1, on the reverse strand, counting down.
CTGCACGTCGAGAAGGTCGGCGCCGACGACCACTTCCTGGAGCTCGGCGGCGACTCGCTGCTGCTGGCCCGCCTGCAGGGCCACATCGAGCAGGACCTCGGCACCCGCGTCGAGATGAACGACCTGGTGACCGACCCGACCGTCAGCGGCCTGGCGCGGCTGATCGGCGCCGCACCCGAGGCCGCGGCGACCCCCGCGCTCCCCCCGATCACCCCGCGCCGCCGATAGACCCCCGTAGCGCGCCCAGCGCGGCTGCCCGTACACGAGACCCCAAGAACGTCAAGGGCCCATGGGAACCCCCATGGGCCCACCGACCCGGCTTGGAGGCAGGCATGGATGCCGGCACGACCATGGAAGCGGATGTCGCCACCGACAGGCTGGTGACCGCGTTCGACCATCACGACCCCGACTACACCCCGTACACCGCGCAGCGCGTCAACAGCGAGATCCGCGACCGCGGTGTCACCTACTCCCCCGCCTACGGCGGCGTGTGGATCCTGTCCCGCTACGCGGACGTCCGCGCGGCCCTCACCGACTGGCAGACCTACAGCTCGGCCCGCGGGGTGCACTTCCCGCGCGCCGAGGGCATGCCGATGTTCTCCCCCATCGACTTCGACCCGCCGCCGCAGCGCGAGATCCGCGACCGGATGGCCGCCCCGGTGACCCGCGAGTCGATCGCCGACCTGGAGCCGCGGCTGCGCGAGATGGCGCACCGGCTGCTCGCGCCGGTCGCGGCCCGCGGGCACGGCGACCTGATGGCCGAGCTCGCCGAGCCGTTCGCGATCGAGGTGCTGGGCGTGGCGTTCGGGCTGTCCGACGCCTGCCGCAGCCGCGTCCGGGCGGCGACGAAGACGATGTGGACCTACATCTCCACCGACAAGGACGCGAGCAAGTTCTGGCCCGCCTTCCACGACATCCTCGCCGAGGAGATCGAGCGGGTGCGGCGCGAACCCGACGGCGGCTACATCGCGAAGCTGGCCGCGATGGAGCGCGACGGGAAGCCGCTGCCGGACGAGGAGCTGTACTCCATCATCGTCAGCTTCTGCGTCGCCGGGCACGACAACACGATGAACTCGATCACCCGCCTGGTCCACACCCTCGGCCGGGACCCGGGGCTGCAGCTGCGGCTACGCCGCGAGCCGGAGCTGCGCGCGGCCGTCGCCGAGGAGGCGCTGCGGCGCTGGTGCCCCACCGACCGGTTCACCCGCATCACGACCCGCGAGGTCACGGTCGCGGACACCGTCATCCCCGCCGGCGCCCGCGTGGTGCTGCTCTTCGACGCGGCCAACCGGGACCCGGAGAAGTTCCCGGACCCCGACGCGTTCGACCCCGACCGCGGCAACTCCCACCACCACCTGAGCTTCGGCCACGGCATCCACCACTGCATGGGCGTGCATCTCGCCAGGGCGGAGTTCGCCGCGGTACTGGACGAGCTGGCCGAGCTGCCCGTCTTCGACCTCGCCGGCCCGAGCGAGCTGCACTTCGAGAACGGCCGGCACATCATGTACGACCGGCTGCCGGTGCGGTTCCGTGCCGAGGAGGGGCGCTGACATGACCGACGTGACCACCGCACCGCCGCCGACGCTGCTGATCGACCTGGCGACCGGCCTGTGGCGGTCCCAGACGCTCACCGCGGCGATCGAGATCGGCACGTTCGAGATCCTCGCCGGCGGCGGCGCCACCGCGGCCGAGTTCGCGAGCCGCGCCGGCATCGCCGGACGCCCGGCCGAGATCCTGCTGACCGCGTGCACCGCGCTGGGGCTGCTGGAGCGGCGCGACGGCCGCTACCACAACAGCGCCGTCGCGGACACGTACCTGGTGCCGGGCCGCCCCGACTACTTCGCCGACTACGTGCAGATGGTCGCCAAGTACACCGCGCCCGGCTGGCTCAAGGCGACCGAGGCGGTGCGCACCGACGCGCCGACCAAGCCGGTGCCGGACCCCGACCGCAACATGTTCGAGGAGGGCAACCGGCCGGACTCCTTCTGGGACGGGCTCTTCGCCTTCTCCACCCTCACCGCGCGGCACCTCGCCCGGGCCGTGGACCTGTCCGGGGTGCGGCGGCTGCTGGACGTCGGCGGCGGGGCCGGGGCCACCCTGCTGGAGCTGTGCCGCCAGTACCAGCACCTGCACGGCACCGTGCTGGACCTGGCGCACGTGTGCGGCCTCGCCCAGCGGCGCATCGACGCGGCCGGCATGTCGCGGCGCGTCGGCACCGCGGCGGCGGACTTCTTCAACGACGCGCTGCCGGGCGGGCACGACGCGGTGCTGCTGTCGATGATCCTGCACGACTGGGACGAGGCGCAGAACCGGAAGATCATCGCCGCGTGCCTGGACGCGCTGCCGTCCGGCGGCACGCTGCTCATCAGCGAGCTGCTCGTCGACGACGACAAGACCGGCCCCGCCGACGCCGCCCTCATGAGCATGAACATGCTGGTCGGCTGCTGGGGCCGCAACTACACCGCCGCCGAGTACAGCGGCTGGCTGCGCGACGCGGGGTGCGCACACGTGCGGACCGTCCGCTTCGACTCGCCGGGCGCGAACGGCGTGGTGATCGGGGAGAAGGTGTGATGGACGCGCAACAGCGGCGCTGGTTCCTGCGGGAGCCCTCCCCCGACGCGAAGATGCTCCTGCTGGCCATGCCGTACTCCGGCTGCGGCGCCTCGATGTACAAGGCGTGGCCGTTGACCGTCGGCGACGCCGAGGTCGTGCCGATTCAGCACCCCTTCCGGGAGAACCGGATGCGGGAGCCGCACTTCGGCACCTACCAGGACGTCACGAAGGCGATGCTCGACGACATCGGTGACCTCGTCACCGCGCGCCCGTGGGCCGTGTTCGGGCACTGCGGCGGCGCGCTGCCGGCGTTCGAGACGGTCATCCAGGCCGGCGAGCGCGGCCTGCCGCCGCCGCACCAGTGCTTCATGTCGAGCCAGGTCGCGCCGCAGGACGGCCCGTGGGGGCGGTTCCTCGGCCTCGACGAGGACGGGCTGCGCGCCGAGATCGCCGGGCTGCTGGGCGCGATGGGCGCCGGCGCCGCGCAGGCCGAGGAGCTCGTCGACCTGTTCATCGACACCATGGAGGCCGACGTCGAGGCGAACCGGGTGTACTGGCGCCCGGCCGGCACCGTGCGGTGCCCGATCACGGGCATCGGCTGGGACGCCGACGTCGAGGTGCCGCACGGCCTGATGACCGGGTGGCCGCAGTGGGCGCCCTACGAGAAGGTGCTCCTGTCCGGGACGCACTACAGCTTCCTGGAGGCTCCACCGTCGCTTCTTCAGGTGCTGGCGGACCGGCTCAAGGCCGGCTGAGCGTATTCCCGCAGGACGGGACCCCGGCACGCCCCCCGGTGCCGGGGTCCCGTCGTCTGCCGACTATGCAGTCTGAATGGCAGAGTCGGCGAAGTCTGTATAGTCTGTAATGAATCGACTGGGAGGACCGTGGCATGCCTCAACAGAGCGAACTGCTTCGTCGACTGCGCCAGCTCCCCGGGGACCGCCGGGACGAGCTGCTGGCCCGCCTGGAGGGCGTCTCCTCGGGGATCCGATCGGCCCCGCTGTCGTTCCGGCAGGAGCAGCTGTGGCTGTTCGACCGGTTCGCCCCCAGCAGCCGGGCCTACGGTCTCGGCTTCGCCTTCCCGATCGAGGGCCCGCTGAAGCCCGAGGCGCTGCGCGCGGCCCTGGCGGACCTGCAACAGCGGCACACGGTGCTGCGCTCGACGTTCCCCGACGACGACAAGCAGGGCACCCAGCACGTGCAGCCGGCGCCGCAGGACGTCCGGCTCGACGTCGAAGACGTCACTGACGGCACTGTCGACGCTGACGGCACCGGCGACCGGCTGCGCGCCCGTGCCGACGAGGTCGTGAAGGACGAGCTGCGCCGCGGCCTGGACCTCAACTCCGGCCCGATGGTCCGGTTCAAGCTGCTGCGCGCCGGCGACGAGCGGCACCTGCTGGTGCTCACCAGCCACTACATCGTGCTCGACCCCCGCTCCGCCCGCGTGCTGCAGCGCGACCTCGGCGTCGCCTACGAGGCCCGGGTCGCCGGCGCCGCGCCGCAGTGGAAGGAGCCGGCGGCCGACTTCGGCGCCTACGCGAGCTGGCAGCGCGACTGGTGCCGGCAGGACGGCGTCCGCGACGCGAGCGACCACTGGCGCGGCGCCCTCGCCGGCTGGGAGGGCACCGAGCTGCCCACCGACCACCCCCGCCCGCGCCTGCTGGACCTCTCCAGCGACGTGGTCCGGGCGCCGATCCCGGCGCCGCTCGGCGACGCCGGCCGGGACGCGTTGCTCGCCGCGTTCCTCGTCGTGGTCGCCCGGCACACCGCCCGCAGCGACCTCACCATCGGCGTGCCCACCGACGTCCCCGGCCCGTTCGACCCCGACCTGCTCGTCGGCGACTGCGGCAACCTGGTGCCGCTGCGGGTCGAGCTCGACGAGGCCGACAGCTTCGCCGCCGTCGTCGCCGAGGTCCGCGCCGCCCGCGAGGCCGGCGCCGAGCCCGCGGCGCTGCCCTTCAAGCTGGTCCTCGACGCGCTCGGCGTCGAGCCCGACGCCGGCCGCCTGCCCCTCGTGCAGATCGGCTTCGCCGACGCCGGCGAGCCCGCCGTCCCGGTCGAGGCCGACGGGGTGCGCATCGGCTGCGAGCAGGTCGACGCCGGCGCCGGCACGTTCGAGCTCGCCCTGGAGGTCGCCGGCGGCGAGCGGCCCACCGCGGCCGTCCGCTACGCGACCTCCCTGTACAGCCGCGACACCGCCACCCGTCTCCTGGACCGCTTCCTGCAGACCCTGGAAGTGCTGTCCGCCCAGCCGGACCGCCCCCTCGGCGACGCCCGGCTCGGCACCGCCGAAGAGCGCACGGACGTCCTGGACCGCTGGAACGCCCCGATCGGCGAGCCCGCCGACACGACGCTGCACGAGCTGTTCGCCGACGTCGTCGCGGCCGGCCCCGCACGGACCGCGCTGCGGTGGAAGGACGGCAGCGTCCCGTACCGCACGCTCGACAACTGGTCGTGCCGGATCGCCGACCAGCTCGTCGCCGCCGGCGTCGGCCTCGGCGACCTGGTGCCCGTCGTCATGGAGCGCGGCCCGGCGCTGATCGCCGCCGTCCTCGGCATCATGCGCGCCGGCGCCGCCTACGTCCCGATCGACACCGGCCAGCCCGACGAGCGGCTCGCCATGATCCTGGAGGACACCGGGGCGGACACCGTCGTCGTCTCCGCCGGCACCGCCGGCCGGGTCCCGGAGCCGCTGCGGATCGTCGTCGGCACCGACCCGGCGAGCGTGCCGGAGGACGAGGAGGCGTGCCACCGGTGCGGGCCCGCCGTCGTGCCGCCCGCCTCCGCCGCGTACGTCATCTACACCTCCGGCTCCACCGGCCGGCCCAAGGGCGTCATCGTCGAGCACCGCAACGCCGCGAACTTCGTGCGGACCGTGCGGGGCATGTTCGACCTCACCCCCGAAGACCGGGTGCTGCACTTCGCCTCGCCCGGCTTCGACGTGTCCGTGTTCGAGATCTTCGGCTCGCTGCTCAACGGCGCCGAGCTGTACGTCATGGACGAGGACCAGCGTCGCGACGTCGACGAGCTCGACCGGGTGCTGCGCGAGCAGCGGATCACCGTCGTGGACCTGCCGCCGGCCATCATGGAGCTGCTCGCCCCCGAGAACTACCCGGACCTGCGGATCGCGTTCGTCGGCGGCGAAGCGTTCACCGGCGAGCTGACCACCCGGTGGGCCCGCGGCCGCGGCTTCTGGAACGGCTACGGCCCGACCGAGACCACCGTGACCGTCGTCGCCAAGCGGTGCGAGGGCGAGTGGACGTCGTCGCCGCCGATCGGCCGGGCGATGGCCAACCACCGCGCCTACGTCGTCGACGCCGCCGGCGCCGGTGTCCTGCCCGCCGGCGCGATCGGTGAGCTCGCCATCGCCGGTCTCGGCGTCGCCCGCGGCTACCTCGGCCGGCCCGACCTGACCGCCGACCGGTTCCGCCCCGACCCCGACGGCCCGCCCGGCTCCCGCCGCTACCTCACCGGCGACCTCGCCGTGTGGAACGACGACGGCGAGCTGGAGTTCGTCGGCCGCGCCGACCGGCAGGTGAAGGTCCGCGGCGTGCGGATCGAGCTCGGCGAGGTCGAGGCCGCGCTGCAGGCCGTCGACGGCGTCGCCCAGGCGGTCGCCGAGGTCGCCAACGACCCTCGCACCGGTGCGCTGCTCATGGCGTACGTGGTGCCGGAGCGCGCCGGGGAGCTGCAACTGGACACCGTCCGCTCCGCCGTGGCCGGCCGGCTGCCATCGGCGATGGTGCCCTCCGTCCTGGTGCCCCTGGAGGCGGTGCCGCTCACCCCGAGCGGCAAGATCGACCGGCGCCGGCTGCCCGCGGTCGAGTTCGCCGCGGTCGAGGAGCTCACCGAGGCCGACGAGGAGAACAGCACGCCGACCGAGCGCACCATGCGCGAGGAGGTCTTCGCCCCGCTGCTGGGCGCCCGCATCGGCAACGACGTGAACTTCTTCGCCGCCGGCGGCACCAGCCTCCAGGCGATCCAGCTGTCGTCGCGGGTCAGCTCGGTGTTCGGGGTGGCGGTGCCGATCGCGGAGTTCTTCGCCAACCCGACCGTGTCCGGCCTGTCCGCGCTCGTCGACGCCGCCGGTGCCACGCAGGGCTCGCAGCGCGACGCCCTCGCCGAGGCCCTGGCGGCGGTCGAGGGGCGCAGCGACGAGGAGCTCGCCGAGCTCGCCGCCGAACTGGACGCGCGATGAGCGGGCCGGAGCGAAGCGGAGGAGCCGCGAATCAGCATCGCAGGGACGGGTCAGGCCGACGCCGGAGCGCAGCGGAGGTGGCGGCATGACGACAGCGACGGTCACGTTCACTGCGGACTCGCAGTGGGTGCGCCGGGTGCCCCGGGAGGGCGCCCGGCTCCGGCTGGTCTGCCTGCCGTTCGCCGGCGGCGGCGCGTCGGTCTACCAGGGCATGGCGGCGCTGCTGCCGTCCTGGATCGAGGTCATGGCGGTGCAGCCGCCCGGGCACGAGGACCGGTCCCGCGAGCCGCTGCCGGCCAGCATCCCGGGGCTCGTCACGGCGTGCGCGATCGCGCTGCGGCCGTACACGACGATGCCCTACGCGTTGTACGGCCACTGCGCCGGCGCCCTGCTGGCCCACGAGGTCGCGCACGAGATGGGCCGGCGCTTCGGGACCTGGCCGCAGCGGCTGATCGCCGCCGAGCAGCCGGCACCGCAGGCCCCGCCGCCCCCGGCGCCGCTGCACCTGCGGTCGGACGAGGACCTCCTGGCGTCCATCCGCGACCGTGGCGGGCTGCCCGCGGCGGTCGCCGGCAACGCGCAGCTGCTGGAGTTCCTGCTTCCCGTGCTGCGCCACGACTTCGCGCTCTGGGAGAACTACCGGCACCGGCACCGCCCGCCGCTGCCGGTCCCGATCACCACGGTCCGCGGCACGGCCGGCTCGGTCGACGAGACCGCCCTGGCCGGCTGGGCCGAGCAGACCACCGCCGGGCGCACCGGCGTGACCGTCGAGGGCGGCCACTACTTCATCGTCGGACTGACCGCGGCGGCCGCCGGGGGGATCGCCGCCGCCCTGGACGGAAGGACACCCCCGTGAGCACCACCGACACCATCGCCCGGATCGCCGCCGGAGCCGCCGGTGTGCAGGACGCCGCCGCCGTGTACGACCGCAAGCTCCGCGCCGCCGCGTCCCGCGTCTCCGGCGGGCAGGCCACCACCAGCCTCCCGTCCGGTGCGGAGATCCCCGCCGACCGCCCCGCCCTCGTGCACGGCCCCTCGCCGGTGCTGCCGCCCGACGCCGTGGCGACGCTGCCCGAGGCCCTCGAACGCGCCGCCCGCGTCGCGCCCGGCCGAGGCACCACGTACGTGCTCCCCGACGGCAGCACTGACCGGCAGACCTACGCCGAGCTCTACGACGAGGCCCGCCGCGTCCTGAGCGGCCTGCGCCGGCACGGCCTGACGCCCGGCGACGCCGTGCTGTTGCAGTGCGCCGACAGCCGCACGTTCGTCACCGCCTGGTGGGCGTGCGTGCTGGGCGGGTTCATGCCGACGGCGGTCGCGCCGGCTCCGGAGTACAACACCGACAACGCCGCCGTGCGCAAGCTCGCCTCCGCGTGGGAGCTGCTCGGCAAGCCGCCGGTCATCGCCGACGCCGCGCTGCTGTCCGGCGTGGAATCCCTCGCCGACCGGCTGCCCGCGCTGCGGGTGCTCGCCGCGGACACACTGCCTTCGGAGGAGCCGGCTTCCTGGGACGTGCCGGACCCCGAGGCGCTCATCGTCAACCTGCTCACCTCCGGCAGCACCGGCACCCCGAAGTGCGTGCAGCACCGCCACCGCACGATCGTCGCCCGCACGTACGCGACCATCGCCGCGAACGGCTTCACGCAGGACGACGTCTCGCTGAACTGGATGCCGCTCGACCACGTCGGCGGCATGATCATGTTCAACCTGCGGGATGTGTTCCTCACCTGCGAGCACGTCAACGTCCGCACCGAGTCCGTCATCCGCCGACCGCTGCTGTGGCTCGACTGCGCCGACCGCTTCGGCGCCACCTGCACGTGGGCGCCCAACTTCGCGTTCTCGCTCGTCACGCAGCGCGCCGACGAGATCGCCGCCGGCTCCTGGAAGCTCGGCACGCTCACCAACATCTGCAACGCGGGCGAGGCCGTCGTCGCCCGCACCGCCCGCCGGTTCGTGGAGCTGCTCGCGCCGCACGGCCTGCCCGCCGACGCCATGGTGCCCTGCTGGGGCATGTCGGAGACGTCGTCCGGCGTCACGTACTCCCGCATGCACCGCGACGACCCGGCCGCCGGCACGATCGCGCTGGTGCCCGCGTCCCTGGACGGCGCGCTGCGCGAGCTGCCCGCCGGCACCCCCGGCGCGGTCGTCGTCACCGAGGTCGGCGCGCCGATCCCCGGCGTGGCGCTGCGGATCGTCGGCCCGGACGGTGCGGTGCTCCCCGAGGGGCGCGTCGGCCGACTGCACATCTCCGGCACGACCGTCCAGAACGGCTACGCCCACAACGACAAGGCCAACGCGGAGAGCTTCACCGCCGACGGCTGGTTCGACACCGGCGACCTCGGCTTCCTGCGCGACGGCCGGCTGTTCCTCACCGGACGCCAGAAGAACATGGTCATCGTCAACGGGGCCAACTTCCCCGCGCACGAGATCGAGGCCGTCGTTGAGCAGGTCGCCGGTGTACGACCCGCGTGCTCGGCCGTCGCGGGCGTGCCCGACGAGGACACCGGCACCGACGCCCTGGTCGTCTTCTTCGTCCCCGACACCGACGACGTGCCGGCGCTCGTCGACGACATCCGCACGGCCCTGTCCCGGGATCTGGCGCTGCGCCCCACGTACCTGGTGCCGGTGACGGAGCAGGAGTTCCCGCGGCAGAACGGCGGGAAGGTGCAGCGGGAGCGGCTCCTGTCCGGCTGGCGCGCCGGCGACTTCGACGACCGCTGCTACGCCGACTCCACGGGCCCCTCGGACGCCGCGGACCCGGCCGGCACCGCGGCGCTCTCCGTCGTCTGGGAGCCCGCCGCCACGCCGTTGGAGCGCGGGCCGGCGACGCAGGTCCAGTTCGACGCCACCTCCGGTGACGATGACCGGGACGTGCTCGGCGACTTCCTCGCCGTCGCCCGGACGCTCGGGCCCGACGACGAGCTCGCCGTCCTCACCCGCGGCGCCGTCCACGCCGTCGAGGGCGACCTGGTCCAGCCGGACCGTGCCGGGTTGACGGCGCTCGTCCGGACCGCCGCCTCGGAGCGCCTCGCCGCGAGGATCACGCTCATCGACGCGCCCGCCGACGCGACCGACGCCGACCTCGCCGCCCTGGCGGGCATGCGACACGACGAGACCGTGGTCGCCGTGCGCGACGGCCGGCCGCTCGTGCAGCGGCTGCGCACCACGACGCTGCCCGAGGCGTTCGATGTCCCCGCCGACGTCCTGCCCCGCGGCGGCACCTGCCTCATCACCGGCGGCCTCGGCGGGCTGGGCCGCACCGTCGCCGAGCACCTCGTCGCCGGGCACGGGGCGCGGCTGCTCATCGTCGGCCGGACCCCCGCGTCGCGGCTCGACGACGGCTCCCGCGAGGCCCTGGAGATCCTCACGTCGATCGGCGAGGTCATGTACCGCGCCGCCGACGTCGCCGACCCCACCGCCCTGGCCGCCGCGGTCGCCGACGCCGAGACGTCCTGGGGCCGCGGACTGGACCTGGTGCTGCACCTCGCCGGCGCTCCCGTCGCGCCGCAGTGGGAGCAGCTGTCGCGGCACGAGCTGCGGGCCGAGTCCCCCGAGTGGCTCGCCGGCATGCTACGCCCGAAGGCCGGCGGCTGCGCCGCGATCGACCGGCTCCTGGCGACCCGCCCCGGCACCGCCGTCGTGCTCTTCTCGTCCGTCAACGGCCTCTTCGGCGGCACCGGCTTCGGCGCGTACGCCGCCGCCAACGCCGTCCTGGACGGCTGGGCGCACCGCTGGGCGGCGACCGGCCGCCGGGCGCAGAGCATCGGCTGGAGCATGTGGGACGGCCCCGGCATGAACGACGGCAGCCCCCTGGTCGCCGCCGCCCGGCACCGCGGCCTGTCCCTGATCGACCCCGCCCACGGCACCGTGGCGCTGCTCGGCGCCCTGCACACCGGCGCCGTGCACCTGCTGATCGGCGCCGACCCGGAGAACGAGCAGATCAAGCCGTTCCTGGCCGCGGACCAGCTGCGCGGCGGCACGATCGCGGTCGCCGTGGTGCCCTCCCCCGGCGAGGACCCGGAACGCGTCCGCTCCGCCGTCGCCACCCGCCTCGCACGCGAGGGCATCTTCGCCCGCGTCGGCGTGACGACCCGCATCGAACGCGACCGCAGCGGCGCCCCCGACCCGGCCGCGGTCCTCGCCGCGATCGGCACCGGCGGCGCCGGCTACACGGCCCCCGAGGGCCCCCTGGAGGAGCTCGTCGCGGACGCCGCCGCCGACGTCCTGGCGGTCCCCCGCATCGGCCGGGAGGACTCGTTCTTCAGCCTGGGCTGCGACTCGGTCCGCGCGCTGCAGCTCGCCCAGGCCCTCAGCGACCGCCTCGGCGCGCCGGTGACGGTGGGCTCGCTCTACGAGTCGCCGACGGTGCGCGCCCTGGCCGCCACCATCGCCGCCTGACCGCGCCACCCTGGACCCGGCGCCCCCCGCGCCGGGTCCTTCCGCGCCGCACTCATCTCTGCCCGACGCCTTGAAGCGACACACCCGATCCAGAACTGGGGCATCTCGGGGCATTGACCAACGTCTGAGTGGCGGAAGGTTTCGCCTTCGCACCGTGCCGGCCGGAAGAAGAGGCTTCTCGTTGGGCGGGCGGGGCGGGCTAGGGTGGGCGGATGGCGCGGCTGGACGGGTTGGGCGCGGGTGAGGCGCGGCGGTTCCGCAGCGGGCGGATGGCGCTCGATCTGGTGCACACGGCCGGCGACCGCGGGCGCGGGCGGGTGGAGCTGCTGAGCGGGCCGGACGAGCTGAGCCGCTGGCTCGGGGTGGTGACCGGGCTCGACCCGGTCGTGGCGACTGCGGCCGACATCGATCCCGTGCACGCGCTGCGGCATGCCGTGCGTCGCGCCGCCGCTCGTACAGTGGCGAAAACGGCGACAAGTGTCGTGGACCGGCTCGCGCTCAACGCGGCCGCGGTGCTCGCCCCTCCCGTGCCGGAGCTGCGAGCCGACGGCGTCGCCGCCGTGCGGGGCGTGGTGGGGGTGCCGGAGGTGTTGTCGCTGCTCGCCCGGGACGCGATCGAGCTGTTCGGCGGGCCGCTCGCGGCGCACGTCCGGATGTGTGGCGGCTGCGGGCTGCTGTACGTCGAGCCGTCGCCGGGCGGGTGTTCGCCTCGGCGCTGCGCGGCCCGGGTCAGGATGTCGTGGCTGCGGTCGGCGTAGCGCGTCCCGGATCAGGGCGCCACGGCTACGGTCGGCGTAGCGCGGGCCGGGTCAGGGTGTCGCGGTTACGGTCGGCGTAGCGCGCCGGTTGCGGTGGCTGCGGGCCTTGTTGCGGTTGCCGCACCGCTCCATCGAGCACCAGCGGCGGTTCCCGGGGCGGGACGTGTCGAGGAAGATCAGCTGGCACGGGTCGCCGGCGCACTCGCGGAGCCGGTCGCGCAGCGCGGGGGTGCCGATCACGGTGAGCGCGTCGCGGGCGAACGCGGCGAGCACCTGCCGCCCGGTGACCGGGGTGACCCACCGCCGGACCAGGTCGGCGGCGTCGACGCGGAAGCGGGGCGGGGCGTCCGCATAGCCGTTGAGGACCTCCACGGCGGCCGCGTCGACCGGGCGGCCGTGGGCGATGGCGGGCGCGATCAACCAGAACGTGTCCCGCAGGTGCCGGACCCGCTCCAGATCCGCCGCCCCGATCCGGAGGTCACTCACAGTGAGCGGCACGGGCGCGGCGAGCCGGGTGCGGGTCAACCAGTCCGCGAAGTCGGCGGGCCGGTGCAGGATCTCCCACCGGCGGCCCGCGCCGGGCCCGCCGGTGGCGAGCAGTTCGACGCCGAGACTGCCGGGATCGAACGAGAACCGTTGCCCATACGCACTGGTCAGCACGTGGATGCCTGGGTGCATGTAACCAGTTTAACCGGTGCGAACCCCGGGTATCCAACGTGCGGAAGGGGGGTCGACATGACCATCGCAACGGAGCTGAAGAACCTCGAGAAGGAAATGTGGCGGGCCAACCGCGAGGGCGACGGCGACTTCTACGAACGGGTCGTACGCGAGGACGCACTAACCGTCAGTAAACATGGCGTCGCCGGTAAGGCGGACATCGTCCCGAACGTCACCAAGAACGAGAACCCGTTCCTCAAGACCGACCTGAGCCACCTGAAGGTCGTGCAGATCAGCGAGGACAGCGCCCTGGTGACGTACAAGGCGACGGTGACCGCGCTGATCGACGACGAGCAGCAGAAGTTCCAGGTCCTCGCGACCAGCGTGTACGCCCGCGAGGACGACGAATGGCGCTCGGTGTTCCACCAGCAGACCGAGGTCTGAGCAGGGTCGGCCCCGGTCCGTTGACCGGGGCCTTACAGTCGGCGGGTGGTCACGTTCGGAGTCGATGACGTCACGCCCGCCGCCGCGCCGCTGCCGACCCGCCCGCTGGGCGGGCTGTTCCCGGACGCGCTGGCCGTCGGCGGCGACCTCGGGCTGGCGGTGCTCGAACCAGACGGGGTGCACCCGCTGCTGAGCGCCGTCGCGCGGGCGTTCGCCGACCACCGGCCGCTCGTCCTGTCGCCCGACGCGGTGTGGCTCACCATCGCGCAGGGCGTCGCCCAGCACATCCGCCTGCACGCCGAGGAGCTGCGCCCGCTGCTGGTCCGGCACGCCGGCCGCAAGAAGCTCGCCGTCACCATCGACGGTCCCGTGCCGCAGGACGCCGCCTCGTGGGCGGCGCTGACCGACCAGTTCGCCGGCCTGCTCGCGAAGGAGATCGAGGACGCCGAGCTGTTCGAGTGCGACTTCTCCACCAGTACGCCGGTCGAGCGGACCGCCGGGCGGGTGGTGCTGCTGGACGCGTACTCGCCGTACTTCGCGCTGTGGCTGGTCGCGGTCTGTGGCATCCCGTCGGTGACCCTGACCGGCACCGTCGAGGACTGGCGGCGCATCCGCGGACGGGTCGACGCGCTCCCGCGCTTCGGGTTGGACACCTGGTGCCGGTCGCTCGCACCGATCCTCGACGAGTTCGTCGGTGCCGCTTCGGGCGCGCCGGACGTCGCCTTCTGGCAGCGGATCTACAGCCCGGTCGACGCGTACGGCGGCGAGGTCGTCACCGGCTGGGTCACCCGCTTCTACCCGTACCTTGCCGACTCGGCCGTCGACCGCCCGAACCCGATGCTGGACCTGCCCGTCGGCGAACCACGGGACGTCCCCAGGAACCAGGGGCCCGGCATCCACAGCTCATCGGTGCCGGCGACGCTGTCGCGGGTGGTCGTGCACGTCAACGACCAGATCGGCGGCGACAACCGGGCCGTGGCACTGCATGCCGGGCTCGTCGCGGTCGCCCAGGACCCGGACGGCGCCCTGCGACCGGTCGCCGGCTGGCACCTGGCGGAGGCGGCGCTCGAGATCGACGACGTGATCGACCGGATGGTGCGCGACCACGACACGACCCCGGTGGGCGGGCTGCCCCGGTCAGGGTCCGTGGAGGGGACCGCCGAGGTCGTCGCGCTCTACCACCGCGTCGGCTCCGCGACCCTGTTCGACGGCGCGTGGCGGCTGCTGCCGGCGAACGAGCGCCGCTCGTTCACGACCGGTGACGACCAGCTTTGGGGCATCACGCTCTTCGAGCTGGCGGACGGTCGTACCATCGGCTCGATCGCGCACTGGCAGACGCAGACGGTGTCGTGGGTGCTGTGCCGGATCAAGGCCGCGATGCCGGGCGATCGCGACTTCCTGGCGAAGATGGTGGACGACCCAGCGGACGTGCCGGTGCTCGGCACGTCCCTCGCGATCCTGCTCTCCGCCGCCCTGGACTGCGGCGGCGACGTCGCGCACCTGGAGACCGGCCGCCTCTCACAGCTGGGTCAGGCGTAGCCAGCGGCAACTCCAGTCGTCGTCGTTGCCCTCGACCGGCGGCCCGTGCTGCTCCTCGGCCGGCGCGTACCGCCCCCGCCGGCCCTCCAGCCAGCCGCAGCTTGCCCGGTACCGGCCGGGGGCCAGCGGAAGGACGGCGCCGACGCCGAGCATGTGCTCCAGGTTGAGCCGGTTGTCGGTCCGCGTCGCCTCGGCGGCGTCGACCGGCGCCCACACCACCGCGACCTGCCCGCCGCCCAGCTCCAGCTCGGCGACCGTCCGCTCCCGCTCGCGCGCGGCGGGCCCGGCGGCGTACCGGCGCGGGGCGTCGCTGTTGCGCACCCATGACCGCACGACGAGCAGGCCGTCACCGCCGACAGCGACGTCCGCGCCACCCGGCCCGTCCATCTCCCACACCAGCCCCACCTGGTCCGCACCGAACCGGACCAGCCCCGCCTCGAGCTCGTCGTCGTCCTCCGGGTACAGGACGGCGTGGGCGCGCGCGTAGTCACACGCCGGGTCCAGCTCGTACTCGTCGTCCAGGACCGCCCCGCCCCACCCGGCGAACGACGCCTCGGCACAGACCAGCAGCGGCCCACCCTCACCGCCGACCCGGGCCACCCACTCGTACGCGCTCACCGGGCGGAGACCAGACCGGTCTGGTACGCGATGACGACGAGCTGCGCACGGTCCCGCGCCCCGAGCTTCACCATCGCGTGGCTGACATGCGTACGCGCCGTCGCCGGACTGAGAAACAGCGCCGCGCCGATCTCGTCGTTGCTCATGCCCTGCCCCACAAGCGTAAGAACCTCCCGCTCCCGCTGGGTCAACACGGCGAGCCGGTCCTCGGCCACCCGCACGGCTGCCCGCCCCGCGGTGAACTGCGCGATCAGCCGCCGGGTGATCCGCGGAGCGAGCAACGCCTCACCGGCAGCGATCACCCGCACGGCGTGCAGCAGCTCCGCCGGCCCCGCATCCTTGAGCAGGAAGCCGCTCGCCCCCGCCTGGAGCGCCTCGAACACGTAGGCGTCGGTGTCGTACGTGGTCAGGATCAGCACCCGCACGTGCTCAAGCCCGCGCATACCCGCGATCCGCCCGGTCGCCTGGATACCGTCGAGCTCAGGCATCCGGATGTCCATCAGAACGACATCAGGCCGGGTAGCCCGGGCCCGCTCCACCGCCTCCGCCCCATCGGCCGCCTCCCCGACCACGACGATGTCGTCCTCAGCATCGAGCAACATCTTGAACCCGGACCGCACCAACGCCTGATCGTCGGCAAGCAGCACCTTCACCGGCCCATCGCTCACACCATCACCTCCACCACGCTCCGACGCCGCCCTGAGCCGAACCGCGCACCCATGCTTCGCGTCCCTCCACTGCGTCCGGGCGCGCTCACGCCGTCACACCCACTGTGCTCCGGTACCGCGGCGCGAGTTCCAGCCTATGTTTCGCGGGCCTCCGCCGTGCTCGGGGGCCGCTCATGCCATCACGTCCGCTGCGCTCCGGCGCCCGCCTGAGTTCCAACCCATGTTCGCGGGCCTCCGCTGTTCACGTCTGGTGCCCCTTCGCCGTGCTCCGGCGCTGGCGTGAGCTGAACCCCGTGCTCATGGTTCCCGTCCCTTCCCCGCCTTCGGGCGCTCATGCCATCACACCCGCTGCGCTCCGACGCTGGCCCGGGCTCAACCGTGTGCTCATGGTTCGCGGGCCTCCGCTGCGTTCGGAGACGCTCATGCCGGCACCTCCGCTGCGCTCCGGCGTGAGCTGAACGGTGCGCCCATGTCGGCGGGCCTTCGCCGCGCTCGGGACGCTCATGTCATCACGCCCGCTGCACTCCGGCGCCCGTCTGAGTTCCAGCCCATGTTCGCGGGCCTCCGCTGTATTCGGGCGTTCATGTCCGTCACATCCGCTGCGCTTCCGACGTCGGCGTGAGCTGAACCCGGTGTCGATGGTTCGCGTCCTTCCCTGCGATCGGGCGGTCATGCCATCACGCCCGCTGTGCTTCGACGCTGGCCTGGGCTCAACCGTGTGCCCACAGTTCGCGGGCCTCCGCTGCGTTCGGAGACGCTCATGCCGGCACCTCCGCTGCGCTTCGGCGTGAGCTGAACGGTGCGCCCATGTCTGCAGGCCTTCGCCGCGCTCGGGGACGCTCGTGTCATCACGCCTGCTGCGCTTCTTTGAAGTCGGCGTGAGCTGACCCCGGTGCCCATGGTCCGTGGGCCTCCGCTGCGCGACAGGGCGCTCATGCCGTCACCTTCGCTGCGCTTCTTGACGTCGACGCGAGCTGAACCCTGTGCACATGGTCCATGAGCCTCTGCTGCGCGACGGGGCGCTCATGCCGTCACCTCCGTCGCGGTCCGGCACAGGTCTGAGCACCTGCCCATGGTTCGCGGCCTTCGCTGCGATCGGGGCGCTCATGTCTGGCGCCCTTCGCCGTGCTCTGGTGTTGGCGGGAGCTGAACCCTGTGCTCATGGTTCCCGTCCCTTCGCAGCCTTCGGGGCGCTCATGTCGTCACGTCCGCTGCGCTTCGGCGTCGGCGTGAGCTCCAGCCCATGGTCCGTGGGCCTCCACTGCGCGACAGGGTGCTCATGCCGTCACATCCGACGCGGTCCGGCACAGGTCTGAGCACCAGCCCAGAGTTAGCCGGCCTCCGCTGCGCGACAGGGCGCTCATGCCGTCACCCCTTCGCTGCGGTCCGGCGTCCGTCTGCGTTGCAGTCCGTGGTTGGCCGGGCTTCGTTGCGCGGCGGGGGTGGTCATGCGGGGACCGCTGCGTTGGTGACCAGCGGGAGTCTGGCGCGGACCTCGAAGCCGCCGGCCGGTAACGGGGCGGCGGTGAGGTCGCCGCCGAGGAGTTCGCAACGCTCGGTCATGCCCGTGATGCCGCGGCCGGGCTGTGTGGCGGCGGACTTCGGGCCTGTGTTGGTGACCAGGACCTCCAGGACGTCGGCGCGCCGGTTGAGTGTGACGGTCACGCGGGTGGGGCCGACGTGGCGGATCACGTTGGTGAGCGCCTCCTGCACGATCCGGTACGCGGTGGTGCCGACGGAGGTCGGGACCTCGCCCGCCGTGTCCGCGTCGAGGGTCAGGTCGAGGCCCGCGTCGCGGGCGACCACGGCGAGCTCGTGCACCTGCCCCAGCCCCGGGTGCGGCACCCGGCCGTCGTCGTCGTTGCGGAGCACGCCGAGGACGGTCCGCATCTCCTGCAGCGCCTGGGCGCTCGTCTGCTCGATCGTCACCAGCGCCTCGCGGGCCCGGTCCGGGCGCTGGTCCAGCATGTACGCCGTGACGCCCGCCTGCACGTTGATGATGGCGATCGCGTGCGCGACCGTGTCGTGCACCTCGCGGGCGATCCGGAGCCGCTCCGCGTCCACGCGCGACCGGGCCTCCTCCTCGCGGGTCCGCTCGGCCTGCGCCGCCCGCTCCAGGGCCTCCGCCACCGCGACCCGCCGCGACCGGACCGACTCGCCCAGGGCTGCCGCCATGACGGACGCCGCGATCCGGAAGAACACCCACCCGATCGCCGCCCGCGGCTCCACGTCGGCGCCCACGATCAGCCAGCCGGTGGCCAGCACGGCGATGCCGGCGCCCGCGATCAGCAGCGACCGGCGGCCGTCGCCATAGGCGGTCAGCGTGTACAGCGCGACGAACAGCCCGATCCACCCCGGCCCGTCGGAGAACCCGACGACGAAATACGCCAGGCTGATCAGCGCCGAGGTGACGAACACCGCGACCGGCCAGCGCCGCCGCACGGCCAGGATCAGCCCGCTCGCGACCAGCAGGGCGATGCCGAGGTGGCCCAGCTCGGCCAGCGGGCGCGACCCCACGTCCTGCGGCTTCGCGAGGGTCCCCTGCACCTGCATGACCGCCACGAAGCAGCCGAGCAGGAGGTCCTGCACCAGCGCCCCCGGTCGTCTCATACCCGCAGCTTAGTTGCCCGGCACGACAGAAAACCTACGACGAGGGGCGCGACCGGCACGGCACCGCCTACGCAGATCTGCGTACCGGTGGCCGCCGCCCGCCTGAGGACGCCGGCCGGGTGGCGCCGCGACGATCGTCAGCGTGAGCCCACCGCGGCAGCGTCAAGCCCCGGTCCTCGTCGCCGCCGTCGGACTGTCGGGGGCCTTCGGCGGCGACGCGGTGATGAGGCTGCGGTCGGTGGACGCGGTCATGCACCTGCTCGGGCGGCCGGGCGCTCCTCGAACGTCTCCCGGATCGCCGCGTCCAGAGGCTTCCCGGACGCCGGCTCGATGAACAGGTCGGCGAGCAGCACGTCCGCGAGGTGGGACGGGTTGACGCCGGACTCCTTGCGCCCCAGGGCCTGCAGCCCACCGCCGAGCTTCAGGGCGGCGCGGACCACGGCGGCGGGCAGCCGGCGGGCCTTGCGGGGGCGCCCGGCCGCCGTCGCGATGCGCTCCAGCATCTCGCCCCAGCGGAGGTTCTCGTCGGCGACGGGAATGTCCTCGCCGCTGCCCTGTTCGAGGGCGTCGGCGGCGACCTCGGCCACGGCGCGCGCCGAGGTCACGGCGGTCCCGCCGGTGGGGGCGAGCAGCGGCGACCGGGAGCGGGCCCACCCGTCCAGCGCCGGCGCCCAGTTCGGCAGCCGGTCCCCGGCCCGCCCGAACACGAACGGCAGCTCCAGCACGGCGACCGGCAGCCCGGGCCCGGCGGCCTCGCGCGCCTCCGTCGCCTGTTCGACCCTGCAGCGGATGTACGTGTGCCGCTCGGTCAGTCGCAGTTCAGGGTGCAGCCGGTCCCAGTACGTGTAGTACGAGCCCATGACGACGCCGCGGGTCAGGCCTTCCTCCCGGGCCGCCGCGAACAGCCGCACCACCGGCTCGACGATGTCGCGGCGGAACTGCGGATGGATCGGCTTGCGCAGGGCGCGTTGTTCGTCGGTACGGGCCGCGTACACCACCCCGTCATGCCCGGTGAGCACCTTGCGCAGCTCGTCGGCCGGCGCGACCTCCATGTCGAGCAGGTGGTCGACCCCCGGCTGCGCGCTGCGCGCCACGGTCGTCACCTCGTGCCCCCGCTCGCGGAGCACGTCCACGACGTGCGCCCCGATCAGCCCGCTGCCACCCACCACAAGAATCCGCACGCCGGATCATGCACGCGGGGCCCACCCCCGTGTCAAGGGATCGTTTCGAATACATCGATCACGGATGTCGCGGCCGCAGCGGGCGGGTCGACTCCCGCACGTGCAGGGTGCCCGGCGGCAGGGTGGTGTGGCTGACCTCGCCGGTGTGCAGCGTCCGCAGCAGGGCCCGGGCGGTCAGCTCCGCCTGGTGCGCGGGGGTCTGCTCGACGGCGGTGATCGCCGGGACGGTGATCTGGCACAGGTCGGAGTCGTCCCAGGCGATCACCGACACGTCCCCCGGCACGGAGCGGCCCAGGTCGTGCACGACCTTGAGGGCGGCGGCGGCCATGACGTCGTTGTCGAAGACGACCGCGGTCGGCGGGTCGGCGCCGCTCATCAGGTCCAGCATCGCCCGCATGCCGTCCACCGCGCTGTAGTTGGTGTGCAGCACGCGATGGCGGTCCAGGCCGGCCCGGTCCACGGCGGCGGCGAACGCCGCGTCGCGCTGCCGGGTGTGCAGCAGCTCCGCGACCCCGGCGACGCGGGCGAACGAGCGGTGCCCCAGCGCCCGCAGGTAGTCGGCGATGCGCGCGGCCGTGCCGGCGGCGTCGGCGTCGACGCTGCTGATGGTGTCCGGTCCGGTGTGCCCGCCGATGACGGCGGCGGGCAGGCCCAGCTCGACGAGCGCGTCGATGCGCGGGTCCTGCGGGCGGACGTCGGTCACGATGACGCCGTCGACGTGCCGGCCGGCGAACCACCGGCGGTACACATCCACGGTGTCGTCGACCTCGTCGACCAGGTGCAGCAGCAGGCTCATGCCGTTGCGGTTGAGCTCCGCCTCGACGCCGCTGAGCATCTGCGTCAGGTAGGAGTCGACGATCAGCACCCGCGGCGGGCGCACCAGCACGAGGCCGATCGCGTTGGCGCGGGACAGCCCGAGGGAGCGCGCGGCGAGGTTGGGCGCCCAGCCGAGCTCGCGGGCGGCGGCCAGGACCTTCGCGCGGGTCATCTCGGACACGCCGGAGCGCCCGTTGAGCGCATACGACACCGCCGCCTCGGAGACGCCCGCGCGGGTGGCGACCTGACGGATCGTGACCCGGCGACTGAAGCGCATAAGGCAGACCGTAAGACGATCAATGCGCCGTGTCAACGTCATCATTGACACGCCAGCGGCGCCAACTCTAGTCTCCGGACTGATTCGGTTAAGTCTACGGAAGGCAGCCGATGATCAGACCCCTTCTCGCCGCATGCGCCGGACTCGCCCTCGTGCTGGCCGCCGGCCCAGCGAGCGCGACCACGCACGGCGACACCGGCTTCGTCACCCGCCATGGCGACGACCTCACCCTCAACGGCAAGGAGTTCCGGTTCGCCGGCTCCAACAACTACCGCCTGATGTACCGCTCACCGGCGATGGTCGACGACGTCTTCGCCGACGCGAAGGCCGCCGGCTTCACCGTGCTGCGCACCTGGGGCTTCCTGGACATCGGCGCCCAGGACGACACGGGATCCGTGCACCACAAGGAGAACGGCGTCTACTTCCAGTACTGGGACGGCACGCGACCCGCCTACAACGACGGCCCCGACGGCCTGCAGCACCTCGACCAGGTGGTGAAGTCGGCCCGGGACAAGGGCATCCGGCTGGTCATCCCGCTGACCAACAACTGGAGCGCCTTCGGCGGCATGGACCAGTACGTGCGCTGGCGCGGCGGCGCCCACCACGACGACTTCTACACCGACCCGGTGATCCGCGGCTGGTACAAGGACTGGATCAGCCACGTGCTGAACCGCACCAACAGCCTCACCGGCGTCAAGTACAAGGACGACCCCACCATCATGGCGTGGGAGCTCGCCAACGAGCCCCGCTGCGTCGGCTCCGGCGTCTACCCGCGCTCGGCGGCGTGCACCGACGCGACGGTCACCGCATGGGCCGCCGACATCAGCGCCCACCTCGACAGCGTCGACCGCAAGCACCTCATCAGCCCCGGTGACGAGGGTTTCCTGTGTACCGACAGGGCCAGCTCCGACTTCACCGTCAACTGCGCCGACGGCGTCGACTCGGCGGCCCTCGCCGCGCTCCCGGCGGTCGACTTCATGTCCTTCCACCTGTACCCGGACCACTGGAAGAAGGACCCGTCGTGGGGCAGCGGCTGGATCACCACCCACGCCCGCCTCGCCGACCGGCTGCGCAAGCCGGTGATGCTCGGTGAGTTCGGCCTGCTGGACAAGGCGTCCCGCAACGTCGTCTACCAGCAGTGGACCGACGCCGCGGTCAGCGCCCGCCTCGACGGCTTCCTGTACTGGATCCTCTCCGGTGTGCAGGACGACGGCACCGACTACCCCGACTACGACGGCTTCACCGTCTACTGCCCCAGCCCGGTGTGCACCACCGTCGCCAACGCCGGCGACGAGCTACGGCACGGCCGGCGCTCCCGCCCGCCGGTCGCCGACCACGACACCGCGCAGACACTGCGCGACGACCCCGTGACGCTCACCCCGGCCGCGAACGACATCGCCTACCGCACCAGGGTCAAGGCCGCCACCATCGACCTGGACCCGGCCGCCGCCGGCCAGCAGACCACGGTGACCCTGCCCGGCGGCTCGTTCGGCCTGAACGCGAAGACCGGCGTCGTCACGTTCACGCCCGCCGCCGGTTTCGTGGGGCGGGTGGCCGCGCCGTACACCATCCGCGACGAGGCGGGCCGCACCTCCAACGTCGCGGAGCTGCGCGTCACGGTGAAGAACCGGCCCGGCGACGCCCTGGTCCTGGCCTCGTTCGAGGCGGGCACCGAGGGATGGGCCGCGGCGAGCTGGCAGTCCAACGCCGGCACGGTGGCGCAGACGACCGAGTTCCATCCCGAGGGCTCCGCCGGGCTGCGGGTCACCACCGCCGACGGCGGCTGGTTCGGCGTCGGCGGCCTGACGGGGGTCGACCTGTCCGGCAAGTCCGCCCTGCGGTACGAGCTGCACACCACCACCGGCACGTCCTACAGCATCGCCGTGCAGACCGGCGACGCCTACACCTGGTGCCAGTCGACCTGGGGCTACGCGAGCGCCGGCAGCACCACGACCGTCGAGGCGGACCTGGCCACCGCCATGTCCTGCGACGCCGCGGCGCTGGCGGACGTGCGGGCCGTCTACGTCTGGTTCGACGGCAACGGCACGCACGACATCGACCACCTCCGCGCCCAGTAGGCGGCGCCCGGCGACCAGGGGCAGGCCACCGTCAGTTGTAGACGGTGGCCTGCCTCGAGGTCTGCTTCCAGCCGTTGGTGCCCCAGATGATGCGGTCGCCCCACCAGGAGCGGTTGTTGACGTTGAAGCCGTACACCATGTCCAGGTACTCCACGCCGCCGCCGTTGCCGGACCACGACCAGGCGAGCCAGCCGATCCCGCGGTAGTTGGCGTGGTTGACGATCGCGTCCTCGTCGACCGGGCCGTCGGAGTGCCAGTGGCCGAACTCCCCGACGACGAGCGGCAGGCCCGCGTTCACGTAGGAGTCGATGTACGTGTAGACCTCCTGCGCGGTGTCGTACACCCCGTACATGTGCACGGAGAACACCGTGTTGCGCAACGGGTCGGCGGACAGCACGCCCGCCGCGTTGTTCCGCATGATCCACTGGTGGTCCTGGCCCCAGTTGGGGGCGTCGACGATGAGCGTGTGCTGGAGCCCGCCGTTGCGCAGCTTCTGCACCGCGGCGCGCGTCGCGCCCGCCCACTGGGAGGCGCTGTTGTTGCCGAGCGGCTCGTTGCCGATGTTGATGATCGCGTACGCCTCCTGGCCCTGCAGCGCGCTCTTCACCGCGAGCCAGTAGTTGGCGGCGGCGTCGAGGGTGACGGCGCCGCCCTGGTCGCCGTAGCCCGTCGTGTCGTGGTTCTCCAGGACGCAGACGAGCTTGTAGGCCTTGCAGCGGGAGATGACGGCGGAGACGTCGGCCGCGCTGCTGTAGCCGTAGCGGCCGCCGGTGAGCACGACCCGGATGGTGTTGGCGCCGGAGTTCTTCATGTCCGCCCACACCTGGGTCTGGCTGGTGTACCAGGCGTGGCCGTGGTTGGCGCCGCGCATGATGAACTGGTTGCCCCGCGCGTCGAGCAGCCTGGTGCCGGAGACCCGGAACCCGGTCGCCGCGGCGGCCGGCGCCGCCGGTCCCGCGACGACGAGTCCGGCGGCGGCGAGCATCCCCGCGGCGACAGCGGCCAGTGTCCGTCGTGCCATGACAGCTCCAATCTGTCCTGAACCGATGAAGCAACGGCAGGCAGCACTGAGCCAGTCGGGACGGAGAATGGCAGCGCTGGCGGGCGTTGCCATCCCAGTGGAGCACTTAACGGATTAAGTTGCAACCAGTCGCTGGTACTCGTGCTCAGCGAGGCCGAGCGCGCCGAGCACGCCGGAGAGACCGCCCAGGTCCGGCGGGACGATGTAGGTGGACAGGTCGGCGGTGGCGGGCACGGCGTCGAGGGCCTTGCCGAGCCGGTCGGCGGTGGCGGCCCGCACGGCGTCCAGGAGCCCGGGGATGTTCAGGACGCCGCCGCCGACGACGATGCGGTGCGGCATCAGCAGGTACAGGATGGACGTCATGAGCTGCGAGAGGTAGTGCGCCTCGAGCGCCACCGTCCGGGACAGCAGCGGGCCGAGGTCGTGGGCGGGGCGGCCGGCCCGGCGGGCGATGGCGGGGCCGCTGGCGAGGCCTTCGACGCAGTCGCCGTGAAACGGGCAGGTGCCGGCGAAGTCGTCGCCGGGGTGGCGCTGGACGTGCAGGTGGCCCATCTCGGGGTGCAGCAGGCCGTGCAGCGGGCGGCCGTCGACGACGGCGCCGCCGCCGATGCCCGTGCCGACGGTCACGTAGACGACGGTGCCCTGGCCGCGGCCGGCGCCCCAGCGGTGTTCGCCGTAGGCGGCGCCGTTGACGTCGGTGTCCAGCGCCACCGGGACGCCGAGCCCGCGCCGCAGCGCGCCCACCAGGTCGGTGCCGCCCCAGCCGGGCTTCGGGGTGGTGGTGATCCGGCCCGAGGCGAGGTCGAGCGGGCCGAACGAGGCGACGCCCAGCGCGGCGATGTCGCGGCCGGCGGCGCGCTGGGCGCGGAAGTAGGCGATGACCCGGTCGAGGGTCTCCCCCGGCGAGGTCGTCGGGATGGTGGTGCGGTCCACGACCGCGTCGGGGCCGACCCCCACCGCGCACACCACCTTCGTGCCGCCTGCCTCGACACCACCGAACAGCACGCTCACTTGCCGGCCCCCGCGGTGAATCCGTTGTAGATGAAGCGCTGCAGGGCGAGAAATGCAACGAGCGTTGGAATGATGACGAGGATGACGCCCGCGGAGATGACCTCCCACTGCGCCCCGAACGGCCCCTTGAAGCGGTACAGCGACGTGGAGATGACCCCGAGCTCCTGCGACGGCATGTACAGGAACGGGATGTAGAACTCGTTGTACATGGCGATGCCCTTGATGATGACGACCGTGGCGATCGCCGGCTTCAGCAGCGGCAGGATGATCCTCCAGTAGATGCCGAACGCGGAGGCGCCCTCCATCGCGGCGGCCTCGTCGAGCTCGCGCGGCACGCCGCGCAGGAACTGCTGGAAGATGTAGATGGAGATGATGTCGGTGCCGAGGAAGAGCACGATCGCCGACCAGCGGCTGTCGTAGAGGTCGAGGGCGTCGACGACCTTGAACGTGGCGACCTGGGTGGTCACCCCGGGCACGAGGGTGGCGAGCAGGAAGAGCGCGACGACCACCCCGCGGAGGCGGAACCGGAAGCGGTCGATGGCGTAGGCGGCCATCGACCCGATGAGGACCGTGCCGGCGAGCGAGACCGCCATGATGATGGACGTGTTCACGAAGCCGCGGAGCATGTGCCCCTTGGTGAAGGCCGTGACGTAGTTGTCGAGGTTGAACCAGTCGCCGGGCGGGTCGAAGGGGCCGCTGTTGAGGTACTCGGTGTTGGTTTTCAGTGACGCCATCACCAGCACGACGGGCGGCAGCAGCACCACCAGGCACGCGCCGGTCAGCGACAGGTACTTCAGCACACGGGCGATCACGAGAGGTCCACCTTCTCGTCGGGTGCGATGCGGCGCTGCAACCACGTCACCAGCAGGATGATCAGCAGCAGGACGACCGCCATCGCCGAGGCGAGGCCGAGCTTGTAGTACTTGAAGGCCATGTTCACGGTCTGGATGACGAACGTCTCGCTGTCGTTGGCGCCGCCGGTCATGATGAACGGGATCTCGAACACCGACAGCGAGCCGGAGATCGCGAGGATGAACGACAGCCCGACGATCGGCCGGATGCCCGGCAGGATGATGTGCAGGAACTGGTCCCAGCGGTTCGCGCCGTCCAGCTCGGCCGCCTCGTACAGGTGCGCGGGGATCGACTGGATGGCGCCGAGGAACAGCACGAAGTTGAGGCCCAGGTAGCGCCAGATCGAGGTGCCGGCGAGCGAGTAGTTGACCACCTCGGGGTCGCCGAGCCACTGCTGGGTCGCGCCGCCGAGGCCGACCGCCGACATCGCCGAGTCGAGGGTGCCGCCGGGCTGGAAGAAGAACAGGAAGATCATGCCGATGGCGACGCCGTTGATGAGGTACGGGAAGAACAGCACGCCCTTGAACAGGTTCCGGAAGCGCGTGTTGAAGCTCAGGATCGTGGCGAAATACAACGCGAGCAGGATTTGCACCACGGACGCGCCGATGTAGTACAGGCTGACCTTGAGCACGCCGAAGAGTTCCGGCCGGGTGGCGATCTCGACGTAGTTGTCGATCCCGACGAACTCCCGGCTCGGGCTCAGCCCGTCCCAGGACGTGACGCTGTAGCCGAACATGTTCACCACCGGGATGTAGGTGAACACGATCAGGAACGTCAGCGGCGCAACGAGAAACACGTAGGGGGTCAGCTTCCGGCCCACGTCTCACCTTTCGAGGACAGAGGCGTGCGGCCCGGCGAAGGGCCGCACGCCAAGCAGCACACCTACTTGAGCTTCGCCCGGGTGTCGGCCCACTTCTTGTTCAGGTCGGCGAAGATCTGTTCCTTCGTCTCCTTCTTCGCGCCGCGGGCCGCGTCGACGATCCGCTGGCGGTACTTGCCGTCGAACAGCGCGATCTCGGCGGTGTTGCCGATCTTGTCGGCGAGCCCCTCCTCGCCCTTCGGCGCCGGGTTCAGCTCGATGAACTCCGTCTTGGCCGCCTGCAGGTCGGCGAGGGACGCCGGCAGCTGCGCGCTCGTCACCACCGAGACGCCGCCCTGGTCGGTGGCGTAGTTCGACTCGTCGGCGAACCAGTCGACCCATGCCCGCGCGGTCGCCTTGTTCTTCGAGTTGACGTTGATGCCGTTCTTGTAGTCGCCGCCGACGACGGTGTGGAACTTGCCGTTGACCTGGTTGGGGAACGGCCAGTAGCCGATGTCGTCCTTGCTGGCGGCGGCCGCCTGCATCTGCACCACGGACCAGGAGCCGAGCACCATCGTGGCGATCTTGCCGGTGCCGAGCATGCCCTTGGACTGCTCCCAGTTGGTCGTCGTCGGGTCCGGCTCGGTGTAGCCGCCCTTGACCGCGTCGAAGAGCAGCGAGTCGATGATGTACTGCTCCTTGCCGGGGCTCCACGGCGCGTCGTCCTTGGCGAGCTTGGTGGCCGCCTCCGGGTCGCCGCTGACCGCGCCGCGCACGCCCTCCCACTGGCCGAGCGGCCAGCCGTCCTTGTAGTTGGTGTACAGCGGGATCACGCCGGTCTTGTCCTTGATGGCCTTCAGCGCCGCCAGGAAGTCCTCGGGCGTCTTCGGCGGCTCGGTGACGCCGGCCTGCGCCCACACCTTCTTGTTGAACACGTAGCCCTGGGCATTGCCGGTGATGGCGAGGCCGTACACCTTGCCGCCGAACGTCTGCTCGGAGCGCACGAACCGGTACTTGTCCTTCAGCGCGTCCACGGTGCCCAGCGGCTCGAAGAACAGCGGCAGCTGGTCGGCGGTGACGGAGTTCGGGATCGGCAGCACGTCGCCGTAGTTCTTCGTGTTCATCCGGACGCGCACCTCACCCTCGTAGTCGGTGATCGCCTCGAACTTGACGTTCGTGCCGGGATACTTCGCCTCGAACTTCTTCTTGTACTCCGGCAGCACGGTGTCGACGAGGTCGGTCCGCTGCGTCAGTACCGTGATGTCGCCGGCGATCTTGCCGTCCGAGCCGCTGCCCGCGTCGTCCCCGCAGGCGGTGAGGACGAGGGAGGTCACTGCGAGCAAGGCGACGAGGTGCTTCTTCATATGCACGGGTACCACCTTCCGATCTGAGGGGGTGTTATCGGTTGTGCCGCACAGGTGCCAGGTTCAGAACGAGCGCATGAGGTCGAGCAGGCGGACGTCGACGTCGAAACCGTCGCGCCGCTCGAACCGGGCGCCGGGCCGGTGGTGCCCGACGATGCCGAACGGGCCTTCGAACTCCCACAGGGCGTAGCCCCAGCCGAACTGCCCGAAGACGTCGAACAGGTCGGCGAACCAGGCCCGGGCGACCTCGTCGGGGGTGTGCTCGTAGCAGCCGAACTCACCGACGTGCACGGGGACGCCCGCCGCTTCCAGCTCGCGCCACGGCGCGTAGAAGTCGCGCAGCCCGGCGGCGTCCCACCAGCGCCCGTCGTAGTCGCACGGGTAGGCGGGCGCCGGGAGCCCCTGATGCCCGGGCCACCAGGGCGCCCGGTAGTGCGAGACGCTCATCGGCTGGTATCCGCGGACGCTCTGCGTGGCGCCGAGGTCGGCGAGCTCGGGCATGGCGAGGTTGCCGCCGTCGAGGCCGTCGATGACCAGCGGCCGGTCCGGCGAGATCGCCCGCACCGCGGCGGCCGCGTGCCGGATGACGGCCTCATGGGCGTCGCGGGTGAAGCCGCGCAGCCCCAACGCGGGGGGCTCGTTGACGAGGTCGAAGCTGAGCGCTTCCGCCGGGATGCCGCTGTACCGCTGGGCGAACCGCTCCCACGTGGCGACGAACGCGTCGCGGGCCGGGCGGTCCGTCCACAGGTTGTACGGCTCGGTCTCCCACCCGGTGATGATGTAGCCGGGCGCGCGGTGCAGGTTCAGTGAAAGATGCAAGCCACGCTGCCGGCACGCGTCGAGGATCTTGTCGACGCGGGCGAGCACCGACTCGTCGGCCTGGTGCGGGTCGCCGCCGACGCTCCACAGCCGGTAGTCCGTCGGCAGCCGGATGAAGTTGAATCCCCACGCCGCGACGGCGTCCAGGACCCGCTCGTCGGGCCCGGCCGCGCCGGCGTGCGCGTTGAACATCCACTGGACGTTGAACCCGTGGTGGGGCATCGCGGATCGACCCTTCAGGCGGTGCCGGCCCCGGCCGCGCGCCTGGGGTGGAGGCGCGCGCTCACTGAACCGGATAAGTTCCATCAACCTAGGCCCGCACATTGAAGCTGTCAATCCCACCCCGCCGCCACACGCCAAGACTGAAGCGCATAACCATGTCAGGCGGGTTGCGGCGGTGCTGTAGCTTCGCGGGTCGCCGACCGACGGCGCGTGCCGAAGCAGAAGCAGGAGCCACCGTGACCGACCGCACCGAAGCCACCGAGAGACTGCTGCGGCGACTGCGTTCCGACGCCGGAGTGGCCCCGGCGTCGCGGGACGTGGAGCCGCCCGAGCTGGCAGTGTGGCGGCAGATGCGCGACGACCCGTTCCTCGCGGAGTGCTTCACCGTCACCGACGACCCGCCCGCCGTCCACAGCTACCTCGCCGACGGTCACCCAGGCGTGGCCAGATTCCTGGCCGACATCCTCTGGCTGGGCGAGAGCGACGGCCGCCTGCCGATCGGCTACTGGAGCGCGGGCGCGGACACCTTCGCCGGCGCGCCGGTCATCTCCGTCGACGACGAGGCGAGCGTTGAACTGGTCGGCACCAGCCTGGTCGACTTCCTCGGCACGTGGGTCGGCGAACTCGGCGCCGAGGAACTGCTCGACTTCTGCCGCCGGGCAGGCCTGCGGCCGCCGATGTCGAAGGCCGAACGCGACGCGGCACTCGCGGACCACCCGGACCCGCAGGAGGTGTTCGACTTCTTCCTGGACTCGGTAGGGTCGCCGCCACCCGCGCCTTCCTGATCGCCCTCGCCCGGAGCCATGCCGGTCACGCCCGGACCCGCGGCGCGAGGGGCACCGGCGGGCGGGACCCCTCGCGGCGCAAGCTGCCCGGGCGGTGTGCCGGACCGAGGGCCGGGCTACACGCGGACCTGGTCGTCGGTGTCGGCGAACTGGGTGGAGTAGAGCTCGGCGTAGCGGCCGCCGGCGGCGAGCAGGGACGTGTGGGTGCCGCGTTCGACGATCTGGCCGGCCTCGACGACGAGGATGAGGTCGGCGGCGCGGACGGTGGACAGGCGGTGCGCGATGACGACCGCCGTCCGGCCGCTGAGGGCCTCGGCGAGCGCCGCCTGCACCGCGGCCTCCGACGTCGAGTCGAGGTGTGCGGTCGCCTCGTCGAGGACGACGACCTGCTGGCCGGCCAGGAGCAGGCGGGCGATGGTGAGGCGCTGCCGTTCGCCGCCGGAGAGGCGGTAGCCGCGCTCGCCGACGACGGTGTCGAGGCCGTCGGGGAGGGAGGCGACCAGTTCGTCGAGGCGGGCCCGGCGCAGGACCGTCCACAGCTCGTCCTCGGTCGCCGACGGCCGGGCCAGCAGCAGGTTGGCGCGGACCGACTCGTGGAAGAGGTGCCCGTCCTGGGTGACCATGCCCAGGGTGGCGCGGATCGCGTCGAAGGACAGGTCGCGGACGTCGATCCCGCCGAGGCGGACGGTGCCGCTGTCCACGTCGTACAGGCGCGGCAGGAGCTGCGCGATGGTCGACTTCCCGGCGCCGGACGAGCCGACCAGGGCGATCATCTGGCCCGGCTCGGCCTTGAACGAGACGTCGTGCAGGACCTCCACGCCGCCGCGGGTGTCCAGGGAGGCGACCTCCTCCAGCGAGGCGAGGGACACCTTGTCGGCGGAGGGGTAGCCGAAGCGGACGGAGGAGAACTCGACGGACACCGGGCCGGGCGGGACCTCGCGGGCGTCGGGCTTCTCCGCGACGAGCGGGCGCAGGTCGAGGATCTCGAAGACCCGCTCGAAGCTGACCAGGGCGCTCATCACCTCGACCCGGGCGCTCGCGAGGGCGGTCAGCGGCGCGTACAGCCGGGTCAGCAGCAGCGCGAGCGCCACGACCGCGCCCGCGTCGAGCCGGCCGCCGAGGGCCGCGACGCCGCCGACGCCGTAGACGAGGGCCAGGGCGAGCGAGGACACGACGGTCAGCGCGGTGATGAACACGGTCTGGTTCATGGCGGTGCGGACGCCGATGTCGCGGACCCGGCCGGCCCGGGCGGCGAACTCCACCGACTCGTCGGAGGGCCGGCCGAAGAGCTTGATGAGGGTGGCACCGGGCGCGGAGAAGCGCTCCGTCATCTGGGTGCTCATCGCCGAGTTGTGCGTGGCGGCCTCGCGCTGCAGGCGGGCGAGCCGGGTGCCCATCCGGCGAGCCGGCAGCACGAACACCGGCAGGAGCAGCAGCGCGAGCAGCGTGATCTTCCACGACAGGCTCACCATCACCGCGAACGTCAGCGACAGGGTGACGATGTTGCTGACGACGCCGGACAGGGTGCCGCTGAACGCGCGCTGCGCGCCGATGACGTCGTTGTTGAGCCGGCTGACGAGCGCGCCGGTGCGGGTGCGGGTGAAGAACGCGACCGGCATGCGCTGCACGTGGTCGAAGACGGTGGTGCGCAGGTCGAGGATCAGCCCCTCGCCGATCTGCGCCGACAGCAGCCGGGCGAGCAGCCCGACGCCGGCCTCGACGAGCGCGATGACCGCGATCAGCACCGCGAGGGTGACGACGGTGTCGCGGGAGCCGCCGCCGACGATCGCGTCGACGACGCGGCCGGCGAGCACCGGCGTGGCGACGGCGAGGAGGGCCGTCACGACGCTCAGCGACAGGAACCCGGCGAGCCGGGCCTTGTGCGGGCGCGCGAACGCGGCGATCCGGCGCAGCGTGGCGACCGAGAACGGCCGCCGGTCCTGGGTCGCGTGGATGGCTTGGTACATCTGGTTCCAGGCGGTGACTTCCATACTCACGTCCGCCACCGTACGACCTGGAGTGGGCTTCAGGTCCAATCGGTTTACAAGAGGCCGAGGTCGCGGGCGCGGCGGACCGCCTCGGCGCGGCTGGACGCGTCGACCTTGCGCAGCACCTCCCGGATGTGGGTGCGCACGGTCTTCACCGACACGTCCATGAGCTCGGCGATCTCCTCGGTCGGGGTCAGCGCCGCGAGGTGCCGCAGCACCTCCGCCTGCCGGAGGCTGAAACCGGGCACGGGATCCGCCGCCGTCGCGTGCCGGCGCAGCAGCTGGCGCACGACGCCGTCGGCCTCGTGGACGGCGCGGGTGCCGCCGTCGTCGACGGTGAACCCGACGGCGGTCCGCAGCGCCTCGGCGGCGCGCTCGTCGTCGCCCTGCCGGGCGGTGCCGGCCGCGAGCAGCAGCCACGCCTCGACGAGCACGCCGACCGACAGGCCCAGCAGGCACAGCACCTGGTGGGCGCAGTCGACGGCGCGCTGCGGGTCGCCGGCCGCGAGCAGCGCCGAGCCGCGGGCCAGGGTCGCCTCCGGCCGCCCCGGGTCGAGGCGGGCCAGGGCGGTGCGGGCCTCCTCGTGGCGGCCCATCGCGACCAGGACCCGCGACTCGGCGAGGTCCAGCTCGTGCCGCACCCAGAGGCGGGCCGAGGTCTCCGGCGACGCGCCGCGCAGCACCGACAGCGCCGCGGGCAGCTCACCGCGGGCGCGCAGGAGCCTGGACCGCACGATGGTCAGGGTGGCCGCGTAGGCGCTCTCCCGCGGCATGATGTCGGTGGCCAGCCCCTCCTCGGCGGTGCGCAGGTGACGCCAGGCCGCGGCGGTGTCGTAGCGTTCGGCGGCCACCCATGCGAGCGCGAGGTCGGCGATGTGCCGCGGGCCCCGGTTCAGCGCCTCGGTGCGCGCCACCACGTCGGATGCGCGATGGGCGGTGTCGTACGCCGACCGCAGCCTCCCCAGCAGCGCCTCCGTGAAGGCGAGATGCTGCGTGCAGTACGCGAGGAGGCCGCCGCACCGTTCGCTGCGGGCCGCTTGGATCGCCGCGGCGAAACTCCCGGCGGCCTCGTCGAGCCGGCCGGCCCGCAGGTGCGCCGTCGCGACGCCGGACAGGACGAACACCCGCAGCTCCGGCCGCACGGCGATCCTGCCCGGGTCGACCTGCGGCAGCAGCCGCGCCGCGGCGCCGGTGACCGCGTCGAGCCGCTCCGCGTCGCCGGTCTCGTAGGCGACGGACTGCTGGACCATGCACGCGGCGAGCCGGACCGGCAGCGGCGCGTCGGGGGCGGGGCGCCAGGCGTCGCCGGCGAGGAGCCGCTCGGCCCGCGGGAGGTCGCTGTGGGAGAGCGCGTGGGCGGCGGCGACGATCACGCCCTCCGGCGTCGCGGGCTCGGCCGGCATCCCGGCGAGCAGCCCCGTGAGCCGGCCCGCCGGCCCGTCCACGATGACCTCGCCGACCGCCAGGTCGTCGACGACGAACCGGGCCGCGTCCTCCCACGCGCCGACGGCCGCCGCGTGCCCGACGGCGCCGTCGAGGTCACCGTGCCGGGCGGACCAGCGGGCCGCGACGAGCCCGGCGGTCCTGGCCGCGGCGGGCGGCAGCGGGAGCCGGTCGCGCAGCACGGCACCGAACAGCGGGTGGAGGCGGTAGGTGCCCTGTGCCTCGCTCACCGTCTCCAGGAACGCGCCGGCCTCCTCCAGGTCGGCGATGACGTCGCCCTCCTCGACGCCGCCCACGATCGCGGCGAGCTCGGCCGTGAACGTGTCCAGGCGGGCCACCCCGGCCAGCAGGCGCCGCCGGCGCGGGGTGCACCGGTCCAGGATCTCCCCGGTGAAGTAGTCGACGACGTAGTCGTGCCCGGCCAGCACCGGCACCCCGGCGCCGTCCGCCATCGCCAGCGCGCACAGGCGCACCCCGGCGAGCCAGCCCCGGGTCTGCTCCATCACGTCGGCGAGCGCGGCCGGGGTCAGGTCGACGCCGTGCAGCGCGAACAGCGCCCGCGCCTCGCCGGCGTCCAGCGCCAGCTCGGCCCAGCGCAGCTCGCTGAGCTGGTCGGTCAGCCGGTAGCGGTGCAGCGGGAACCGTGGCCGGTGCCGGCCGACGAGCACCAGGCGGAGGTGGCTCTGCGCGTGCCGCAGCAGGAACTCGATCTCGCCCAGCTGCTCCGCGTCGAGCCAGCAGGCGTCGTCGAGGACGAGCACGATCGAGTGCTGCTGGTGGGAGAGGACGGCCGCCAGCTCGGTGACCGTCGCGTGGTCGGGCGCGCCGGTCAGGTCCAGCAGCGTCGCGGGCAGCAGCACCCCGGCGCCGCGCAGGGCCGCCAGCAGGTGCTGCCACAGGCGAGCCGGCTGGGCCTGGTCGTCCTGGTCGACGGTGAGCCACGCGATCGAGTCCCAGCCCGGACTGTCGTCGGCCCACGCGGCGACCAGGCGGCTCTTGCCGGATCCGGCCGGCCCCGTGACCACGGTGACCGGCAGGTCGGTCAGGCTCCACAACAGGTCGATGAGCTGCTCACGCGGCAGCGCCCGGTCCACCGGCTCGGGCCTGGTGAGCTTCGCGGACAGCAGTGGCGCTCCCTCCATGGAGGCCTCCATCTGTTTCGATACCCGACAGCATATGCGGAGAAGCTTGACCTTCCACCTACTGGAACAGGTTCACTCAATGGCATGACACGGGGCATGACACCGGGCGTCACCATCGGCGAGTTCTCGCGGCTGTGCCATCTCAGCGCGAAGACGCTGCGGTACTACCACGATATCGAGCTGCTGGTGCCGGCCGGTATCGACGAAGACACCGGTTACCGGCGGTACGCGCCGGGGCAGGTCGACGACGCGCACCTCATCCGGCGGCTGCGGGACCTCGACATGCCGATCGCGGAGATCCGCGGGGTGCTCGCCGAGCCCGACCCGTCCGCGCGGCACGAGGCCCTGGCCCGGCACCTGGACCGGATGGAGGCCGAGCTCACCCGTACCCGTGACGTGGTCCTGTCGCTGCGCCGCCTGCTGGGGCCCGAGCCCGAGCTGCCGGTCCGGCACCGGCTGTCGGCGGGATCGCCCGTGCTCCGGGTGTCGGCGCGGATCACCCGCACCGAGGTGACGGACTGGTGCGGGCGGGTCTTCCCCGAGCTGTACGCGACGCTCGCCGCGCTCGGCACCGATCCGGCCGGCCCGGCCGGCGCGACCTACTCCGCCGAGTTCTTCGAGGGCGAGATCGGGGAGGTCGTCGCGTTCGTGCCCGTTTCGGCGGACGTGGTGCGGGCGGGCGACGACCGGTTCGCGACCCTGCCGCCCGCCCGCTACGCCGTCGCCGTGCACAACGGCCCGTTCGCCGACTGCGACATCACGTACGGCCGGCTCGGCCTGCACGTCGCGTCCCACGACACCGCCCTGCCCGACCCGATCGTCGAGGTCTACCTGGTCGGACCCGACGAGACCACCGACCCGGCCGAGTTCCGCACCGAGATCTGCTGGCCGATTTCCGCCTGACCTTCGATTCCTCAGGAGAGAGAGCACATGACCGACCTCGCCATCGCCCACGTCACCGTCGACTGCACCGACGCGGCCGCCCTCGCCGGCTTCTACGCCGCGCTGCTGGACCGCACCGTCGACCCGGAGGCGACCCCGTTCTTCGCGACCGTGGGCCGCTCGACCGGCGCCCAGCCCGTCCTCATGTTCATCCAGGTCCCCGACAAGACCCCGGGCAAGAACAGCATCCACCTCGACCTGCACACCGCCGACCTGCCCGGCGCCGTCGCCCGCGCCGTCGGCCTCGGCGCGAAGCAGGTCGGCGACTTCAACGAGTACGGCGCCGTCTGGACGACGTTGTCGGACCCCGAGGGTAACCTCTTCGACATCGGCGCCGGCTGATCGTCTTCAGGGGGTTTCGCGATGGGCGGGGACCGGCGGCAGCAGTTCGTGGATCTGCACCGGGAGGGCTGCTTCCTGCTGCCCAACGCGTGGGATGCGGGCAGCGCCCGGGTCCTCGAGTCCGCCGGCTTCCCCGCCGTCGCGACCACCAGCGCCGGGATCGCGTTCTCCCTCGGCCGCCCCGACCACGACTTCTTCGCCGACCACGGTCCGCAGGCCCGCCTCGACCGCACCACGATGCTCGACCGGGTCCGCGAGATCGTGGCCGCGGTCGACGTGCCGGTGAGCGCCGACCTCGAGGAAGGCTTCGGCACTTCCCCGGAGGACGTCGCGGCCACCATCTCGCTGGCCGTCGCCGCCGGCGCCGCGGGCGGCAACATCGAGGACTTCACCGGCTCGCGGGCCCGGCCCCTGCACGACCAGGCGCTCGCCGTGGAGCGGATCCGGGCCGCCCGCGCCGCGGTCGACTCTTCCGGCGAGCCGTTCGTCCTCGTCGGCCGCACCGACGCGCTCATCGTCGGCGGCACCCTCACCGACGCCGTCGACCGGGCCAATGCCTACCTGGCGGCCGGCGCGGACTGCGCGTTCGTGCCGGGCGCCGCCGACCCGGCCACGATCGGCACGCTGGTCCGCGAGCTCACCGGCCCGCTCAACGTGGTCATGGGCCTGACCGGCGGCACCCTGTCCGTGGCCGCCCTGCGCGACCTCGGCGTCCGCCGCGTCACCGTCGGCGGCAGCATCGCCCGCGCGATGTATCACCACCTGCGCCGGGCCGCCCGCGAGCTGGCCGAGCACGGCACCTTCGCGTATGCCGACACCCAGCTCTCCCAGTCCGACCTGAACGACCTCTTCCGCCGTCCGTAGGCCGCCGCGGGCGCGTCGCGGTGACGCGCCCGCGGCAGCGCGATCAGGCGGGTCTGCCGAACCAGCGGGCGAGGTGGTCGTCCAGGTCCTGCTGGTCGTCGCCGACCCAGGCGACGTGGCCGTCGGGGCGGAGCAGGACGCACGGGGCGTCCAGCGCCGCGGTGGGGTCCCCGAGGTGGTCCACCCGGTCCGACCAGCCGCCGGCGGTCAGGCGTCCGGTGCGGTCCAGCAGCAGGCCGCGGCCGCGGTGCAGCAGGTCGTACAGGCGACCCTGGTGCACGTCGAGGTCGGGCAGGCGGCGGCCGAGCAGGTCGGGGCCCGGCCCGAAGTCGTAGCGGACGCCGATCGCGGTGATCTTCTCCATCAGGTGGCGGTTCACCTCGTCGAAGTCCATCAGCTCGGTGAGCAGCCTGCGCAGGGCCTGGGGGCCCGGTTCGGTGGAGAACAGCTCCATCTGGGCGCGGGTGTTGTCCAGCACGTCCGCGGCGACCGGATGCCGCTCGGCCTCGTAGGTGTCCAGCAGCATGTCCGGCGCCCAGCCGCGGATCTGCGCGGCCAGCTTCCAGCCGAGGTTGAACGCGTCCTGGACGCCAAGGTTGAGGCCCTGCCCGCCGATGGGTGGATGGATGTGGGCCGCGTCGCCGGCCAGCAGCACCCGCCCGACCCGGTACCGTTCGGCGAGCCGGGTGGCGTCGCCGAAGCGGGACAACCAGCGCGGGGAGTGCACGCCGAAGTCGGTACCGGCCATGGCGCGCAGCTGACGCTGGAAGTCCTCGATGGTGGGTGGCTCCGCGCGGTCGCTGACTCCCGCGCCGGGGATCACGACGCGATAGACCTCGCCGAAGGGTCCGAAGGTGAACCGCTGATCGATCTTGCGGACCTCGGCCACCCTGGCGGCGATCTCCTCCGGCGGCGCAGCCGCCTCCATCTCCCCCATCAGCGTGTCGGTCCGCGAGGGCTCGCCGGGGAAGCCGACGCCGAGCAGCTTGCGCACGGTGCTGCGGGCGCCGTCGCAGCCGACGAGGTAGCGCGATCGCAGTTGTTCCCCGCCGGCCAGCTCGACGGTCACGCCATCGCCGTCCTGTTCGAGGCCGGTCACCGCGCAGCCGCGCCGGACCTGCGCGCCCAGTGCGATCGCGTGTTCTTCGAGCAGGTGCACGATGACCGGCTGCGGGATGCCCAGCAGGTAGGCGTGCGCGGTGTCCAGATTCTCGGGCGCGGGCTTGTCGATGGCGGCGAAGAAGCCGGCGGCCGGACGCCGCCGTGCGCGTGCGGCGATGCGCTCCAGCAGCCCGCGCATCGCCATCAGCTCGATGCTGCGGACATGCAGGCCGACGATGCGGACGAACGACGCGGGCTCGGTCTCCTTCTCCAGGACGAGCACCCGCACGTCGTGCAGTCGCAGCTCGGCGGCCAGCATCGCACCGGCCGGGCCACACCCGGCAATGATCACGTCGAACATAGGTTGTTGCCTTTCGGGAGTGCCTGGTTGGCGGGGCGCTCCCGGCGACACCTACGTCAATCGCCCGGCCGTGACGGCAAGGGGGAGCACCCACTTCGATACAGCGTTCATGGGTCTCACCTCCTCGGGCGGTGTCACGGACAGCAGCAAGGTACAAGCCCGATCCTCATCCCGTCCAGTCCATTCCGGCCGCGACACCCGGACCGACCGCATGCCGTCCGCGTGTCGTGCGGCGTGTCGATCTGGTGTTCGAAGTCGGGTCGTGTCGGTGCTGTCGGCCGGGCGGGCGGTGGCCTACGTTCGGGACGTCGCCGGTCGTCGGGGGCCGGCGCGGAAACCGGACGGGGTGGAGCCATGGCTGGTGTTGTGCCGGGGCCGCGGGAGCGGCGGGCGGACGGGTGCACGGTGGAGTTCGCGATCGGCGGGGTGCCGGGGGCGATGACGACCGGGCACGGGATGGACGGCGGGCTGCGGCGGGTGGACCTGCGGGCGGGGGTGCACGGTTCCGAGCTGGCCGGGCTGGCCGACGCGCTCGCCACGGCGATCACGCTCGGGCTGCAGCACGGAGCGCCGCCGGCCGCGTACATCGACGTGCTGCGGCGGCTTGAACTGGACGCGCCGGTCGAGGACGGCAACCCGCTCGTCGAGGCGCTGGGGTCCGCACCCGAGTAGACGGCACGACAGATGGCGTCGCGAGGGGTACCGACGCGGAAACCCCTCGCGACGCGACCTGCGCCGACCTGAGCAGGCGCGACCTGCGCCGACCTGAGCGGGCGCGGCCTGCGCTAACCGAGCAGGAAGGTCATCTCCCGGCCGGTGGTGACGATGCCCCGGTCGTGGCGCAGGAACGTGCCGGGCGCCCCGGCGAGCTCCAGCGTCACGCCCGGGCCGCGGGTGGTGCGGCGGAACGCGGTGCCCGGGCCCGGTTCGAGGCGCACGCCGCCGCCGGCGACCGTGACGTGGCGGTCCGGGTAGTTCACCGACTGCAGCGTCTCCGTGCCGTCGGCGGCCGCGACGAACCGGAACTGGCTGTCGGCGAGCTCCCGCACGTCGGCGTCGACGCGCAGCACGAAGGAGCTGTGGCGCAGGAAGCCGCGCGGGACGTCGGACGGGGTGAGCCGGACGATCGGGCCGCCCGCGCCGACCGGCACGCCGAAGAGGGGCGTGCCGTCGCGGTGCCAGTACAGCTGCTGCACGCGGGTGTGGCGGTTCGGGTCGTAGAGCGGGTCGCCGGCGATGTCGCGGTAGTCGCGGGCGTGGTAGACCAGCAGGTCGGTGCCGTCCGGGGTGACGGTGAAGCTGTTGTGCCCGGGGCCGAACTGCCTGGTGTGCTCGTTGGAGACGAACACCGGGTCGGGGTTCTTCACCCACGACGCGCGGTCGAGCAGGTCCGCGCCGTCGTCCGCGGTGAGCAGGCCCATGCAGTAGCGCGAGTCGGTGGCGCTGGCGGAGAAGGTCACGAACACGCGCCCGTTGCGCACGATCACGGCGGGTCCCTCGTTGACCCGGAAGCCCTGGATCTCCCAGCCGCGGGTCGGCGTCGCGATCCGCGTCGGCTTCGTCGCCAGGGCGAAGGGTGAGGCCATCTCGGCGATGTACAGGCTGGTGTTGACCGCGATCTCCGGCTCGCTCTGCGCCCACACCAGGTATCGCCTGCGGCCGTGCTCGAAGGTGGTGGCGTCGAGGGAGAACCCGTCCCACTCGGTCTCGATCCGGCCGCGCAGGACCCAGCCCGACGGGTCCCGCGGGTCGGCGAGCGGCGACTCGAGCACATACATCCGGACCCGGAACACGTCGTCGGAGTCGCCGGCCGCGAAGTAGATGTACCAGCGGCCGTCGATGCGGTGCAGCTCCGGCGCCCAGATGTGCCCGGCCATCCTGCCGCCGGCGGGGCGCCGCCAGACGACGGTCTCGGCCGCGGTGGCGAGCCCCTCGATCGTGCCGGCGCCGCGGACCACGATCCGGTCGTACTCCGGGACCGACCCGGTGAAGTAGTACATGCCCCGCACGGGATGCGTGATGAACGGGTCGGCCCGCCGCTCGATCAGCGGATTTCGCGTCGGTACGAGCGGCAGCTCGCGCTCTGCGTGGGCGGAGGAGGCGAGGCCGGCCACGGCCCCGGTGGCGGCGAGCCCGCCCAGCATCAGCGTCCGCCGGCGGATCTGGAACGACATGACGGCCCCTTACCTGGTCCGGATCCGGATGAACGTGACGGAGTTCGGCGCGAACGTGTGCGTGAAGGCCGGCGCCACCTTCAGGTCGGTGGTGACCGGCTGGATCGGCTCGGCGGAGCGGGTGTTCTGCTCGCCGGGGTCGCCGCTGATGACGGTCATCCGGGCGGTGCCGCGGACCTTGCGCCGGCCGAGGTCGATCTTCGTGACGGCGGACGTGTCCTGCGCGTTGACGACCTTCACGATGAGGTCGCCGGTCGCCTCGTCCTGCGTGACCACCTGGGCGAAGGGCTCCGCGACCTTGTCGTCGTCGAAGCCGCCCCACAGCTCGCCGTTGAGGTAGAGCCTGACGCTGGTCCCGCGGACCTCGATCTTGATGTCGTACGTGACGCCGGTGGCGATCGTGTTGGGCTTGGAGATGACCATCTCCTTGCCGCCGCCGGCGCCCTTCTGGATGGCGCCGAGGGTGTTGTTCCAGCCGCCGAGGTTCCACCAGTACAGCTCGCCGGACTCCTGCACCCCGAAGGCGACGAGGAACCCTTCGGCGCCGGACCGCTTCGTGGCCTTCAGGGTGTAGTCGTAGTCGGTGGCGGTGATGTGGCCGGCCTTGATGAGCGTGTCGAGCGCCGCCGTGTCCGACTGCAGGAACCCGCCGTCGGCGACGGACCAGGTGCCGCGCGGCTCGACCGGCGTCCACTGCCCGGAGCCCGCGGAGAAGTCGTCGCTGAAGAGCACGGTCCCGTCGGGCGCGGTCACCTTCACGTCGTCGTACACCGCGGCGGTCGCCCACGTGGAGAGGCCGAGCGCGCCGGTGATCGGCTTCGGCTGGGCGAGCTTCCCGGTGGCCCGGCTCGGCACGACCCGGTCGCCGACGTTGTTCATGAAGAGCTTCTGCACCTGGTAGCTGGTGGTGCCCCACGACTCGTCGTTGTCGAACCAGATCATGTCGGGCCGCCACTGCACGTGGTCGATGTTCGCCAGCAGCGGCGCGTAGGAGGCCATCTTGACGACGTCGGCGTTGCGCTCCAGGCCGGTCATGTAGGCGGCCTCGGCGAGCGCGTTGTAGAGCTTGCCGTCCAGCGACGCGTACTCGCCGAGGAAGACCTTCGGGCCGTTGCGGTCGTAGGCGTCGTAGCGCTTGTTGTTCTGCAGGAACCAGGCGGGGCTGTTGTAGTAGTGCTCGTCGACCATGTCGACGCCGGCCTCGCGGTTGTAGCGCCACAGCAGGTCGAACACGAAACCCTGGTCGTCGGGGCCGGAGTTGCTGATGACCGTGATGTCCGGGTACCTCGCCTTGATGGCCGCCTCGTACTTGACGAAGTTCGCGAAGTACTCGTTCGGCAGGTTCTCCTCGTTGCCGACCGCGACGTGGGTGAGGTGGAACGGCGCGGGGTGCCCCATGTCGGCGCGTAGCCGGCCCCAGGTCGAGTCGGCCGGGCCGTTGGCGAACTCGATCAGGTCGAGGGTGTCCTGGATGTGCCGCCGCAGCAGCGCGTCGTCGACCGTGGCGCGGTTCTGCCCGCAGCCGGTGACCAGCGCCGGCACGACCGGCAGCGGCATCGCGCCGATGTCCTCGGCGAACTGCAGGTACTCGAAGTAGCCGAGGCCGTAGGACTGGTTGTAGCCCCAGAAGTTCGCGTTCGCCGCCCGCGTCTCGACCGGCCCGACGGTGTCCTTCCACTGGTACGCGCGGGCCCGCGGGAAGCCGGACGCGGCGTCGTAGCCGTACATGCTGCCGGTGTTGACCAGGCAGCCGCCGGGGAACCGGACGAACCCGGGGTGCAGCGCGGCGATCTTCTCCGCCAGGTCCTTGCGCAGCCCGTTGCGGCGGCCCTTGAACGTGTCGCGGGGGAAGATCGAGACCTCGTCGAGGCGGACGGTGCCCGCGCCGCCGCCGCGCAGCGTCAGCCGCCCGGCGTCGGTGGTGCGACCGGCCTTCAGGGTGCCGGTGTACTGCTTCCAGGCGTCGCCCTGCACGGCGATGGCGACCTCGTCGCTCGCGTCGCCGAGGCCGACCGTCAGCTGGGTGCCCGCCGGGGCGGTGCTGCGGGCCCAGACGGAGAAGTCGTAGGTGGCGCCGGC
Source organism: Dactylosporangium sp. NPDC049742 (assembly GCF_040674675.1). NCBI lineage: Bacteria > Bacillati > Actinomycetota > Actinomycetes > Micromonosporales > Micromonosporaceae > Dactylosporangium > Dactylosporangium sp. NPDC049742. Next base: position 219,972 of record NZ_JBFANF010000003.1, on the reverse strand, counting down.
CCTGACCGCGAAGCCCTGGTCGTAGCCGGCGTTGGTGAGCGTGAACGGCGCCTCGACCTTGAGATAGGTGCGGTTGCGCTCGTTGAGCCGGGCGTCGTCGCTGGTCACCACCGCGGTCGCGCCGGTCCCGCCGGTCGCGGTCCAGGCGGTGAGGCCGGTGTAGGAGCCGTTGTCGGCGGGCAGGAACTCGAACGAGCGGTTGCGCACCAGCTCGGCGTAGAGCCCGCCGTCGGCGGCGAAGTTGATGTCCTCGAAGAAGACGCCGTACATGCTCCTGTCGATCCGCGGCCCGGTGGCGGCGGGGTCGACGGTGATCGTGTAGTCCGCCGGTGCCGCCGGCGGCTGCGCGACCGCGGGCGTGACGCCGGCGACCGAGGCGACGAGCAGCAGCGTCACCGACGCTCGTGCTGCTCTCTTGGCGCGGGCAAGGGACATCCGTCCTCCTGAGGGGCGTGGTGTCGGTCCGAGCGCGCAGCGGGCGTCAACACTGCTACGTGAGCGCTAACATTCCACTCACGGAGATTCCCTCCGTCCAGGCGGGAGTGCGATGTTAGCGGTAACGCGGGTCGAGTATGGTCGATCCACCCGCGGCGGTCAACCCGGCCCAGCCCGGCCCCAGCCCGGCCGGTCAGGCGGCGGGCTGGAACAGCTCGATCACGTTGCCGGACGGGTCCTGCAGGAGGATCTGGTGGCCGCCGGGGCCGCTCACGATGTCGTTGCGGAAGGTGAGGCCGGCGGCGCGCAGGCGGGCGACCTCGGCGGCGAGGTCGTCGACGAGGAGATGGATCCGGTTCCAGCCGCCGGGTCCGGGCACCGCGCCGTCGGGCATGGGGCGGCCGGCGGAGCTGGCGGGGCCGCTCAGCAGGAGGCGGAGCCGGCCGCGGACCACGTCGGCGAAGGCCGGCGCGGCGTCGGTCCTGACCGTGAAGCCCAGGTGGGTGGTGTAGAACGCGACGGCGGCCGGGACGTCGCCGACCATGTACCGGACGTGGACCAGATCCTTCAGTTCGAGGCTCATCACTGCGACCTTTCGAGGGTGCTGTCGATGGCGTGCAGCAGGAAGGTGATGCGGGTCGTCAGGTCTTCGGCGGTGCGGGCGAACGGCGACGGCTCGGTCGAGGTCGCCGGGTCGGGCAGGCTCCAGTGGGCGAGGGTGGGCGCGCCGGCGAACGCGGGGCGCAGCTCGCGGACGCGGTCGCACAGGCTGATCACGTGGTCGAAGGGCTCGTCCGCGAAGACGCTCAGGTGCTTCGGGTGGCGGCCGGCGATGTCGATGCCGGCGGCGCGCATGACGCGGACCGCCTCGGGGTGGACGGGCTTGGGGGCGCTGCCGGCGCTGGCGGCCCGGACCCTGCCGCCGCCCAGCCGCTCCAGCAGCGCCTCGGCCATCTGGGAGCGGGAGCTGTTGCCCGTGCACAGGAACAGCACGCGGACGGGGGTGCGGGGGAAGGACGGCGGCGGCTCCGCGGGGGCGAGGCGCACGCCGGGATGCAACGCCAGACCGGCCGAGGCGAGCTGTGAGCGGTACTCGACCAGGTCGAGGCTGTAATACGTGTCGCGCTTGTCGGCGGAGCTGCGCCGGGTCCGGACCAGGCCGCCGGAGCGCAGCTGGGCGAGGTGGTAGGAGGTCAGGCTCTGCCGCTGGCCGACCAGCGCCGCCAGCTCGCCGACCTGCCGGTCGCTGCGCGACAGCTCCCGCAGCAGCTGCCACCGCACGGGATGCCCGGCCAGGCGCAGCACGCCCGGTGGTGAATCCTCCACGAACACAGACTACATCAAATCAAACTGATGGTTACGCCGATCGCGGCGGCGATGAGGAGGGTGGGGACGACGCCCCGGCGCAGGGGTAGCAGCAGGACCGCGGCGCCGGCGAGGACGGCGTACTGCCACGGCTCGTGCAGCGCGAGGGTGAGCAGGATCGCGGAGCCGAGGATCGCGCCGATGGCGGCGGGGCCGGCGCCGTCGAGGAACGCCCGGACCCGCGCGTCGCCGCGCAGGCGGTCGAAGCGGTGCGCGCCGAGCAGGATGAACGCGAACGACGGGCTGAACGCCACGACCGAGGCGAGCACGCCGCCGCCGATGCCCGCCGCGGCGTAGCCGACCACCGCGACGGTGTGCACGACGGGGCCCGGCGTGATCTGCCCGAGCGCGACCGCGTTGAGGAACTGCGCGTCGGTCATCCAGTGGAAGCGGTCGACGGCGTCGGCCCGCATCAGCGGGATGATGACGAAGCCGCCACCGTACGACAGCGCACCGACCTTCAGCGCCACCCAGGCGATCGACAGCAGCACTCCCCCGCCCGCGCCGGCCGCGGCCAGCAGCGGCAGGCCGGGAGCGCTCCGGGGGCCGGCGACGGTGAGCGCGGCCTCCAGCACGCCGCAGGCGAGCAGGACGAGGACGAGCCACGGTCCGAGGGTCGCCGCGGCCACGATCCCGACGGCGACGTACAGCACCCAGCGCACCTTGCTGCCCGTCTGCCAGGCCCGCTGCCGGCTCGCCGGGAGGAGGCTCCAGCCGGCCTGGACCGCGACCGCCGCGACGGCCGCGCCGGCGCCGGCCCCGGCACCACGCACCCACGCGGGCGGCGACCCGGCCAGGAACAGCACGGACAGGGCGAGGATCAGGACCAGGCCCGGCACGATGAACGCGGCCCCGCCGACGAGCGCGCCGACCCGCCCGCGGACCCGCCACGCGCAGAAGATGGCGAGCTGGGTCGAGGCCGGGCCGGGCAGCAGGTTGCAGGCCGCGACCGCGTCCTCGAACTCGGTCGCGTCCAGCCACCGGCGGCGGTCCACGCACAGCTGCCGCAGCAGCGCGATGTGCGAGGGCGGGCCGCCGAAGCCGACGCAGCCGATCCGCCCCCACTCCTTGAGCACGGTGAGCAGTCCGACCTGAGGGTCCACGACGAGCACCATACACCAGTCCAGTTTGATGTACTTGCGCCCCGACGGCCGTCTGTCGCGGTCGGCCGGCCACCCCCGGCGGCGAGGTCGTCAGGCCCCGAAGGAACGGGCTGACCAGGGCGTTGAGGTTCCCGCAGGGTTTCGGCAGGGTCCCCGCGGCAACATCGCCGGTGACCACTGATCCCAGTGGGTCATCGGGGGAACGCGCGCCGGTCCCGGCCGGCGCGCGTTACGACCACGGGGATGCCGATGTCGTTCTCGTTCCAGATCCTCGGGCAGCTCACGGTGCGGTCCGGTGCGGTCCCGGTCGAGCTGCCCGCCGGCAAGCCGCAGGCGCTGCTCGCCGCGCTGCTGCTCAACGCCAACCGCCTCGTCCCGGTCGACCGGCTCGTCGCCGCGCTGTGGGACGAGGCGCCGCCCCGCTCGGCGGTGGCGAACGTCCGCACGTACGCGGTCCGCGTCCGCAAGCTGCTCGCCGACCCGGAGACGGTCGCCGGCTCGCGGCTGCTCGGCCAGGAGCGGGCCTACCGGATCGCGGTCCAGCCCGGCGAGCTCGACCTGGCCGAGTTCACGGAGCTGGCCGCGCAGGGCCGCGCGGCACTGCGGGCCGGCGACGCGTCGCGGGCGGTCGAGCGGCTCATCGCCGCCCTCGCGTGCTGGCGCGACGACCACGCGGGCGTCGGCCTGCCCCGGCCCGGCGGGCTCGGGCAGCGCCTCGCCGCGGTCGACGACGAGCGGCTGCGCACCGTCGAGGACCTCGTCGACGCTCGGCTCGCCCTGCAGCACCACGAGGTCCTCATCGGCGAGCTGCGGCGCACCGTCGTGGAGCACCCGCTGCGCGAACGCACCTGGGGGCAGCTGATGCGCGCCCTGTACCGCGCCGGCGACGTCTCCGGCGCGCTGCACTGCTTCCTGGAGGCGCGGGCCGCGCTGCGCGAGCGGATGGGCGTCGACCCGGGCCCGGAGCTGCGGCGCCTGCACGCGGCGATGCTGGCCCGCGACCCGGCGCTCGACGAGACCGCGCCGTGCCAGCCGTTCGCGGCGCATCCCGGGACGCCGGTCTTCGCGGCGCCGCCGACGCTCCCGGTCCCCGCGCACCGGCCGCGGCCGGAACCGCCGCGGCAGCTGCCGCCCGGCCCCGCGGTGCTGGTCGGGCGCGAGCCGGCGGTGGACGCCGTCCTCGCGGCGGTCGCCACCGGCGCCCGGGTCGTCTGCGTCTCCGGGCCGCCGGGCGTCGGCGCGTCCGCGTTCGCCGTGCACGCCGCACACCTGCTCGCCGACAGGTACCCGGACGGGCAGCTCTTCGTGCGGCTGGGCACCGCCGACCCGGCCGCGGCCGCGGCGCACCTGCTGCACTCGCTCGGCGTCGCCGACGAGACGGTCCCGCGCGGGCTCGCCGCCCGCACCGCCCGCCTGCGGACCGCGCTCGCGAGCCGCCGGGTGCTGCTGCTCGTCGACGGCGTCGACGACGTCGCGCAGGTCCGGCCGCTGCTGCCCGCCGCACCCGGGTGCCTCGCGGTGGTCGCCGCCAGCCGGCCGTTGCCGACGATCGACGGCGTCGCACTGGTGCCGCTGGACCCCCTGTCCCGGTCCGATTCCGTCGCGCTGCTGCTCGGCTCGCTCGGGCCCGCGGAGGATCCGGTGGCGCTCGACGAGGTCGCCGCCCACTGCGAGGGCCTGCCGGCGGCGCTGCGCATCGTCGTGGCGCGGATGCTGGGCCGCCCGGACCGGTCCGCGGCCGCGTGCGCCCGGCGGCTGCGGGCGCCGGAGCGCCGGCTCGACGAGCTGCGCGCGCACGACCTGTCGATCCGGGAGAGCCTCGCCGCCCGCTGCGCCACGGTCAGCGTCGCCGCGATGGACGCGCTGCGGACCCTCGCCAGTCTGCCGCAGCCGGTGACGACGCACGACCTCGCCGCCGCGTCCACGCTGAGCCCCGACCGGGCCGGCGACGCGCTCGACGAGCTGGTCGACGCGCGGCTCGTCACCGCCGACGGCACCGGCGGCCACCGTGCCGGCGACCTCGTCCGCCTGTTCGCCGCGCGGATGGCCCCGGCCGATGTATAGCGGTGCCGGGGACGTTGTATCCGCCCTGGACCCGCTCCGTCCGTAAGCCCCGCCGGGACCGGCCGCCGGACGGCCAGAACTGGCCGGTCAGGCGGTGGGTGCCGTGGCCGCCCGAGACGCACGGTGCCGTCGTCCCGCGGGCGATGCGGTGCTTCGCCGGCGCCGTCGCCCGCGAGGCCGGGCAGCCGGAAAGTGTCGTAGCCCGCGAGGCCGGGCAGCCGGTCGCCGATCTTGCGGGCGGCGCACGCACCGCCGTCCACCTCCCCCGATGCCGCGCCGGCGGTCTCCGCGCCGCCGGCACCTGCCGTAGGATGCGTCGATACGCCGGACCGGCATCGCCGATACAACGGGGGACGGGGAGGTCCATGGAGTTCCGGCTGCTCGGACCGATCGAGGCGTGGACCGCAACCCGACGGCTGGACGCCGGGCCGCCGCGCCAGCGCCTGGTGCTCGCGGCGGTGGCGGCCGACGCCGGCCGGCTCGTGCCGATCGAGACCATCATCGACCGGGTCTGGGCCGGCGACGCGCCCGACCGCGCCAGGCACGCGCTGTACGTGTACGTCGCCCGGCTCCGCGGCGCCCTGCAGGACGACGGCGCGTCGCCGCTGGTCCGCCGCTCCGGCGGCTACGTCCTCGACGTCGACCCGGAGGCCGTGGACCTGCACCGGTTCCGGGCCCTCGCCGAGCGGGCCCGCGACCCGCGGACCCCCGACCCCGCCCGGGTCGCGGCGCTGCGGCAGGCCCTGGACCTGTGGCGGGGCGCGCCGCTCGCCGACGTGGCCGGCCCGTGGGCCGAGCGCATGCGCGAGAGCTGGCGCCAGCAGCGCCTCGACGCCGCGGTCGCCTGGGCGCAGGCAGCGCTGCGGCTCGGCGAAGGCGGAGGCGCAGGCGGAGGCGCAGGCGGAGGCGCAGGCGGAGGCGCAGGCGGAGGCGCAGGCGGAGGCGGCGGCACGGGCGCGGTGGAACCGCTTATCGGACCGCTGACCGAGCTGGCCGCGGAGCACCCCTACGCAGAGTCCCTCGCCGCGGCCCTCATCGAGGCGCTGCACGAGAGCGGGCACCAGGCGGAGGCGCTCGACCGGTACACCAGACTCCGCCGCAAACTCGTCGACGACCTGGGCACCGAGCCGGGCGCGGAGCTGCGCGACCTGCACGCCCGGCTGCTGCGGCAGGCCGGCACCCCCGAAACCCCGGCGCCGCAGCCCGCCGCGCCCGTGCCGGCCGCCGCGCAGCTCCCCCTCGACCTGCACAGCTTCACGGGCCGGACGGCCGAGCTCGACCGCCTCGACGCGATCCTCGAGGAGGCCGTCGTCCTCGCCACGGTCACCGGCACCGCGGGCGTCGGCAAGACCAGCCTCACCGTCCACTGGGCGCACCGCGTCGCCGGCCGCTTCCCCGACGGGCAGCTCTACGCCGACCTCAACGGCTTCGGCGGCGCCGACACCGTCGTCACGCCCGCCCAGGCGGTCCGCGGGTTCCTCGACGCGCTGGGTGTGCCGCCGCGGCGCGTCCCGGCCGACCTGGCCGCGCAGACCGCGCTGTTCCGCAGCCTGACCTCGGGCCGGCGCATCCTCATCGTGCTCGACAACGCCCGGGACGCCGACCACGCCCGGCCGCTGCTGCCCGGCGGCCCCGGCTGCCTCGTCGTCGTCACCAGCCGGACCAACCTCGCGGGGCTCATCGCCGCCGAGGGCGCCCAGCCGGTCCCGCTCGACCTGCTGACCCACGGGGAGGCGACGCGCCTGCTCGCCCGGCGGCTCGGCCGCGCCCGCCTCGACGCCGAGCCGTCCGCCGTCGACGAGATCGTGGCCGCCTGCGCCGGCCTGCCGCTCGCCCTGGCGATCGTCGCCGCACGCGCCGCGCTGCGCCCGCACCAGCCGCTCGCCGACCTCGCCGCCGAGCTGCGCGACGACCTCGACCAGTTCGACGTCGGCGACACCCGCGGCGACGTGCGGGCCGTGTTCTCCTCGTCGTACCGCACCCTGAGCGACGCCGCGGCCCGCCTGTTCCGGCTGATCGGCCTGCACCCCGGCCCGGACATCAGCGCGCCGGCCGCGGCGAGCCTGCTCGGCGTGCCGGTGAAGGAGGCGAGGACGCTGCTCGCCGACCTCGTCCGGGCGCACCTGCTCACCGAGCCGGCCGCCGGCCGGTTCGCCGCGCACGACCTGCTGCGCCGGTACGCGGCCGAGCTGGCGGCCAAGGACCCGGCCGGCGAGCGCACCGCGGCGGTGCGGCGGCTGCTGGAGTACTACCTGCACACCGCGTTCGCCGCGACCACGCTCCAGCACCCGTTCCAGGTCCGCGTCCCCGACCCGGCGCCGCCGTCGGCCGGTGTCGTGCCGCCCGCGCTCGCCGACCAGGCGGCCGCGAGCCGGTGGATCGCCGCCGAGTACCCGGTGCTCATCGCCGCCGTCCACGCGGCCGCCACGACCGGGTTCGACTCGCTCGCCTGGCAGATCGCCTGGACGCTCACGAACTTCTTCCAGCGGCAGGGCCGCCACCACGACTGGATCGCCACGCAGCGCGTCGCGCTCGCGGCGGCGCACCGCTGCGGCGACCGGCACGGCGAGGCGCACCTGCAGCGGGTCCTGGGCCGCGGCCACCTCGCCCTGGCCAACTACGACGACGCGCACGCCGCGCTCACCGCGTCGCTGGAGCTGTTCCGTGGGCTCGACGACCCCGTCGGCCGGGCCGCGACCCACCTGAACCTCGGCGAGGTGCACGAGGCGCAGGGCGACAACGCGGCGGCGCTCGACCACGCCGAGCAGGCCCTCGCGCTGTACCGCACGACCGACCGGCCCTCCAGTCTCGCCTACGCGTTGAACGCGTCCGCCTGGTACCACATCGAGCTCGGCGACCCGGGCCAGGCGGTCGGGCACTGCCGGCAGGCGCTCGCCCTGCAGCAGAAGATCGACGACCGGCACGGGCAGGCCGCGACCCTCGACACGCTCGCCTACGCCCACCACCGCATGGGCGCGTTCGCGGACGCGATCGCCTGCTACCGCCGCGCCGTCGCCCTCACCCACGCCCTCGCCGACAGCCCCAACGAGGCCGGCATCGGCGACCGGCTCGGCGACGCCCTCTTCGACGCCGGCGACCTGCCGGCCGCGCAGGCCGAGTGGCGCAAGGCGATGAAGATCTACGACGAGCTGACCCACCCGGCGGCCGACAAGATCCGCGCCAAGCTGGCCGCGCGGCTGCCCCAGGGGGTGACCGGATGACAACGCACGACCGCGCGCCGCGGCGGCTCACCCTGGTCGCGGCCGGCTCGACGCTGCTGGCCGCGCTGCCGGTCGGCACGCTCTTCGACCACGCCACCTGGGCGCTGCACGCCGCCCTCGTCGTGGCCGCGATGTGCGCCACCGGCCTGCTCGTGCGCAGCGTCCGCGCGCCGTCCTGGGCGCCGACCCCGGCCATGGCGCTCGCCGGCCTGCTCGTCCTGACCTGGTCGTTCCGCAGCGGCCACGAGTACGCGGGGGTCATCCCCGCACCGGGCACCTTCGCCCACTTCCGTGACCTGCTGCGGACCGCCGCCGCCGACCTGGCCAGGTTCGCGCCGCCGGTCACCGACCGCGAAGGCCTCATGTTCCTGGCGGCCCTCGGCGTCGCCGCCGTCGCGCTCCTCGTCGACCTGCTCGCGGTCGTGCAGCGCCGGCCCGCCCTCGCCGGCCTGCCGATGCTGGCCGTCTACGCCGTGCCGGTCACCGCGAGCAGCGCGAGCACCAGCTGGCTGCCGTTCGTCCTCGGCGCCGCGGGCTTCCTGTGGCTGCTCGGCACCGACAGCCTCGACCGGGTCGACGGGTTCGGGCGCCGGCTCGGCAGCGCCGGGCCGCGGACGCCGTCGCCGCTCGCCGCGGCCGGGCGGCGGCTCGGCGCCGCCGGGGTGGGCCTCGCCGTCCTCGTGCCGCTGGTCCCCTTCGCGCTGCCCGGCATCGGCCTCGACCGGCTCGGTGGCGCCGGTGCCCCCGGCGGCGGCGAGGTGAGCATGGTCGCCGCGTTCGCCGCGCGGCTGCGGCAGGGCCCCACGACCGACATGGTGCGGGTGACGGGCGCGACCGACCCCGACCCGTACTACCTGCGCCTCGGCGTCCTGGAGCAGCTGACCCGTCAGGGCTTCACCGCCCGCCCGCCCGGCGACACCGGCCGGCTCACCGGACCGGACTGGGGCGCGTCGGTCCGCAGCACCGCCTACCGGGCCGACATCGAGATCGTCAGCGGTCTCGGCGATGGTCTGCTGCCGGTGTACGCCTGGCCGACGAGCATCACCGGCGCGGGCGCCGGCTGGCGCTTCGACGGGCGGACCGGCGTCGTGCACGCCGAGCGGCGGGCCGCCCCCGGGCTGCGGTACACGGTCGGCTACGTGCGGCCCGACGTCACGCCCGGCGACCTGCGCGGGGCCGCCCCGGTCGACCCCGGCGACCCGGCATTCAAGGACACCCTCGCCGTGCCCGACGACCCGGCCGTCCGGTCCATCGTGGAGCGGCTGGTCCAGGGCCGGGCGACGCCGTACGACCGGCTCGACGCGATCCACGCGTTCTTCGCGCCGTTCACCTACGACACGCGGGTGGACGCGGACCTCGACCTGGCCGGGTTCCTGCGGACCAGGCGCGGGTTCTGCGTCCAGTACGCCGCCGCGTTCGGCTGGCTGCTGCGCGCCGCGGGGATCCCGTCGCGGGTCGTGATCGGCTTCGCCCGCGGCACCCGCAGCGGCGGCACGACCACGATGACCAACCGCGACCTGCACGCCTGGACCGAGGCGTACTTCCCCGGCTTCGGCTGGCTGCCGTTCGACGCGACCCCGGCGGGGGCGATCGCCGGCTCGGCGTCCACCGCGTACCTGCCGGGCCCGGCCGCCACCGCCGCCCCCACCGCCGCTGCCACCGACGGGCGGCCGGGCGGCTCCGTGGCCCGCCCCACCACGTCCGCGGCGCCCGCTCCGACCGCCGCAGCGGAGCCGTCGGCGCCCGCCCCGGACGCTTCCGGCCCGGCGACGGCGGTCGTCCTGTGGGTGCTCGGCGGCGCGATCGCCGTGCTGCTCCTGCTCGTCCCGGCGGCGCTGCGCGGGCGGGTCCGGCGGGCGCGGCTGGCCCGCGCGTCGGCCGCGACGCCGGGCGAGGAGGCCGCGAGGGCGCGCGCCCACCACGCCTGGGACGAGCTGATCGACACGATGCTCGACTACCGGGTGCCCGTCCACGACGGCGAGTCACCGCGCGCCACCGTCGCCCGCCTGGTCGTCGACGGCCGGCTCCGGGTCGAGACCCGCGCCGGTGTCCGGCTGCTCAACGAGGTCGAGGAGCACGCCCGGTACGCCCGCCGCCCCCTGCCCACCCCCGAGCTGCGGGCCGCGCTGGGTGCGGTCCGCGCCGACCTGGCCGGGCACGCCACCGCCGCGACCCGGGTGCGGGCGGTCCTGCTGCCACCGTCCCTGCTCCGCCGCCGCCCACCGGCCGGCGCGGCAACCGCGCGGTCGTTGCCCCGGACCCCACCGCACGCGACCTCGCGCCACCGTCCGCCGCCTCGCTGACCGCCGCACTCGGTCGATCGCGCGCCTCGGCCCGCGACAGCAACGGCGCCAACGAGACCGCCACCAACCGCTGATGCGGTCGCCGCGCGGGGAGCCAAGGCTGCTTCAACCGTGCGGTCTCGAAGCGCCACGCGGAGCGCAGGCTGCCGACCCCGGTGCCCCGGCCCTCACCGGCGACGGACACCCGACGGCACCCCACGACCGATGGCCACCCCGGCAGCGACACCCGCGGACGGAGCCGTCGCGGCAGCGACGGCGGCGGGTGGGGCCGTCGTGGTGGCGGGTGTGAAGCGCGGTGGCGGCACGAGCAGCGGCAGCGTCGCCAGCAGGCGCTCGGGCGGGGTCAGCCGGCCGCCGCCGCGGGCCGCGCACCCGTCGCACGGCGGCAGGTGGCGGGCGATCCGCTTGCGCCACAACGGGTCCGGGCGGCCGTCCCAGGACGCCGTCAGGTCGGCCAGCGCCGGGCACCCCGGCCGGGCGTGCAGCACCGCCACGACCCGCCGGGCGGTGTCGAGCTGTTCGCGCATGCGCTGCACCCGCACCGCCACGTGCGCGACCGGCAGGGCCACCGCCGCCGCCACGTCGGCCCGGCTCAGGTGCCCGCCGACCTCGAGCCACCACAGCGACAGCAGGTCCCGGTAGGACGGGTCCAGCCAGCGCGTCGCGTCGGCGACGTCCCGCTGCTCGTGGGTCAGCGCCTGGCGCAGCATGACGAGGCCGATGAAGTCCGAGGCCGGGTCGGGCCGCTCGGCGAGGTCCCCGAACCGGCTCTCCCGGGCCAGCCGCCGGCGGCGCGCGGCGGCGCGGGCGTCGGTCAGGTGCCGCAGCGCGACCGTGACCACCCGGGCGCGTAGCCGGGCCGGTTCCCGCGCCACCACCGGCCCCGCCGCGAGGCCGGTCATCGCGTCCCGGACGATGTCGTCGACGTCCAGGTCCCGGTCCGCGGCCCGGCCCACCACGCTGTACACCAGCGGCAGGAACCGCGCGGCCAACTCCCGCATCGCCGCCCGGTCCCCGTCGCGGGCCGCCGCCGCGAGCTCGCCCTCGTGTCGTGCCGCTGTGTCCACTGCCGGCTCCCGGTCCGTCGCGCGCTGCCACGGGCGCCCGCGGACGCCCCCTTCGCGCACAACAGACCGGAACCGGGCCCACTGGATAACAGTTTCTTGCGCACGACGACGGCACCGGGGGCGCGTGCGGCAGGATGCGTTCGTGGGCGAGCAGGCATGGGACGGCACGACCAAGGCAGACACCACCGCGGGCACGACGCCGGCAGGCATGGCGCGACGGCAGCGGCTCGCCGACTGCGCGAAGCGCTACGACTGGGCCGGTGTCTTCGCGGTACTGGCGGACGAGCCCGGACTGGTGAACTCGGCCCGCCCCGGCGGCGCGTCCTGGTTCGCGCCGCTGCACCAGGCGGCGCACGGCGGCGCGCCCGTCGAGGTCGTGGAGCGGCTCGTCGCGCTCGGCGCCTGGCGCGGGCTGCGGACCGCCGCCGGGGACCGCCCCGCCGACCTCGCCCGGCGCGCGAACCACGCGCACCTCGCCGCGGTGCTCGAGCCGCCGCGGCGCTTCGACGTGCCCGCCGGGACGCTGCGCCGCATCCAGGTGTTCTTCCACGCGGTGGTCCGGGCCCGCGTGCAGCACCTCGTCGACCAGCACGCCCTGCGGCTGCCGGAGCTGGAGGTGCTGCTGGAGCTGGCCGAGCCGCGGATGTCGTTCCAGGTGCCGGGCATGCACGGGCGGTTCGAGCTCCGCCTCGACCCGGCCGGGCCGGACACCAGGTTGATCGTCGACGTGTTCGCCGAGCGGCACGAGGTCACCGCGCGGGAGGTGCGCGTGCGGGAGCGGCCCGACCCGCCGCTCGTCGCGGTGCCCGGGGAGGGTGCCGGGTTCCCGGAGCTGGTGACGTTCGCCCACACGTACAACGGCTACGACCTGCACGGTGGCTCCGAAGGCCTCGCCGAGGTGGTCGCCCCGGCGCGCCGCGACTGGGAGCGCACCGGCGACCTGCCCGGCGACCTCGACGTGCTGCGCGCGTGCCTGTTCTTCCAGCAGCGGTCGCACTACTGGGACGGCGGCTCGTGGGACTTCGGGACCGACCGGTTCGTCGTCGCGCTCCTCGCCCGCATCCGCGAGCTGTCCGGCGGCACGGTGCCGCACCGTTCCCTGAAGGACCCGGGCTGAGCGACGCCCTTACGCGGCCTGCCGCTTGCGGAGCGCGGCGACGGCCTTGTCGGCGTGCACGTCCATCCGGATCTCGCTCTTGATGACCTCGAGGATCGTGCGGTCGGTGTCGATGACGAAGGTGATGCGCTTCGTCGCGGTGAGGCCGAGGGGGCCGCGCCCGACGCCGAACAGGGCCCGCACGACGCCGTCGCGGTCCGACAGCAGCGGATAGCCGAGGCTGTGCTTCTTCGCGAACTCCGCCTGCCGCTCGACCTCGTCGCCGCTGATCCCGACCGGGTGCCCGCCGACGGCCTTGAGCTCGGTGTACACGTCGCGGAAGTGGCACGCCTCGGCGGTGCAGCCGGCGGTCAGCGCCGCCGGGTAGAAGAACAGCACCACCGGCCCGTCCGCGAGCAGGCCGGTGAGCGACCGGGTCACCCCCTGCTCGTCCGCGAGCTCGAAGTCCTCGACGACGTCCCCGACGTTCATGCCGACCATCCCCTCATTGAAGATCCGCGCTCATCCTGTTCGCCGCGCGGGGCGGGCGCAACCGGCGGCTCCCGGAAAGATGCCACACCCGCGGCGGCGGGCCGGCGGGCGGGAGCCGCGCGGCTACGGTCCGGACGTGACCCGATCCCAGTGGACGCGACGGATACGGCAGGCCGACCCGCGCCACGGCGCGCTGCTCGTCCTGTCCGTCGCCGCCGTGACCGCGTTCGCCGTGCTTCTCACGTTACTGGTGCCGCCGGCGCCCACGGCGTACGGTGCCGGAATCGCCCTCACCGGGCCGGTCGTCCGACCCGACGAGAACCCGCTGTTCGCGATCCAGGAGGTCCTGGCCCAGCAGTCGGCGGCGCTGCTGCGCGGCGACCGCGACGGCTACCTGCGGGCGATCGCCGCCGACGACGCGGCGCTGCGGGAGCAGGCCGGGCAGCGGTTCGACTCGCTCACGGCGCTGCGCGTGCGGCGCTGGACGATGGAGACCGCCGACCTGCCGTCCCGCACCGACGACACGTGGCGGGTGCCGGTCGACGTCGGCTACTGCTTCGCCGACGACGACTGCACGCCCGTCCGGCTGCGCGTCGCCACGACGTGGTCGGTGGCGCACGGCCGGCTGCGGCTCTCCGGATACGAGCAGACCCACCGCCCCTGGGACGCGACCACCCTCGCAGTCAAGGAGGGCAGCCGGGTCACCGTCGCCGGCCCGGCCGGCGACGCCGCGGGTGACCCGGTGGTGCTGGAGCAGGTGCTGCGCGCGGCGGAGGCGGCCACCGTCACCGACGACCGCTTCGCCGCCTCGTTCGGCGGCCCGCCGCAGCGGTACTTCGTCTACGTCGCGGGCGAGGAGCAGTGGAAGGACTGGTATGCGGGCGGCGCCGCCAACGCCGGTGCCTACACGATCCCGCTGCAGCCCGGCGCGGCCGACGTCGTCGTCGACCACAAGACGATGACCGACTCGTGGCTGCCCACCCTGATCACCCACGAATTCGCCCATGTCGTGACCCTCGGCGGGATCGCCCCGCCCGGCCCCGCGTGGTGGCTGACCGAGGGCGTCGCCGCGTACATCGCCAACGGCGAGGGTGGCGAGCTGCGCAACGACCTGCCGTCGGTCCGCCGGTACCTGGCGGCCGGCAAGTGGGACGGCTCGCTGATCCTCACCCGCCCGCCGGCGGACGCCACGTTCGACGAGACCGCGGCCCGCTACGGCATCGCCCTGCTCGCCGTCACGTACCTCGCCCAGCGTTACGGCGAGGCGAAGATGCTGGCCTTCTTCACGGAGGTCGTCCGCAAGCGCCGCACCGTCGACACCGCCGCCCAGTCGGTGTTCGGCACCCCCTGGCAGACCGTGTCCACCGACGCCACCGCATCCGTCCGTGCCGCAGCGAACTGAAGGGACATCGCCATGCGATCCGTCGCACCCGCGCTCCTGCTCACCGTGACCGCGCTCGCCGCCTGCTCAGGCACCGCCACCCCCGCACCGGCCGCACCGCGGACGACTGCGGCCGCCACCTCCAGCGCGACGCCAGCGGCGGCGTCACCGGTCGCCGGCTGCGAGTTCTATCAGGCGGCCGACGCGAAGGCCGTGCTCGGCGCCGAGCTCAAGCCCGCGCCGAAGTTCACCGACAACGAGCCCGGCAAGACCGACACGAAGTTCACCTCGTGCGTGTACTGGACCGCCGACGACCAGCGCTACGCCAACGTCGGTTACCGCCGCGCCCTCACGCCGGCCGGCGCCGCCGACAACCGCTCGCAGTTCACCCGGCAGCGCACCGCCGACGCCGTCACCGTCGCGGGCGTCGGCAGCGACGCGTACTGGGACACCCCCAACGGCCAGGTCCTCGTCCTGGCTGCCGGCGACGCCCTGCTCGTTATCTCCACCGGCGTGAAGGACGCGCCGAAGGCCGGCCGGAGCCGGTCCGACACGGAGAAGCTCGCCAGGCTCGTCGTCGACCACCTGCCCGGGTAGCCGTCAGGGGCCTCTCAGGGGCGCAGGGCGAGCTTGCCGGTCGTGGCCCGAGCCTGCAGTGCGGCGAGGACCTCCGGCCCGTCGGCCAACGGGTGTACGGCCGGGGTTCCGGGGGTCAGGACGCCGGCCTCGCGGAGTGCGGTGAGCTCGGTGAGCAGCGCCGCGTACAGGTCGGGTGCGGTCTCGATGAGGACGCCGAGGTGCAGGCCGATGACGTGGACGGGGTGGGTGAAGTTCAGCTCGCGGTTGCTGACCGTGGCGTCGCCGCCGGCCACGCCGTAGACGACGACCCGGCCGGTGACCCGGCGGGCCGCGGCGAGGGCGGCGCGGAACGACGCGCCGCCGGCCGACTCCAGCACCAGGTCGGCGCCGCGGCCCGCGGTGAGCCGCAGCGTGCCGGCGGCGACGTCGGCGGTCCGGGCGTCGAGGACGTGCGCCGCGCCCAGCTCTCGCACCAGGTCGTGCTTGCCGGCGGAGGCGGTGGCGATGACCGTCGCGCCGTAGTGGACGGCGAGGCGCGTCGCGGCCTGGCCGACGGCGCCCGCGGCGGCCGTGATCAGCACGGTCTCGCCGGCGGTGACGCGGCCGAGGGGGCGGAGCGCGGCGAGGGCGGTGGCCCAGTTGAGCACGAGCCCGAGGGCCTGTTCGTCGGTCCAGCCGGCCGGCACGGGCGTCAGCGCGGCCGCGTTCAGCAGCATGTACTCGGCGAAGGCGCCGGCGCCCGTACCGGCGACACGATCGCCGACATGGACGGCGGTGACGTGCGGTCCGGCCGCGACGACCTCACCCGCCGCCTCGAGCCCGGCGACGAACGGTGCCGCCGGGCCGCCCTCGTAGGTGCCGTGGGACCGCATGACGTCGGCGTAGTTGACGCCCGCAGCGCCGACGCGGATCAGGACCTCACCGGCGCCCGGGACGGGCACGGGAGCGTCGGTGACGAGCCGGAGGCCGGCGGGGCCGTGCAGGGAGGTCTGGAGAAGCGCTCGCATGGCGCGACCGTAGAACCCTCACGGTTGCGTGAGGGTCAAGCCCGCCCGCAGGTATGCGACGAGCGCGTCGTGGTTGCGGGTCAGGCTGTGGATCCGGCGTTCGAGCAGGTCGGCCTGCCGGGCGACCTCCTCGAGGAGGTACGCGCACGGCCGGACGGGCATGGTCTCCGACGGCCCGTCGAGGTACGGCAGCACCTCGCGGATGATCCGCACCGGCAGGCCGCTGTCGATGAGCGCCTTGATCTGCAGCACGGCGTCGACGGCGTCCTCGGCGAAGTCGCGGTAGCCGTTGCTGCGGCGGTCGGGCCGCAGCAGGCCTTCGTCCTCGTAGTGCCGCAGCGCTCGGACGCTCACCCCGGTCCGCCGCGACAGCTCCCCGATCTTCATTCCTCGAACATAACGCTCCGCAGGTAGGCGAGGCCGTCGAGCGCCAGCCGGTCCTGGGTCTCGGCGAGGGGGCGCCAGATCGACGCGGCGGTCGCGATCGTCGCGTTCTGCGCGGTGAACGACTCGATGCACAGCGCGCCGTTGTAGCCGGCCTTGTCCAGCGCCGCCAGGAAGCGCGGCCAGTCGAGGTGGTCGCGGCCCGGTGCGCCCCGGTCGGTGCCGCTGACCTGGACGTGCTTGATGTGCGGGCCGGCGACCGCCACGGCCGCATAAGGGTCACGTTCTTCGATGTTCATGTGGTACGTGTCGAGCATGATCCCCACGTTGGCCGGCAGGCCTTCGATCAGCTCGACGGTCTGCTCCATCGTGTTGACGACGCTCGTCTCGTAGCGGTTCAGGGCCTCGACGCCGATGGTGACGCCGAGCTCCCCGGCGTGGTCGGCGACGGGCGCGAGCCCTTCCCGGAAGTCCCGGTAGCAGGCCTGCCGCTCCGGCGGGGTCATCCGCCAGGTGCGGCCGACGGCGGCGTAGACGGGCCCGCCGACGCAGGGCGCGCCGACGGCCGCCGCCGCGTCGACGCAGGCCCGCAGGTAGGCCCGGGTCGACGCGACGGTGGCGTCGTCGGTGCAGACCAGGTCGCGGCCCGGCGGCGTGACCGCGCAGACCCCGGCGGCGTGCAGGCCGTGCGCGGCGAGAAGGTCGCTCGTGCGCGCCGGGTCCCAGTCACCGACCTGCTCGATCGGCAGTTCGACCGCGTCGAAGCCCCATTCGGCGAGGCGTGGCACGAGCACCGCGAGGGCGGCGTCGTCGACGGGTGAGGACCAGATCCAGGGGTTGGCACCGATGGCGCGCACGAGCGGCTCCTTCTACTTCCAGCGTTGGGGGTAGCCGGGCAGGTCGGTGCAGCCGCACATGGCGTAGTGCAGTGGCGGCATGTTGGCGTCGACGTACTTGTCGAGGTTGTCCTGGGTGATCGTCGGCTGGGGCAGCTTCCACGGGCTGGACACCTGCTCGCCGTTGAGGATCTTCAGGGCGGCGATGATCGGGGTGCGCCACTGGTAGGTCGGGTAGGTGGGCGCGATCGCGGTGAGCTTCTTGTCCTTCCACAGCTTCAGGAAGTCGAGCTGGTCCTCGCCGTTGATCGGCGGGACGGGCTTGCCCGCGTCCTGGAACGCCTCGACCGCGGCGACGGCGGTGGCACCGGCGTCCATCCAGATGCCGTCGATCGTGCCGTACCGCTGGATGTAGTCGTTGACGATCTTCTTCGTCTTCGCCGGGTCGCCGTCGGTGAACTCGACACCGACGACGTTGACCTTCGCCTTGTCGAACTGGACCTTCGCCGCCGACCAGCGGGTCTCCAGGACATCGACGCCCGGCAGGATCCGCAGCGCGAGAACCTTACCGCCGGGCTTGACCTTCTCCGACAGGAACGACGCACCGACGTGCCCGAAACCGTAACCACCGATCGGGTTGATGAACGTGACCGGGCACTTGGTGTCCACGCCACGGTCGAACACGATGACCGGCAGACCCTTCGCGCAGGCCGCCTCCACAGCGGGCGTCAGCGTGGCGGTCGTGTTGGGCGAGACGATGAGCGCGTCACAGCCCTTACCGAGCAGATCGTTGATGTCAGCGATCTGCTTGCTGTCCTTACCCTCCGCATCAACGTGCACGAACTCCTTGATGAGACTCTTCTGCTTCTCGACCTCGGCCTGCATCACCTTGAACCCGACCTGCCGCCACGGGTTGTTCAGCGCGGCATTGGAGAAACACACCTTGTACGGGCCGGCCTTCTTGTACTTCGCGGTGTCGACCAGCTTCGGGTTGAGCACCTGCTCCCACGGCTTGTCAGCCGGGCCGGTCGCCGTGGCCTGCAACAACGACAGCTCGTTGTCGTAATCGGCCTGCACGAAGAACTTCGACTGCTCACCAGTGCCGGACCCGGCGGCCGCGGTCGACGACGCGGCGCCGGAGGCGGTCGTGGTGGGCTCGTCGGTGGCACAACCGGTCAGAATCAGCAACGCAGCGCTCATCGCCGCGACGACGGACGTGGATCGTCTCACGTGTTCTCCTATGGATGGGGTGTGGAGTGCGTGCCTCAGCGGCGGCGCAGTGATCCGACTGCGACGGCGATGAGGATGATCAGGCCCTGGACGGTTGACCTGAGGGCGCCGGAGACGCCGTAGAAGTTGAGGAGGGCGAACAGCGTCTCGAGGGTCAGCGCGCCGAGCATGGCGCCCGCCACCGCCCCGCGGCCGCCGCCGAGGACGACCCCGCCGAGCACGACGGCGGTGATCGCGCCGAACTCGAGGCCGGCGCCGGCCTGGAACGACACGCCGCTGTAGCCGCCGAGCAGGATCGCGGCGACGGTGGCGAAGACGCCGCTGAGCACGAACGCGATGGTCTTGGTGCGCCACACGCGGACGCCGGTGAGCTCGGCGGTGCGCGGGTTGCCGCCGACGGCGACGAGCGTGCGGCCGAAGTCGGAGCGGGTGACGGCGACCGCGACGGCGGCCACGCCGAGGAGGATGAGCAGCGCGTAGGGCACCCGGCCGAGCAGCGGCACGTCCTCGAACGCGCGCCGGCCGAAGCGGCGGAACTCCTCGGACAGGCCGCCCTTGGGGGCGCCGTCGGACCACAGGTAGACGGCGCCGACGAGGATCAGATACATGCCGAGGGTCGTGATGAACGACGGGACCTTCAGCAGCGTGGTGACGAGGCCGTTGACGAGCCCGACCACGACGCCGAAGGCGAGCACGACGAGCACCACCGGCCACGTCCGGGACGGGTCGCTGTCGATGAGCCGGGCCGCGACGACGACCTGGGCGGTGACGAGCGAGCCGACGGAGAGGTCGAACTCGCCGGAGACGATGACGAAGTACTGCCCGGCGGCGAGCAGGATGATGGGCGCGGACCGGCCGACGAACGACAGCAGCGACGCCGGGGCGAAGAAGTCGGGCTGCCGGATGGCGACCAGCACCAGCAGGATCGCGAGGATCCCGACGATCGGCGCGATCCCACCGGGCTTGGTGAGATTGGCCCACCGACGCGGGCTGGTCTCGACAACGGTGGCCGTCATGCTGCCGCCTTCCGGGACGTCGTGCGGCGGCGGTGCATCCGCCGGGCGTAGACGGCCACCGCCGCGATGATGATCACGCCGCGGATGACCTGCTTGAAGAACGCGTCGACCTCGAGCTGGTTGAAGATGCTGTCGATGCTGGCCAGCAGCAGCACGCCGCCGACGGTGCCGAGGACGCCGCCGCGGCCGCCGGCGAGGGCGGTGCCGCCGAGCACGACGGCGGCGATCGACTCCAGGTCGTAGAGGCCCTCGACGCCGACGCGGGGCGCGCCGGAGCCGAGCCGGCTGGCGAGGTAGATCCCGGCGAGGCCGGAGCACAGCGCGCACAGCACGTGGGCGACGATGAGGATGCGGTCGTTGCGGACGCCGGAGAGCCGGGCCACGTCGGGGTCGCCGCCGACCGCGATGAGGTGGTGGCCGAAGCGGGTGTTGCGCACCGCGAACCAGGCCGCGGCGGCGACGGCGAGCAGCAGCAGGAACGCGACCGGCACGGGCCCGATCCGCTGGTAGCCGAGGCTCTGCACGAACGCGGGCGCGGTCTTGCCCGCCGGGCCGTCGTAGCCGTTGTCGAGGTACCCCTTGATCAGCAGCCCGACGCCGACGGTGGCGATGAACGCGTTGATCCGCAGCTTCGTCACCAGCAGCCCGTTGAGCAGCCCGATGGCGGCGGCGACGAGCAGCACGAGGCCGAGCGCCGGCAGGATGTTGCCGTCGCTTCCCGCCATCGTCTCGGCCGCGACGAGCGTGCTGATGCTGATCACGTACGCGACGGACAGGTCGAGCGAGCCGGCCAGGATCACGATGGTCTGGCCGACGGCGACGAGCCCGAGGCCGGTCGCGACGTGCAGCAGACTGACCACTGTGGACTGGTTGAACAGCGACCCGCCGTCGATCGCGACGACGATCCAGCCGATCACGAGCGTCAGCGCGAGGGCGATGTAGACCCCGCGGGCGGGCCCGGCGGCCGACATCTTGAGTCTGATCGTGGGGGCTTTCGCCGGTACCGGCGGAGCTACGGTCACGCGGTCACCTCTTCAACGGTCAACGCGCCGGTGGCGAGCCCGACGACGTCCTCTTCACTGGCGCCGGCGGGCAGCTCCCCGGCGATGGCCCCGTCGCGCATGACGACGATCCGGTCGCTCATGCCGAGCAGCTCGGGCAGCTCGGAGGAGATCATCAGCACGGCGGCGCCCTCGCGGGCGAGCTTGCGGACGAGGTCGTGGATGGCGGACTTGGCGCCGACGTCGATGCCCCGGGTCGGCTCGTCGAAGAGCAGGATCTTCGGCCCGAGCGCGAGCCAGCGGGCGAGGACGACCTTCTGCTGGTTGCCGCCGGACAGGAAGCGGATCTCCTGATCCTCGCCGGCGGCGTGGACCTCGACGGCGGCGAGCAGGTCGCGCACCTTGACGGTGCGGTCGGTCCGGCCGCGCCAGCTGGGGAAGACGGCACGGCCGGCGAGCAGGGCGTTGTCGAGCACCGACTGGCCGGCGACGATGCCTTCGCCCTTGCGGTCCTCGGTCACGTACGCGATGCCGGCCCGGATCGCCGTGCGGGGCGAGCGCAGCTGGACCTGGGTGCCGTCGAGCTCGACGGTGCCGGCGGTGAACGGGTCGGCGCCGAAGATCGCGCGGGCGAGCGCGGACCGGCCGGAGCCCTGCAGCCCGCCGATGCCGAGGATCTCCCCCGCGCGCAGCTCGACGTCGACGCCGCGCAGCTTGTGGTTCGCTCCACTGTGGACGGCGAGGCGGACCGCGCCGATGTCGCCGGGCTCGGCCCGCGGCGGGTAGTAGCTGGCCAGGTCCCGGCCGACCATGTGCTTGACGAGCTGGTCGCCGGTCGTGTCGCGGGTGGCGAGGGTGGTGACCCGGCGGCCGTCCTTGAGCACGGTGATCCGGTCGGACAGGTCGAAGACCTCGGTGAGGCGGTGCGACACGTACAGCAGCCCGATGCCGCGCTCCTGCAGCCGGCGGACGAGGGCGTAGAGCAGGTCGACCTCATGGTCGGCGAGGGCGGCCGTCGGCTCGTCCATGATGAGCAGGCGCGCGTCGAGGGCGAGCGCCTTGACGATCTCGACGACCTGCTGCTGGGCGACGCCGAGCCGGCCGACCTTCACGGCGGGGTCGAAGGACGTCTCGCCGGCGGCGGCGAGCAGCTCCGCGGTCCGCGCGTGCATGGCCCTGCGGTCGACCAGGCCGCGGCGGACCGGCTCGTGGCCGAGGAAGACGTTCTCGGCGACGGTGCGCTCGGGCAGCAGGTTGAACTCCTGGTGGATGATCCCGATGCCGGCGGCCTGCGCGTCGCGCGGGCCGCGGAAGGTCACGGCGCGGCCGTCGAGCTCGATCGCGCCGCCGTCGGGCGTGTACACCCCGGAGATGATTTTCATGAGGGTCGACTTGCCGGCGCCGTTCTCGCCGACGACGGCGTGCACTTCGCCGGCGCGGACGTCGATGTCCACATCGGACAGCACGCGCACGCCGAGGAAGGCCTTGCCGATCCCGCTCAAGCGGAGGAGCGGGTTCACGTCAGGCACCGGAGGTGTTTCGGGCATCGCAAACCCCTAACTGACCGTAACCATCGAAGGCGGCCGAGATTGCGGTCGAGCATCGGTGGAGCACGTAGCGTGGGGACTTTCGCCTTTGAAGTCCGTAACTTTTGCTGATTTCGACTAAAGGTCGCGGAGAGCAGAGTAAATGTTTCGATGATCGGCCGCAACGGCGCAACGTCACCGAAACAAAGCCGTTGCCTCACCTCCACCGATCAACTGATCTCGATCAGCCGAACGGAGGAGGGGCGCAGAGAGCGCTTCCCCGCCCCGTCGGCTCACAAGATGGCTTGCGACCTGCTGGTACGGGCCAATATATTGACATCCGAAGATGGCTCTACCACGCTTGGCGTCGCAGACAATGCTCGGGAACCATGAGTGTGACTGTCCGTCGCGGCGGGCGACAGTCGATCCGACCGGAATCTCACGCTTCGCGCAACCCTGCGCAGCCGCAGGGTCGATGTGTCGTGCGCCCGCGACTGCATCCCGTTGTCCCGCCGGGAGGAAACGTTCGAGACGTCGCCGAATCGCTCCCGGAAAAATTGTTATGTCCATCCGCCCAATGGACCGCTCTGCGGTGGGATCTTGACACCATCGCCTTCCGTCGCCACTGTGATGGGCCGATGCACGACCTGCGCATTCATGACAGCGATTGTGGGAACCTGATATGCACAGACAGCGAGCTGGTAGGTGCTCCATCGGCAGGCCGACAGCTGTCTCACTCGCCGCGCCGTGAACCAGGGCGGACCGGCACCCCGGCTGCGGAAGCCGTCATCTGTACCGCCCCCGACCTTCCGGGGCGACTTTGCGCCGCTGGTCATCGCCGCGCAGGCCGGCAGCAGGGACGCGCGTGACGAGTTGATCTCGGCGTGCCTGCCTCTGCTGTACAACATCGTCGGCCGGGCCGTGGGCAGCCCCGCCGACGTGGACGATGTCGTGCAGGAGACATTGTTGCTGGTGCTGCGAGACCTGCCGGGCCTGCGCAGTCCCGAGAGCTTCCGGCCGTGGCTGGCCGCCGTGGCGATGCATCAGATCGGCCGGCACAGGGACCGCTGGCAGTCCGCGGCAGCGCGGACCACCGCGATCGAGGAGGCGGCCGGCGTCGCGGACAGCGCGGCGGACATCGAGCGCACGACAGTGCTGCACATGCAGCTCGCCGAGCAGCGACGCCGGTTGTCCGAGGCGAGCCGATGGCTGGATCCGGACGACCGGACACTGCTGTCGTTGTGGTGGCAGGAAACGGCGGAACTCATGAGCCGCGCCGAGGTGGCCGAAGCCATGGGGGTGAACGTCGCGCACGCCGGTGTCCGTCTGCAGCGGATGCGCGAGCAGCTGGAGCGGTGCCGGGGGATCGTCAGCGCTCTGTCCGCCGAGCCTCGCTGCGCCCGCCTGGACACCGTCGTGTCCGAATGGGACGGGCAGCCGTCGACCGTCTGGCGCAAACGGATCGCCCGGCACATCCGCGACTGCGCCGTCTGCACCGCGACCACGGCAGACCTGATCAGGATCGACAAGATCATCACGGCCCTCGCCGTGCTCCCCGTCCCGGCCACGCTCATCGCCGCCCTCATGGCCAAAGGCCTGCTTCCGGCGGCCGCCACGGGCGCGGCGAGCTCGTTCGCGCACGCCGCCTCCGGCGCCGCCGCGACCGGCACCGTGAACTTCTCGCTGACCGGCAAGCTCGCGACTGCCGTAGCGGCACATCCCATCGTCTCCCTCGTCGCGGGCACGGTCATCGTGGCCGGTGTCGTCATCACGCCGATCGCGGTGTCCACGCCACCGGCGGAACCCGCACCCACCCGCGTCGCGGTGGCACCGCCCACACCGCCGCGACCACCGGCCACCGCCGGATCCACGACCAAAGGACCGGCACCGGTCACACGCGGGCCCACCGCATCCTCGACATCGGGACCAAGCCCTTCGGGCACCATGCCGGTCACCGGGCGGACGTGGACGCTGACCGCGGAGCACAGCGGCAAGCTCATGGACGTCGAGGCGCAGTCCGGCGCCGATGGAGCCCCGGTCGTCCAATGGCCCGGGACCGGCGCCGACAACCAGCGGTGGCAGGTCATCGACGCCGGCGGTGGCACCGTCATTCTCAAAGCCGTCCACTCCGGCAAGTGCCTGGACGTCGACGCCCGCTCCACCACCACAGGGGCGTACCTGCAGCAGTACCGGTGCCACAACGACGACAACCAGAGGTTCACCATCACACCGGTACCTGTCGCAACGCCGGCACCGACCCCGACGGCGACCGCGGGTGTCTACGTCATCAGGAACGTCCTGAGTGGACTGTGCGTCGACGTCTTCGGCAACGCGGCGACCGACGGCACACGGCTGGTCCAATGGACCTGCCAGGGCACCACCAACCAGCAGTGGCGATTCACGCAGGTCTGATCGGCGTCCCGACCCGACCTTACTTCCAGCGTTGGGGGTAGCCGGGCAGGTCGGTGCAGCCGCACATGGCGTAGTGCAGTGGCGGCATGTTGGCGTCGACGTACTTGTCGAGGTTGTCCTGGGTGATCGTCGGCTGGGGCAGCTTCCACGGGCTGGACACCTGCTCGCCGTTGAGGATCTTCAGGGCGGCGATGATCGGGGTGCGCCACTGGTAGGTCGGGTAGGTGGGCGCGATCGCGGTGAGCTTCTTGTCCTTCCACAGCTTCAGGAAGTCGAGCTGGTCCTCGCCGTTGATCGGCGGGACGGGCTTGCCCGCGTCCTGGAACGCCTCGACCGCGGCGACGGCGGTGGCACCGGCGTCCATCCAGATGCCGTCGATCGTGCCGTACCGCTGGATGTAGTCGTTGACGATCTTCTTCGTCTTCGCCGGGTCGCCGTCGGTGAACTCGACACCGACGACGTTGACCTTCGCCTTGTCGAACTGGACCTTCGCCGCCGACCAGCGGGTCTCCAGGACATCGACGCCCGGCAGGATCCGCAGCGCGAGAACCTTACCGCCGGGCTTGACCTTCTCCGACAGGAACGACGCACCGACGTGCCCGAAACCGTAACCACCGATCGGGTTGATGAACGTGACCGGGCACTTGGTGTCCACGCCACGGTCGAACACGATGACCGGCAGACCCTTCGCGCAGGCCGCCTCCACAGCGGGCGTCAGCGTGGCGGTCGTGTTGGGCGAGACGATGAGCGCGTCACAGCCCTTACCGAGCAGATCGTTGATGTCAGCGATCTGCTTGCTGTCCTTACCCTCCGCATCAACGTGCACGAACTCCTTGATGAGACTCTTCTGCTTCTCGACCTCGGCCTGCATCACCTTGAACCCGACCTGCCGCCACGGGTTGTTCAGCGCGGCATTGGAGAAACACACCTTGTACGGGCCGGCCTTCTTGTACTTCGCGGTGTCGACCAGCTTCGGGTTGAGCACCTGCTCCCACGGCTTGTCAGCCGGGCCGGTCGCCGTGGCCTGCAACAACGACAGCTCGTTGTCGTAATCGGCCTGCACGAAGAACTTCGACTGCTCACCAGTGCCGGACCCGGCGGCCGCGGTCGACGACGCGGCGCCGGAGGCGGTCGTGGTGGGCTCGTCGGTGGCACAACCGGTCAGAATCAGCAACGCAGCGCTCATCGCCGCGACGACGGACGTGGATCGTCTCACGTGTTCTCCTATGGATGGGGTGTCGGGAGCTCTTGCCATGAATGACCTTGGACAACACTTCGGAGCGTGAGCAACGAATGCGATGCCGCGGCGATTTCCCCTAACGCCGTGTCACCTCCGGCGCGACCGCGTCGACGTTCGCAGCCCGATGCAGCACTCAACGTAAGCAGCAAACTTCAAGTTGCTAGATCTTCCGGTCACCGGTGCAGCACTTCTGCTGGATGAGACAAAAGATCGTGTCCGTCACGTTAAAGGTCTGAGCGTCGGCTGGCAATGACGTAACCCGATCAAGACGAAACAGCTACGAAACCGTGCTCTCAGGGCGCAGAACTGAGCTGCAAAAAAGCGTTATGAGCTGCCTGTTTGTTGTCCGTATTGACTTCAAAAGGTTCGCCAGAGCACGCTTGGCGCCGCGAGCCATGACAGAAGAACCCATCGTTGTGACTCTTCGTCACGGCAGCTGACGCGTCTCCATCCAGCCGATGTCACTGTCCGTCGCGGCGGACGGCAGTCGACTCGACCGGATCACTCACACGTCACTCAACCCTGTCCACGGGTGGTGCTGTCGTGCGCCCATGGCCCGCATCGCGTTGTCCCGCCGAGAGGAAACGGCATGCGAAGAAGCACGTTGATCCTGGGCACCATCGTCGGCATGCTGCTGTCGATGGCGCTCGTCCAGCCCGCGCAGGCGGCACCCGCCTTCCGCGCGCTGGTGTTCACCAAGACCGTCGGGTATCGGCACGACTCGATCCCGGCCGGCATCCAGATGATCCAGCAGCAGGCCGCCGCCAACAACTTCGAGGCGGTGTTCAGCGAGGACTCGGCCGTCTTCACCCCGGCCAACCTCGCCACCTACGACGTCCTCGTCATGCTGCAGACGTCGGGCATGGCGTTCACGACCGCGGCCCAGCGCTCGGCCGTGGAGGGCTACCTGGCCAGCGGCAAGGGGATCGTCGCGATCCACAACGCCACCGACATGGGCATCGACACCGAGTACCCGTGGTGGGACCAGACGGTCAACGCGGGCGCGCACATGCCCGAGCACTCCCCCGGCGTCCTGGCCGGCCAGGCCATCGTCGCCGACAAGTTCCACCCGTCCACGGCGGGCCTGCCGGACCGGTGGAACCGCAGCGAGGAGTGGTACAACTTCGACAAGAACCCGCGCGGCGACGTCCACGTGCTCGTGACCGCCGACGAGCGCACGTACAACCCCGGACCCCGCGCGATGGGCAGCGACCACCCGATCTCCTGGTGCCGCAACACATCCGGCGGCCGGGTGTGGACCACCGCCATGGGCCACGCCATCGAGTCCTACAGCGAGACGTTCTTCCGCAACCACGTCCTGGGCGGGATCCGGTGGGCGGCGGGCAACCTCGCGGGCGACTGCGGCGGCACCGTCTGGGGCAACTTCGAGAAGCGCACCCTCGACGACAACACCGCCGACCCGATGGCACTCGCCGTCGCGCCTGACGGCCGCGTCCTGTACGTGCAGCGCGCCGGACAGGTGAAGGTCTTCAAGCCGAGCACCAACACCACCGTCACGGCCGGCACGCTGAGCGTCTACACCGGCGGCGAGGACGGCCTCACCGGCCTGGCCCTCGACCCGGCCTTCGCCACCAACGGCTACGTGTACCTGTACCACTCGCCGTCCAGCAGCACCACGGACATCAACCGGGTCTCGCGGTACACGCTGACCGGCGACACGCTGAACATGTCCAGCGGGGTCACCATCATCGACATCCCCGCGACCCGCGACCGCACCTCGCCGGAGCCCGGCCACACCGGCGGGTACATCGCGTTCGGGCCGGACGGCAACCTGTACATCGGCACCGGCGACGACGTCGCGCCGAACCTCGACAGCAACTGGCAGGGCTACGCCCCGCTCGACTGGCGGGCCGGCAAGTCGCACCTGGACGCCGCGAAGACCGCGGGCAACACCAACGACCTGCGCGGCAAGCTGCTGCGCATCCGGCCCGCGGCGGCCGGCGGCTACACCATCCCGGCGGGGAACCTCTACCCGCAGGGCACCGCGCAGACCCGCGCCGAGGTCTACGCGATGGGCTTCCGCAACCCGTTCCGCTTCTCCATCGACCCCGCCAACGGCTGGGTCTACCTGGCCGACTACGGCCCGGACCGGGGCCTGCCGACCACCAACCGCGGGCCCGAGGGCCTCGTGGAGCTCAACGTCATCAAGGCATCCGGCAACTACGGCTGGCCGTTCTGCCACGGTGACAACCAGCCCTACGCGCCCTACAACCCGGACACCGGCGTCGTCGGCGCGAAGTTCAACTGCGCCGCGCCGGTCAACAACTCGCCCAACAACACCGGCCTGGTCAACCTGAAGCCGGTCGTCGCGCCGAACATGTGGTACGGCTACGGCGCGTCGCCGAACTTCCCCGAGCTCGGCTCGGGCGGCTCGGCGCCGATGGGCGGTCCCGTCTACCGGTACAACGCCGCCAACCCCTCCTCGACGAAGTTCCCGCAGTACTACGACGGCGTCAACTTCTTCTACGAGTGGTCCCGCAACTACGTCAAGGAGGTCCACTTCGACGGCAACACCGCCGTCACCCGGACCAACACGTTCCTGCCCGGCGGCAACTTCAACAAGCCGATGGACATGGAGTTCGGTCCCGACGGCTCGCTGTACCTCCTCGAGTGGGGCTCGGCGTTCGGCGGCGGCAACAACGACTCCGGCCTCTACCGCATCGACTACGTCCAAGGTGGACGGTCGCCGATCGCCAAGGCCAACGCCACGCCCACCAACGGCAACGCCCCGCTGAACGTCCAGTTCTCCAGCAGCGGCTCGATCGACCCCGACCCGGGCAACACGATCAGCTACCTGTGGACGTTCGGTGACGGCACCACGTCGACGGCGGCGAACCCCGCCAAGACGTACACCGCCAACGGCAACTACACCGCGCAGCTGAAGGTCACCGACAACACCGGCAAGACCGGCTTCGCCAACGTGCAGATCACCGTCGGCAACACCGCGCCGACCGTCACGGTCAGCACCCCGGTGAACGGCGGCATGCTCAACTTCGGCGACCAGGTCGCCTACACGGTGACCGTCACCGACCCCGGCGGCGCCGCGATCGACTGCTCCAAGGTGTACGTCAACCCGGCCCTCGGCCACGACGACCACCTGCACGAGACCACGGAGTACCCGGGCTGCTCCGGGACCATCTCCACCGACCTGCTCGGCGGGCACCCCGACGGCGCGAACCTGTTCTACGCCCTCGTCGCCCACTACACCGACAACGGCGGCGCGGGCGGCGCGGCCCCGCTGACCGGCTACGGCCAGGCCATCCTGCAGCCGAAGCACAAGCAGGCGGAGTACTTCACCGCACAGTCCGGCATCCGGGTCATCGACCAGGCCGGCGCGGAGAGCACGAAGCGCATCGGCGACATTTCCAACAACGACTGGATCTCGTTCAACCCGATGAGCCTGCAGGGCATCACCAACGTCACCTACCGGGTCTCCTCGCCGACCGGCGGCGGCTCCATCGAGCTGCGCGCCGACTCGCCGACCGGCACCCTGCTGGCGACGACGACGATCCCGAACACCACCGGGTGGGACAACTACCAGAACACCGCGACGGTCAACACCGCCGCGCTGTCCGGCACCCACACGCTGTACATGGTGTTCAAGAACAGCGCGAACAACGGCTTCGACCTCGACTCGTTCACCTTCGGCGGGGCCGGCGTGGGCACGCCCGGCACCGGCGGCGTGGCCGGGAAGACGTGGACGATGACGGCCCAGCACAGCGGCAAGAACGTCGACGTCAACGGCGTCTCCACCGCCGACGAGGCCCAGATCATCCAGTGGGCCCCGACCAGCGGCAACAACCAGAAGTGGCAGGCGGTCGACGCCGGTGGCGGCGCCGTCTACCTCAAGGCGGTGCACAGCGGCAAGTGTCTCGACGTGGTCGGGGGCTCCACCACCGCGGGCGCCTTCCTGCAGCAGTTCACCTGCAACAACGGCAACAACCAGAAGTTCATCGTGACCCCGACCGGCACCTCCGGCGTGTACACGGTGAAGAACGTCCAAAGTGGACTCTGCATGGACGTCAACGGCAACTCCGTCGATGACGGCGCCCGCCTGCTCCAGTGGACCTGCCACGGCGCCACCAACCAGCAGTGGAGGTTCACCCTGGCCTGACCCCGCTGATCCCGGCGCCGGCCCCCGCAATGACGCGGGGGCCGGCGTCGTGCCTTAACGGGGCATGAAAGAACCATGCAATTTATTGCGGTCAATGCCGTTGATGCGTACCGTGCGGGATCGGTAACCCACGGAAGGAGCTCAACTGTGTCGATGCGATGGTGTGCGGGCCGCCGGGCGCTGCTCGCCGGGGCGGGTGCCACGGCCCTGCTCGCGGCCTGCGGCTCCGAGCCTGCCTCGTCCGGGGCGGCGGCCGCCCCGGCGACGTCCGCCCCTCCCGCCGAGGGCACGGCGCCCGCGCCCGCGGCCAGCCTGGCGAGCACCGCCGAGATCCCGGTCGGCGGCGGGGAGGTCGTCGGCGACGTCCTGATCGTCCAGCCGGTCGCCGGCACGTTCAAGGCGTACAACGCGGCCTGCCCCCACAAGGGCGTGAAGGTCACGGCGCCGAAGGACGGCGTCGCCACCTGCCCCGCGCACAACTCGACGTTCGCGATCGCCGACGGCGCCCGGATGAGCGGGCCGGCGACCACCGGACTGAAGGAGATCGCCATCAAGGTCGACGCCGGCCGGATCACCCAGGCCTGACCGGCGGGACCCCTGAGATGTCGTTCTGGTCGTCGTCGGCGCCGGCCAGCACGGCAGTTACAGATCCCGCTTCATGCCCTCGTGGCTGGCGACGAAGCCGAGCCGCTCGTAGAACCGGCGCGCGTCGGTGCGGCGCTTGTCGGTGGTCAGCTGCACCAGCGCACAGCCACGCTCGCCGGCCCGCGTCACGACCCACGTCATGAGCTCCGCCCCGAGCCCCTGCCCCCGCCGGTCGGCGCGGACCCGGACCGACTCGACGAGCGCCCGCTCCGCACCGTGCCTGCCCAGCCCCGGGATGTACGTCACCTGCAGCGCCGCCACGATCTCGCCGCCGTCGTCGGCGACGACCAGCTCGTT
This sequence comes from Dactylosporangium sp. NPDC049742, assembly GCF_040674675.1. Lineage (NCBI taxonomy): Bacteria > Bacillati > Actinomycetota > Actinomycetes > Micromonosporales > Micromonosporaceae > Dactylosporangium > Dactylosporangium sp. NPDC049742. The sequence goes on along the minus strand of NZ_JBFANF010000003.1, from coordinate 189,137 downwards.
GCGCGGGTCCTCGGTCACGGCCGCGAACGCCCGCTCGTACACCTCGTCGACCACCGCCGTCTCCCGGTCCTTGCCCAGCACGTCGTCGCCCAGCAGCGCGACGATGGCGGGCAGGTCGTCGTGGACGGCTTCGCGGAACAGCACCCCGAAATCCTAGACGGGCGCCGGTACGATCCGTGCGGCAGAATCGGCAAGATCCTCCCTTCTCGCCCCGCTGGAGCGGCCCCGTGTCTTCCCTCCTCGTCCGGGCGCGGGTCGCGACCGCCCTGCTGTTCATGCTCTTCGGCGTCACGCTCGGCGTGTGGACGGTCCGCATCCCGGCGATCAAGCGGGACCTGGGGCTGGACGACGGAGCGCTGAGCGTGGCGCTGCTCGCCTTCGCCGCAGGGGCCATCACCGGCATGCAGGCCACGGGCCGGCTGGTGGACCGGTTCGGCAGCCGGCGGGTGATGCTGCCGGTCGCGGTCGCCGAGGGCCTGGTGCTCATCCTCCCCGCGTACGCGCCGGGACTGGTGACCCTCGCCGCCGCGCTGTTCGTCTTCGGAGCCGTGCACGGCACGCTGAACATCGCCATGAACGCCAACGCGATCGACGTGCAACGGGCCTGGGGCGCACCCATCATGTCCTCGTTCCACGCCGTGTACAGCATCGGCGGCTTCATCGGCGCGAGCACCGGCGGGCTCTTCGCGCACGCCGGCGTCGGGCCGCGGACGACGTTCACCGCCGTCGCGGGCGTGACGGTGGCCCTCGCCGCCTGGTCCGCGTGGTGGGCGCTGCCCGACGGTTCTTCGACCTCGTCCCGCACTTCGCCGGAAGAGGCTCGCGGGCCGGTCCGAGGCGTGCTCTTCCTCGGGGTCCTGGTCTGCTGCGCGCTCGTCGGTGAGGGCGCCGCCGCCGACTGGAGCGCCGTCTACCTCCGCGACGACCTGCGCAGCTCGGCCGGGTTCGCCGCGGCCGCCTTCGCCGCGTTCTCCGTCGCGATGACGCTCACCCGCCTCGTCGGCGACCGGCTCACCGCCCGCTTCGGCCCCGTCACCGTGGTCCGCGCCAGCGGGCTGCTCGCGGCGGTCGGGCTCGGCACGGCGCTGCTGATCGCCGAGCCGGTCGCGGGCGTCGCCGGGTTCGCCTGCCTGGGAGCGGGGATGGCGCTCATCGCGCCGCAGGTGTACTCGGCCGCGGGTGACCGCAACCCCGACGCCGCCGGCCGGGCCCTGGCCCGGGTCGTGGGCCTGGGCTACCTCGGCTTCCTGCTCGGCCCGGTGCTCATCGGCGCGGCCAGCACCGTCACTGGCCTGCCGGGCGCGCTCGCGATCCCGGTCGTGCTGTCGCTCTTCGTCGCCGCCACCGCGACCGCCCTCCGCCCCGCCTCCCGCTGACCTTCCTGGCGTCGTCAGGCATTGCATCCGCCCGCGGCGGTGTCTGAGTGGGTGAGGCACTGCCACGACGGAGAGGAACCTCGATGAGCCCGGAGGACGAGCGGGAATTCCGCGAGTTCGTGGCCACCCGGTCGGCCGCGCTGCTGCGCACGGCGTACCTGCTGACCGGCGACACCCATCTCGCGCAGGACCTGCTGCAGACGGCCCTGCTGGGCACCGTCCGGCGGTGGGCCGCGATCCGCCGGCGGGAGCATCCCGAGGCGTACGTGCGCACGGCGATGTACCGCCATCAGATCAACCGCTGGCGGCTGCGCTCCCGGCGGCCCGAGACGCTGGTGCCGGCGGCACCCGACCGGGCCGCGGGCGACGACCACGCCGCCGACACCGTCGTGCGGCACGGTGTCTTCGACGCGCTGCGCACCCTGCCGGCGCGGCAACGGGCGGTCGTGGTGCTCCGGTACTACGAGGACCGCTCCGAGGCCGAGGTCGCCCAGCTGCTCGACATCTCCCTCGGCACCGTGCGCAGCCAGGCGTCCAAGGCCCTGGCGAAGCTGCGGGCCGCATACCCCGACCTCGCGACCACCCCGATGGTGAGGACCGCGCCATGATGCACCTGCGAGACGTTCCGTTCCCCGCCGACCTCGTGCCGCCGCCGGGCCTGGCGGACACCGTCCTCGACACCGCCCGCCGGCGCCGCCGCACCCGCACCGTGGCGATCGCGGCCGCCGTCGCGGTCACCGCCGCCCTGGCGGTCCCCGCCCTGCTGCTGCGCGGGTCGGGCACGCCGATGGACCCCGGCGCGCCCGCGCCCGCCGCGCCCGGCGGCGGCCCTCAGGTGGCGCACGTCTACACCCGCGAGGAGCGCTCCAGCATCCTCGACCCGGCCCTCGGCAAGTACCGCGAGCTGCCGTTCACCGTGGTCCTGTCCCCCGACCTGACCCGCGCGGCGGTGAACGACAACGGCCGGCTGGGCCTCGCCGACCGGGCCGCGTTGCTGGACCGCGGCCGCGATGCCGTCGAATGGGTCGACGTCCCCGCCGGCAACGGCCCGTCGTGGTCGCCGGACGGCACCGCGGTGCTGTGGACCTCGATCGAGAAGGACCCAACGGTGCACTTCACCGCCCACCGCGTCGACGTGGCCGACCGGCACGTCACGAACACCCCTGTCCCGCTGGACCTTTTCGGCGCGACGGTCGGCTGGGCCGCCGACTCGCGCCGCTACCTGGTCCTCGTGCGCGGCACGCAGACCGACAACACGGTCGAGCCAGGCCCGCTGCAGTACCTGTCTCCCGACGGCACCCCCGGCGCGCGCCTCGACGGCACGGGCGGGTCGGTCGAGGGCGCCACGTGCTATTCGCCGTCTCGCCGGTACGTGCTGACGGACGCCTCGACCATCATGTCGGCGCAGCCCCACGCGTCGCCGGTGTACGACGCGACGTCCGGGAAGGTCGTCGCGACCGTGCCTGCCGGCTCGACGCCCGTCGGCTGGTACGACGAGACCACCGTCGCCGTGCTCGGCCGCGCCACGGACCGCAACGCCGTCATCGAACTGCTGGACATCACCACCGGCACGGTCGGCCGCAGCGTGCGCCTGCCCGGCTCCGCCGACGTGACCGCCGTGCAGCTCGGCCCGTCGGCCGGCCTCACCGGCGCGGCGGCCGCACTCAGCTTCTGACGCCGGAGGGGTCGGCCCGCACTGCGGGCCGGCCCTTTGCGGACGGGGCGGACGTCAATGGACCCGGTAGCCGCCCGTGGTGGCGGCCGACTCGTTGAAGCCGGCGAACTCCTCGACCCAGTCGCGCAGCTGCGTCGGCTGCTCGGGGTAGAAGAGGGCCATGTCGCCGATCAGGTCGGCGTCGAGGGCGGCCCGCAGCCGGCCGGCGATGAACGCGCACTGGTCCGGGGTCACCTGCCAGCCGCCCGGGGAGCTGAAGTGCGCGACCGGCAGCGACTCGGGCGACGGCGCGAACCGCTCGTTGCCGAACAACCGCTCCTGGCCGCCGCCGGCGATCGCACCGGCCTCCAGCATGACCAGCCGGACGGATTCCATCTGCCAGTCGTCGAGCGCATAGTCGCCGAAGTCGTAGCCCACCACGACCACCCTAGTGGCACCTTCAGTAGGCGGAGCGGCGAAGACATGTTCCGTGTCGGCAGCGGAGCTCATGACCTCACGGAAGCTGGTCGCTGCAGCCTGTCGCCTTCCTACGCTGCCGTCCGTTGTGTCCTGGTGGTGGGAGCGGGCGTACCCTGGGTGACCGTTTCCCGGAAACAGAACGTCAGGAGGAACGAGAGGCAGAAGGTGTAGAGCACCGGATACCAGATCAGGACATCGAACAGGACCGGTACAAACGCTGATCCGCTTTCTTCGCTCCATCCGCGGTACGGCAGCATGCTGACCCAGTACGCCAACCATGGGTTGCCCGTCGGCCCGCCGCCATTTATCAGCACCAGCATCGTCGTCGCGAGCTGGGGCAGCGCGAAGGCCCCGATCACTGCGGCGGTCAGCGCGGCCATGCGCCGGTTGCGGCGCACCAGGGCGACCACCAGTGCCGCCAGTCCGGTTGTGGCCGCAACGAACGCCGCCGTGCTCGCGACCTCCGCTGTTCGATCGATCCGCCCGACCAGCAACTGGACCAGGTGGGGCGAGGTGAAGAGCGCCAGCGTGGCGCCAGCGTGGCGCCGATGACCACGGCCGCCGAGCCGAATCCGCCGCCCCTTCTGGCGCACAGCATGCCGCCGGCGAGCCCGACGGGGACGATGACTGACGGCACCGCGCTGAACCCCAGCAGCGGCACTGCCAGGCACGCCAGTACGGCGACGGAGGCGACCGTCAACCGTCGGGGGGTGCGCTGTAGCGCATCGGGTAGGTCAGCGGTCATCATCTTCTCCGCTCGATCGGTCAGCGCGGACCAGGCCACGTCGGTGAGGTCGCGCACCGGGGTGCGCGACTGTTCCAGCAGCGCGGCGATCTCCTCGCCGTAGCGCTTGCGTACGGCTGGGGGGGTACAGCGCGAGCACAGCCGCGTGCAGCCGGCGCATCAAGTCACCGCCAGGCGACGCAGGCCCACTGCGGCCACCGACCTGGTGCGCTCCAGTTCCGCCCGCAGCATCCGCCTTCCCGCAGGAGTGAGCTGACAGGGCTTGCGTCTGTCCTGGGCTGCCAGGGCCTCGATGAGCCCACGCTCTTTCAGGCGCTTGATCGCCCCGTACAACGTGTCCGGTCCGGGGAGGTCGCCGGTAAGCATGCCGATGTCCTCCTGGATGGCATAGCCGCGCTTCGGCCCGTCTGCCAGGCTGACCAGGACAAGCAGCCTGCGTTGAGGCCTTCGGTGAGGCTGCTGCACTGTCCGTGGTGGATGCTTCGCGGTTGCGGTGGATGGCCGTCGTCAGCACGCCTCTTCGATGACGAGCATGACGTGACGCTGGTCGTTGCGGAACTCGGCCAGCCAGAACGCGCTATGGGCCGCAGCTTCGCCAGCGGAATATCGCTCTACTCGCAGGAGCAGCGCTTCGCGCTCCCGGCCGGAGACCTCACGCGGTTGGGGACCATACGCGTGCAAGATGCGCAGGTCGGGGTGCTTGAGGAGTCGTCGCAGGGCAGGACCGCCAGGCTCGACACCTCGCCCGCGGATGTGCCAGCAGGTGCCATCATCGTCGATCCACCGGCCGTCCTTGATCGGCTGCGGCCACGCCTGGGTAGCGGGCTCTTGGTCCGCGTCGCGCGATTGCGCTGTGCGGAGAAGTTCGGCGAACGACTCACTCTCCTGGCGGTGGCGACCCATGGCGCCCAGCTTGTCATGTTCGACCGCTGGTCGCCCGGCTAATCGATTGGGAGTCGGTGCGGCTGTCGGTCCTGCCGACGGGTCAGGAGGTGGGCCGAGGTTGCCAGGACGAAGGCGGCCAGGGTCAGGAAGCCCACGAACCGGACGGTCCACAGTGGACCGTGGTCGGGGCCGGCGAGGGGGAAGGCGGCACCGGCGGTCAGGAGGGCGGCGGCCAGCCAGCCGAGGGTAATGGTGGCCAGCGGGGCGCGGGCGTGGCGGAGGAGGGTCGCGGCGGCGGCGGCGAACACCGCGGCGGGGAGGCCGATGAGGGCGATGCCGGCGCTGTTGGCGTACAGGAGGGCGGTGACCGTCGAGTCGTCGAGGCGGGTGTCGCCGTGGGCCATCGCGACCGCGTCCAGGAACGAGGTGGCCGTGCCGCCGACCGTGACGAGGGCGGCGACGGCGCCGGTGGTGACGTATGAGCACAGTGGACGGTCGGGCAGGTGCAGGGCGCGCGGCAGGAGGGCGCCGAACGGCAGGAGGAGCAGCATGAAGGCGCAGCCCGCGACGTAGTCGCCGGCCAGGTAGCGGGTGCCGTGGGCGTGGAAGAAGGCGCGGACCTCGGCGACGGGGGCGCCGGCCGGGGGTGGCTCGCCCTGCAGGACGGCGGCGACGAGCAGGAACAGGACGAACCAGCCGATGCCGAGCAGGCCCACCCAGCGGCCGTTGGCGAGACGATGCATGCGACCCATGCTCAAGGCCGGAACTGTCGGGCGCGTCGTGCCGTGGTCTACATCGGACGGTCGTGCGCTGGTCGTACACCTGCCGCCGCCGCATCAATCGCGCGACGGACGTGGCCGGTCAACGGCTGCGACCGTGGTGGCAGCACGTGGACGGTCCCCCGGCCTGACGACCCCGCGGGGGCGGGCGGGCCACGATGCGGGGCATGAAGAATGCCATCAGGACACGCGGGCTGACGAAACGGTACGGCGGCCGGGCCGTCGTGGACGGGCTCGATCTGGACGTCCCGGCGGGCGTGGTCGCGGGGCTCATCGGGCCCAACGGCGCCGGCAAGACGACGACGCTGCGGATGCTGCTGGGGCTGGTACGGCCGGACGCCGGCGACGGCAGCGTGAACGGCGCGCCGCTCGGGCGGCCGGCCGCGTACCTGCCGTGGGTCGGCGCGATGATCGAGGGCCCGGCGTTCTACCCGGGGCTGTCGGGCGCGCGGAACCTCGCCGTCCAGGCCGCGCTCGGCGGTCTCGACCCGGCCGGGATCCCGGCGCTGCTCGCGCGGGTCGGGCTGACCGGCGACAAGCCGTTCCAGCGCTACTCGCTCGGCATGAAGCAGCGGCTCGGGATCGCGGCGGCGCTGCTCGGCGACCCGGCGCTGGTCATCCTCGACGAGCCGGCCAACGGCCTCGACCCGGCCGGGATCCGGGACATGCGCGGGATCGTGCGGTCCATCAACGACGACGGGCGCACGGTGCTGATCTCCTCGCACCAGCTGTCCGAGGTCCAGCAGGTCTGCGACTGGCTGATCGTCATCGGCGAGGGCCGGCGGCTGTTCCAGGGCCCGACGAGCGAGCTGCTCGCCGGTGGTGGCGACCTCGAGGAGCGCTACCTGTCGATGTTCACCGCCACGTTCACTGCCACGGAAGGGCGGTCGTCATGATGCGCGCGTTCAGGTCGGAGCTGCTGAAGCTGCGCCGGCCGCGGGTGTTGTACGGGGCGCTCGGCGGCCTGTTCGGCTTCACGGTCCTCGTGACGGTGCTGACGTTCGCGACCGCGCCGGTGCCGCCGGCCGGACTGACGGCGGGGTTCACGAACGCGTCGCGGCTCGTCGGCGTCGTGGTGCTCGTCGTGTTCCTCACCAGCTTCACCACCGAGCACGGCCTCGGCACGCTGCGGACGCTGCTGCTGCGCCAGCCGTCGCGGGACCGGCTCCTCGCCGGCAAGCTGCTCGCCCTTGCCGCCTGCACGGCCGGCGCGCTGCTCGTCGCGCTGGTGGTGAGCCTCGCGGCGGCCGCGGTCGTCACCGGCATCCGCGGCACGCCCACCGAGCCGTGGCTGGCGGACGCCGTGACCGGCTACCTGAACACGGTGCTCGCGGCCATCCTGTACGGCACCGTCGGGCTGGCGCTCGGGGTGCTGCTGCGCTCGACACCGATCGCGGTCGGGGTGGCGCTGTTCTGGTTCATCATGGTGGAGAACATCGTGCGCAACACGGTCCCCGCCGCCGGCCATTGGCTGCCCGGCCTCCTCGCCGGCGCGGTCACCGGCGCACCGGGCAGCGTCCCCTACAGCCACGGTCTCGCCGGGGTGCTGGTGTACGGCGCCCTCGCGCTGACCGCCGCCTTCGTCACCTTCGCCCGGCGGGACGTCACCGCCTGAACCGGTCACGTCATCCAGCCGGGTCGGATCAGGCCGGTCTCGTACGCCATGATGACCAGCTGCGCGCGATCCCTGACGTGCAGCTTGGTCATCGCCCGGCTGATGTGCGTCTTCGCCGTCGCCAGGCTGACGAACAGCCGCGCGGCGATCTCGTCGTTGGTGAGGCCCTGCGCGGCCAGCACCATCACCTGCCGCTCGCGTTCGGTGAGGCCGGCGAGCCGCTCGGCGGGCCTGGCCTCCTTGGCCCGCGACGCGAACTCCCGCACCAGCCGCCGGGTGACGCTCGGCGCGAGCATCGAGTCGCCGGCGGCCACCACCTGGATCGCCCGGATCAGGTCGTCGGGCTCGTTGTCCTTGAGCACGAAGCCGCTGGCTCCGGCCCGCAGCGCGTCGAACACGTACTCGTCCAGCTCGAACGTCGTCAGGATGAGCACCTTGACCTCGTCGAGCCTGGGGTCGGCGGCGATGCGGCGGGTCGCCTCGATGCCGTCCATCACCGGCATGCGCACGTCCATGAGCACGACGTGCGGGACCAGCTCGGTGGCCTTCTCGACCGCGACCCGGCCGTCGCCCGCCTCCGCCACGACGTCGATGCCACCGTCGTCCTGCAGCAGCGCCCGGAGCCCGGCCCGCATCAACGCCTGGTCGTCGGCGAGCACCACCCTGATCACGCGGTCCCCCGCGCAGACGGGCGTCTCATGGCAGCGGGCGGCACTGAGGTCGCGGCAAGCGCGACGGCAGGACGGGGCACGGTGGGACGGGAGCCGAGCCGATGTACAGCGCTTCGCCGTCCGGCCCGGTTCACGACGGTGTCCGGTAGGGCAGCTCGGCGTACACGCGGAAACCACCGCTCGGCGTCGGGCCGGACTCGAACGTGCCGGCGAGGCCCACGGCGCGCTCGCGCATGCCGGTGATGCCGTCGCCGTCGGGGTTGGGCAGGGTGGCGGCGGGGCCGTGGTCTTGGACGGTGACCGTCACGGCGTCGTCGGTGAACGCGATCCGCAGCGTCGCGGCGCCGGCGGCGCTGTGCCGGCGGACGTTGGTCACGGCCTCCTGGACGATGCGGAACGCGGCCAGGTCCACCGCCGTCGCCAGCTGCCGCGGCTCGCCCTCGACGGTCTTCGTGACGCGTAACCCCGCCTCGCCGGAGCGGGTCAGCAGCTCGTCGACCTGGGAGAGGCCCGCGCTCGGCCGCCGTGGCGCGTCGGTGTCGCGGCGCAGGACGGCGAGGGCGGCCCGCAGGTCGTCGAGGGTCTCCCGGCTGACCTCCTTGATCGCCGCGACCGACGCCCGCGCCTGCTCGGGGTCGCGGTCGAAGAGCCGCAGCGCCACGTTGGCCTGCATGTTGACCAGCGACACGTGGTGGGCGAGGACGTCGTGCAGGTCCCGCGCCACCCGCAGCCGCTCGTCGCTGACCCGGCGCCGCTGCTCGGCGACCCTGGCCCGCTCGGCGTCGGCGCGGCGCTCCCCCGCGACCCGGACGGCCTCGCCCACGGCGAGCACGAGCCCCAGCACGGCGGCGATCGCCACGACCGCGACCGGACCCGGCGCCGCCTGACGCCCGACGGCGGCGCTCACCAGCAGATACGTGGGCAGTCCGGCCGCCGTCACCACCCACGCCGCGCGCCGCCGCCCGGTCGCGACGGCGACGACCATCGCGACCGCGAGGCTCAGCGCGGCCGGCCCGAAGCGGTAGCCGAGCGTGTAGTAGGCGGCGGTCGCCGCGAAGTTGCCGGCGAGGACCAGGACCGGCGCGCGGTGCCACAGCCACAGCAGCGCCGGCCCTACCGCGAGCAGCGCGATCGCGAGTGCGTCGACGGGCCGCCGCTCGGTGACCCGTTGTGCCGCCGCGACGGTCGTGGCGATCTGCAGCACCCCGACCAGCACGGGCATCCACGGCCGCCGGCACCACCGCTCCCACGCCGCGCTGCTCCCGCCCCCGTCCACGGCTCCACGCTATGGGCGCCCGCCGCGCCGGTCGTCATCCTCGGGTCTTCTCGTCACCTACGACCCCAGGAGTACCAGGAGCCGCCCGGCTACGACTCAAGTCGCATTGCGCGTCAGGGTCTGATTCGTGTAGTACTTCATTATGCAGTACGGAACTGATGACGACGGCCTGCTGTACGACGAAGGCACCCGGGCCGCACTCACCGCGTTCGCGGGCGAGGAGGCACTGCCGCTGCTCGAAGCCGCCTCGGCAGTACGGTCGGCGGCGGGGGCGATCGAGCACCTCCGCTCGGCCGGGGCGGAGGGGCGCGGGCTCAGCGCCGGCGCGTTCGACCTGCTGGTGCGGCTGAGCCTGAGCGGCGAGGACGGCCTGCCGCTCGGCGAGCTGGCGCAGGCGCTCGGCGTCACCCCCCGCAACGTCACCGGGCTCGTCGACACCCTCGAACACAAGGGCCTGCTGCGGCGCGTGCCGGACCCGGCGGACCGGCGGTCGGTGCGGGCCGTCGCGACCGACGACGGGCGGGCGTGGCTGGCGACGTTCCGGGCGCCGACGCGGATGGCGATGGAGGCCGTGTTCGCCGGCTTCAGCGCCGCCGAGGCCGATCAGTTACGCGACCTGTGTCTCCGGCTCGTCCAAGGCGTTCGAAGGGTGCGATCACGATGAACACTGTCGATGTGGTGCGGGCGTATCACGAGGCCCGGTTCCGCGGGGACGTCCCGGCGGCCGTGGCGCTGACCGGCACGCCGTTCCGGTTCGAGAGCCCGATGCTGCGGTTCGACGACCCCGCCGCGCACCTGGCCGGCCTGCCGGACTTCCTGCGGATCGTCACCGGTGTCGACCTGCTCAGCGAGTTGTACGGCGCGGACGAGGCGACCCTCGTCTACGACGTCCACACGGCGACGCCGGTCGGCACGCAGCGCACGGCCGAGCACTTCCGCCTCACCGGCGGCCGGATCACGTCGATCAGGCTGATCTTCGACGCGACCCCGTGGCAGGCGCTGCACGCGGCGGTCGCGGGATGATCACCCCGCGACGATGATCGACTCCATGGTGCGGGCGACCGCCTCCGCGTCCGCACGGGACAGGAACGCGGTGTCCACATCGACGGTGAGCACCAGCGCGCCCGGCTCGTCGTCGATGTGCAGGAACAGCGGCTCGGTCGGCCCGCTCGACGCGCCGACCCACTCCAGCACGCCGTCGGCGGTCGTCGCCTCCACTGTGGAGGCCCGCTGCATGCGGCGGTCGTTGTAGCAGACGGTACGGGTGACGTCGGTGTCCGCGCCGGCGAGCACCTCGGCGAGCCGCATCGGGTCGTAGTAGGCGTGCTTGTGCGCGGCGAGCGACGCCCGCGCGACCCGGCCGAGGGCCTCGCCGAACGGCACCGACACGTCCGCGACGCACAGCCCCAGCTGCGCCAGCGGCGTGACGACCTCGGCCAGCCCCGAGCGGAACCGGTTGCCCACCAGGTGCCGCACCGCGACCTGGTCGGTGCCGGCGACCCGGCCGACGGCCATCATGAACGCGGTCGACAGGATCGTCGCCGGGTCGACCCCGGTGCGCGCGGCGACCAGCGGCAGCGCACCCGCCATCGCCGGCGAGGTGAACCGCGCCTTCGGATACCGCACCGGCTCCGGCGTCCGTGCCGGCGGCAGCACCGTCACCGACGGCAGGTGCCGCTCCCAATGGCGGACCGCGGCGGCACTCTGCCGGACCCCGGACGGCGAGCGCTGCCACTCGGCCAGTTCGAGCGGCTGCGGGCCGGTGACGGGCGTGGCGACGCGGGCGCTCGCCTCGGCCACCATCACCCCGGCGCCGATCGCGTCGGTCACCAGGTGCGGCATGATCGCGACGAGCCGCTCCGGCCGCCCGTCGCGGCACACGATCGCGGCGCGCAGCGGCCAGTCCGCCGCCAGGTCCGGCGCCGCGATCCGGTAGCCGTGCTCGACCTCGGCGGCGAGCCCGAGGGGGTCGGCCGTCTCGTACACCTCGACGGTCAGCATCCCCTCGGCGTGCACCTCCTGCAGGGTGCCCGCGCGCAGCCGCGTCCGGAAGGACTGGTAGCGCTCCAGCGAGTAGCGCAGCTCGTCGAGCACGTCCGCGACGGTCGCGCCGGGCGCCACCGGCTGGTGCCCGCCCATCGGCAGCCACGACCGCTCGCGGTCCATCGTCAGCAGCATCGACTGCTGGCCCCAGGTCAGCTCGGCCACGCCACTGCCCTCGCCGCGGAACGCGACGTCGACCCGATCCACCACGTCAACCATCGACGGATCCATTCTCGTCCGGCTCGCGACCAGAGACAGCGTAGCGGTCCGCGCTCACGGCACCAGATGGATACGGATCTTTCTTGCGGTCACCGCGGCCTCCTCGAGGACGGTGAGCCGCGGCTCGGCGACTTCGAGCAGGTGGGGGTGGCGCAGCGCGGCGACGGGCGCCAGCCGCGGATCCTCCAGGACGTGGTCGATCATCGCGCGGTCGCCGCCGCAGACGACCGAGGCGAGGCCCTCACCGCCGGACAGGACGCGCACCGCGATGTCCGCGGCCTCCTCGACCGCCGCGTCAGTCTGGTTGCCGCGGCGTCTGGCGTACCGCTGCTGCGACCACCCACCGGCAGCGGTGCGCCCCTGCACGTAGAACCGCTCGACCTTCGACGTCTCCAGCGTCGTGCCCTCGGCGACCCCGACGGCCGCGGCGCCCCTGCGCACGAGCAGCAGCCCGATCCTCGGCGGCCGGGCGATCCCCTGCAGCAGCGCGTCGATGTCGGCGACCCCGTCCAGGCCCGGCGGCGGGTGCAGCGTCGCGGTGTCGCCGTTGCTGGCGCCGGTCAGGGTGAGCGCGTCCTCGGTCGCGCCGTCGTGCCGGCCGTAGAACCCGTCGAGCCAGCCCTTGAGCCGCTCCGGGGAGATCTCGACCCAGCGTCCCCCGCCGGCCGCGGGTCTTGCCTTCACCATGTCCCCAGTTTGCCGTTGTGTCGCATGTACGAACAGCAGCGGGCCGCTCCGGTCTGTCCCGCGCCTCTGGTGGCGGCGCTGTCAGGTGCCGTGCACGAACAGCAGCGGGACCAGCACGACGACGCTGACGATCGCGACGGAGGACAGCACGCCGCGCCAGGTGCGCAGGAACCTCCGGATCCGCCGCCGCAGCCCGCCCCGGCGGGGGCGTGGGCTGGGGTCGTCGCCGGTGACCGCGAAGATCTCCAGCCAGAGCCCGCCGAGCAGCGCGATCGGCGACGCGACCGCCACGACGGCCAGGCGGACCCCGGTCAGCGGCGGCATGTGGTTGACGACGACGGCGGTCACCGCGGCGACGAGCACGGCGACGGCGAGCTGCGCGACGGCACGCAACCGTCCCTGCACCGCCACCTCCTCGTGTCGGTCCTCAGCCTAGGTCCTGCCGCTCCGCGCGGGCAGGTGCTTCACCCGCCGGCGTGAACTCGGCCGCCACCCGCCAGCCGGTTGCGGTGGGGCCGTAGGTCAGCGTCCCGCCGGCGGCGCGGACGTCGGTGTCGAGGCTGCGCAGGCCGTACCCACCGCCGCCCGCTTCTTCGGATGGCCCCGCTCCGGGTGGGCGCCGGGTCGTGACCCGCACGGCCGCCTCGTCGGCGGTGACGGTCAGCGTGGCGCCCGGACCGTCGTGGCGCAGCGCGTTGGTGGCGGCCTCCGCGACCAGCCGGGCGGCCACGTCGCGGACGGCGACCGGCAGGCGGGCAAGGTCGGCGCCTGGGTCGCCCGGCACCGACAGGCCGGCCTCGCGCAGCGCGGCGAGCCGCCCGGTCAGCGTCGCCCCCTCAGCCTCCTGCGCCTCTTCCGCCAGGGCCTGCCGCACCTCGGCGAGCGCGTCCCGGCCCGCCTGCAGCACGGTGTCGAGGCGCCGGCGGTCGGCGGGGGCCAGCTCGGCGGTCGCCCGGAGCGCCTCACCCTGCACCAGCATGACCGTCATCGTGTGGGCGAGGCTGTCGTGCAGCCTGCGGGCGAGCCGCTCCCGCGCGCGGGCCGTCTCCGCCGCCTGCTCGGCGAGGCGCCGCTCGCCGCGTTCGCGCAGGTGCTCGGCCCGCTCCCGCAGATGCTCGCCGCGCTCGACGCCGGCCAGCCAGGTGACCGTCAGCGCGACGGCCGCGAGCAGGCCGCCCTCGACCGGGCCGCGCCGGGCCGCGCCGGCGACCGTGACCAGCACCGTGGCGGCGGCGCAGACACCCCACCGCACCACCGGTGACCGTTGCGTCGCCGCCGTGTACATGGCGAGGGACACCGGCAGGTACCCGACGGCGCGCCCCATCCCGAGCAGCGAGTGCGCCGCCGTCGCCACGCTGATCACCGCGAGCACCGTCCCGGGTGCCCTGTTCCGCCACACGAGCGGCACCAGCTGCGCCACCGCGAGCGGCACCGAGATCACCGTGCCCGACAGGGCGTAGAGCACGATGAGGGTGGCGTACAGCGTCAGGTCGATCGCGATCCGCCAGTGCCGGCTCATCGGTGCTCCCCTTCCAGATCACTGGCATATCATCGGCCGGGTGATCCGGCTCGCCATCGTCGACGACCAGGCGCTCGTCCGCGAAGGGCTGGCCCTCATCCTCGGCGCCGAGCCCGGCATCGAGGTGGTCGCCGAGTTCCCGGACGGCGCGGCGCTGCTGCGCGACTTCGTCCCCGCCGACCTCATCCTGCTGGACCTGTACCTGCCGGGCGCCGACGGGGTCGCGACGATGCTGCGGCTGCGGGCCGAGCGGCCCTCGGTCAAGGTACTGATGCTGACGACCGTCGGCAGTGCCGCGGACATCCAGCGGGCCCTGGCGGCCGGCGCCGACGGGTTCGTGCTCAAGGACGCCACCGGCGCGGAGTTGGCCGCGGCGGTGCGGGGCGCGCACGCCGGGGTGCGGCCGCTGAGCGCGTCGGCCGCCGACCTGCTGTGGCCGCGTGCCGCTGCGCCCCGCCCTTCGTCTCCGGCCGCCGCCGATCTCAGCTCGCTCACGCCGCGCGAGCGGGAGGTGCTGGAGCTGCTGGGCCAGGGCCTGGGCAACCGCGAGATCGCCGGCGCCCTCTCCCTCGCCGAGCGGACCGTCAAGGCCCACGTCAGCAACGTCCTGGCGAAGCTCGACGTGGCGAGCCGCACCCAGGCCGCGCTGCTGGCCCGGGGGCTGCGCGGGTCGTAGGACCAAAGTCGCGGTCGGACCACGTACCTTTGCCCGTTCCGGCTGGCGGTGGACTGCGCGAGGCTGCTGTGGTGCTGACCGTTCCGCGCCGATGGCGTCGCCGCATCACCATCACCCTCGCGGTGCTGCTCGTCGTCGCCGGCGGCCTGTTCCTGCGCAACAGCTCGACGCTCGCCGGCCCGTCGAAGGGCCAGCGGCCGTTCCTGCTCGCGCACCGCGGGATCGCGCAGACCTTCGACCTCGCCGGCGTCACCGCCGACACGTGCACCGCGCGGATCATCCACCCGCCGCAGGTGCCGTTCCTGGAGAACACGCTGTTGTCGCTGCGGGCCGCGTTCGAGGCGGGCGCCGACCAGGCCGAGATCGACGTGCAGGTGACCCGCGACGGTCAGCTCGCGGTGTTCCACGACGCCACCCTCGACTGCCGCACCGACGGCCACGGCACCGTCGGCGAGCACTCGCTGGCCGAGCTGCGGAAGTTGGACGTCGGGTATGGGTACACCGCCGACAACGGCACGACGTTCCCGCTGCGCGGCACCGGGGTCGGCCTGCTCCCCACGGTGCCCGAGGTGTTCGCCGCGCTGCCGGACCGCGCGTTCAAGCTCGACCTGAAGCGCGACGACCCGGCCGACGGCGATGCGCTCGCCACGTTCCTCGCCACGCTGCCCGCCGCCCGCCTCGCCACGGTAACCGTCACCGGCGGCGACACCGCGGTCGCCGCCGTCGTGCGCCGCCTGCCCCAGGTGCGCGCCATCTCCCGCGCCATCATCAAGGACTGCCTGCTCGACTACGCCGCCACCGGCTGGACCGGCCACGTCCCGTCCAGCTGCCACCACCGCGAGCTCCCCCTCCCCGCCCACTACGGCCAATGGTTATGGGGCTGGCCCCACCTCTTCGTAGCCCGCATGCGCTCCGCCGACACCCGCGTCGTCCTGGTCCGCTCGGTGGGCGACTGGTCCGCCGGCTTCGACACCCAGTCCGACCTCACCGACCTCCCCGACGGCTGGTCCGGCGGCATCTGGACCAACCGCACCGACGTCATCGCCCCACTCCTCACTCCTCGCCGCTGAAGCCACCGACCCTCGGCGCCCGCCACCGGCCGGCAACACTTCCAGCCAACCGCACCCCCGCCGTCCCCGTCCCGCACCACACCCCGAACCAACGACCGGCCTGCCGAGCACCGCGACCTCACGAATCACGCCGACCTCGCACCACACCCGAACGCGCCGAGCCGCCCAGACCTCGACGCGTCGACCGCCGGCAGGGACGAGGCCCGGACCACGTCGCCGACCTCCCGGCAGTCGCTCAACCGCGAGTCCGGCGTCTTCTCCGGTGAGAGTCATCAAGGACTCGACGGACGGCAGGAGCGTGCAGCGCATCGCGGCCGGCACCGGCGCCGGCCGTCCACCCTGGCCTCAACCGCGTCGGATCTGAGGGACATCCGCGGCCCGGCAGCATCGCGGTGGCTCCTGGTTGCCGGGCCGTCCCGGCACCGTGGAGTTCGAGGGCCGCCGGGAGATACCTCTGCACGGCCGAACCGCCTGATCGGTGGAGGGTGGCGACCGTTCCGGGCGGGGTGCGGGCCTGTCAGGCGAGTGACCGGGTGATTGCCGAGTGTCATAGTGAGGCCGATGACGGACTCGCGCACCTATCTGGAGCTGCTCGCCCGGGGCGCCACGGCCGGCGGGCCGTTGGAAGGCGCCGGGCCCGGCGGTGGGGCGCTGCCCGATCGGCAGGGGCTGCTGGACCGGCTGCGGGAGGAGATCGCCTACGTCGAGCGGAAGGTCGGTGTGCGTGCCGACCCCGACGAGGTACGGCGGCTGATGAGCGGGACCGGCGAGGCGCTGCGCAAGGTCCTCGGCGACGGTGCCGACGCGCAGCTCGGTCCGGCCGATGTGCTGGGGCTGGAGGCGGTGGTGCGGGCCGACGGCTCGCGGCCGGTGCTCTTCGTCGAGGACGACTTCGTGGACCTGACGGCGCCGTCGGCCGGGTTGTGGGCCGCGGTGCTGGGCCGGTTCGAGGACCAGGTGCGCTCCGTCTGCGCCGCGGTCGGCCGGGTCGACGACCCGGCCGCGGGCGCGCTCGGGTACTGCGGCACCGCGTGGGTGGTCGGCGAAGGGCTCGTGGTCACGAACTTCCACGTGCTGCAGGCGATCGCCCGCGGCGGGGAGCGGCGTGACGGCCGGTTCGAGGGGCGGCTCAACACGGCCGTTGCCGTCCACTTCGGGCACGAGGTCGGCGTCGAGCGGCCGGAGCTGCGGTTTCCGATCCGGCGGGTGGTCGGGGTGGGGCGGCAGGGCGAGCCGCGGTTCGAGCACCCGGACCTGCGCGGGCTCAACTTCGACGGGCTGGACCTGGCTCTGCTGGAGTTGGAGCCGGTGCCGGGGCGGTCGTTTCCGGAGCCGGTCCGGGTGGCCCGGGGCGACGACCCGCTGACCCGCGGCGGCCTGGCCAGCGCCGGGCGGACGATCTACCTCGTCGGCTATCCGGGCGACCCGACCAGCACGACGGCGGACCTGTTCGTCCGGCTGTTCGCCGGGGTGCGTAGCTACAAGCGGCTGGCGCCGGGGCAGATCATGGCGGCGGCCGGCGGCGTGCCGCTCGACCCGCGCGGGTGGGTCCTCACACACGACGCCAGCACGCTCGGCGGCAACTCCGGCTCGGTGCTGGTGGACCTCGACGCCGACGGGCGGACCGCGCTCGGGCTGCACTTCGCCGGGCAGCCCGATCGGCAGAACTGGGCGCACGCCCTCGAGCGGATCACCGCCGACCTGGACCGGTTGTCGCATGGGGGTCCGAGGTGAGCTCGGACGAGGACGGCTCGTGGTGTCCGCAGGTCCGGGACCTCGCGACCGCCGTACGGCCCCAGTGGGCACGCATCGACGCGATCTGGGGGCCGTTGAAGACCGCGCACGGCCTGCACCTGCGCCGGGACACGGACGGGGACGCGTTCGGGTTCCTCTGTGAGGCGATCGCCGTGGCGCAGCAGCACGGGTTCCTCCGCGCGTTCGCGTTCCAGCTGGTCAAGGACGACCTGGTCGGGGACGGGTTCGACGAACACCTGGTGGCGTTGCTCGGCGAGTCCGCGGCGGGCCTGCACGCGTTCCAGAACGGTGTGTTCAGCCCGGCCAGCGCCAGGATCGCGGCGCAGGGCATGCTGCGGGCGTGTGACCTGGTGTGCCGGATCGACATCGGCGAGCAGCACATCGGCACCGGGGTGCTGGTGCGGCCGCAGCTCGTTGCCACGGCCGCGCACGTGTTGTGGGATCTGTTCGCCAAGCATCCGGACGGGTCGCTCGTGCTCGGCCCCGACGGCTCGCCGCAGGCCGCGGAGGGCAGCCTCGCCCGGCTCACGCTGACGTTCGGCGACGTCGAGGACAACCTGCCCGACGATCCCGGCACCACGGTGCGGCTGGCCGGCACCGTCGCGGCCCTGCACCCGCAGTGGCTGGCCAGGTCCAGCCCGCCGACCCCGCTGGAGCGGTCGAAGGCGCTCGCCGACGTGAGCGACATCAGCGGCATCGAGGCGCCCGAGGGGCCCTGGGACCTGGCGCTGATCCGGTTGGCGCAGCGGCGCCCGATGCCGCGGCCGGTGCTGCGCGGCCGGGCGTCGCGGCAGCCGTTCCAGATCCATGTGCTGCACCATCCGCAGGGCGGCGGGCTGCTCGGCCAGCCGCTGCTGTGGTCGATCGGCAAGCTCGACCGGCAGCTCGGGACGCCGCCGGTGCGTTGGCTGCACGACGCGAACACGCTCGCCGGCTCGTCCGGGGCGCCCGTCTTCGACCGGTACTGGCGGATCGTCGCGCTGCACCAGGGCGGGTCGCGCGTGGTGGACTGCGCCGACGACGCGGCGGGGCTGCCGGCGGCTTCCCGCAACCGGGCCGTGCCGGTCCGCGACTGGTGCGAGCGGCTCGACGAGCTGGATCTCGTGGAACTCACGTACCTCACCGAACTGCGCCGCTCGCCGGAGCTCGGCGCCGGGCCGCACCCCGTCATCGGCCGGCAGGCGACGCAGGACTGGGTGCGGCTGTCGCTGGAGCCGGCCGCCACCGCCGCGCAGCGGCTGCTGATCGTGCGCGGGGCGCCCGGCACCGGGCTGCACTTCACCAAGTTCCTGGTCCGGGAGATGGTGGAGGACGCCGGCGGGGTCATGGTGAGCCTGGACCTGGCCAACGCCCTCGACGACGACGCCGCCGCGTTCGCCGGGAGGGTCGCCGGCGCCCGATCGGCACCGGCCCGCGCGAAGGTCGGCGCCAGCGGCCTGACCACCACTCAGCGCGACATCCGCCGGCAGGTCACCGGAGTCCTGTACGGCGCTGGCTCCCGCCCGACCTGGCTGGTCCTGGAAGGCTTCGGCGGTGCCGCGCTGGACGTCCCGGTCGACGTGCGGGACCTGCTCATGGACCTGATCCGCAACCTTTCCGCGTACCCGTCGCTGCGGCTGGTCGTGATCGGCTGGCTGGAAGAGCCGCCGCCCGGCGTCGAGGCGTTCGTCGACGAGCTGACCGACCCGGACGCGGCGGACATCGCCGCGCAGATCCTGCCCGTGGGCAGTGCGCTGCTGCCGGTGGCGACGCAGATGGCGCAGGCGGAGCTGAGCCTCGAACATTTCCAGGGCGTGCTCGGGTACGCCGCCGCGCGCCGGGTCCTCGAGCGTCTCGGGCAAAGGCTGCGCGCCGCCGCGGAGGGTCCGGCATGACAGAGAACCTGGACGCCCTGGCCGAGCTGGTCGCCCGCGAGTGGTCGTCGCGGTCCGCCGCCGAACGGTCGGCGTTCCTGGACCGGCTCCCCGGCGGCACGCCGGCCCCGGCGCCGCCGCCGGCCGACGCGGTCCGGCTGCTGCGGCAGCGGGCCGCGCTGTCGGGCGCGGTCGCGCCCCGCGACCTCCTCCGCGGCGTCGCCGAGGCCGACCGGGACCGCCTGCTCGACCTGCTCGCGCCGCAGTTCGACCGGGCGTCGCTGAGCGAGGGCTGGCGGTGGACACTGCGCAGCGGCCCGCGGCAGGAGGTCCTGGCCCGGCTCGCCGCCGACGGCACCGTCCGGGACGCGGCCGACGACGTCGCGGACGTCCCGACCGACGCCGCCGGTGATCTGCTGCGAGACCTGGCCCGCCGCGATCGCACCGAGCGAGGCGCGGCGCTCGCCGGGGCGGCGCCGGGCACGGCCGTGCAGGCGCTCGCCTGGGCGCTCCCCCTCGGCGGCCTGTCCGGGCACCTCGCCGAGGCGCGGCGGCAGGCCCGGCTGCGCGCCATCGCCAACGGCTACCAGGTGCTGGTGCAGCACGGCGTCTTCGGCCGCGACGCCGACCTCGCCCGGCTCCGGGCCTTCGCCGACGCGCCCGCCGAGGACCGTGACCCGCTGCCGCTGCTGTCGATCGTCGGTGTCGGCGGCAGCGGGAAGTCGACGCTGCTGGCCTCGTTCATCGCGCCGTACCTCGACCGGATGGCCCGCGGCGACGAGACCGGCCCGGCCGTGGTCGTCATCGACTTCGACCGGGTGCTGTTCCGCGCCGACGCGGAGCTGGAGCTGTCCTACGAGGTGACCCGCCAGCTCGGCGCCGCCGCACCGGTCGCGTCCGCGGACTTCTCCGCCCTGCGGTTCCAGCACCGGGTCGCCCGGCGCGAGGCCGGTTTCGACCGTTACCGCGGCAGCGCCCACCTGTTCGCCGAGAGCATGTCCCACTCGGTCAGCACGTTCGAGTACGACGCGTCCGAGATCATCGGGCTGCACCGGCTCGACCAGCGTCCGGTGCTGCTGGTGTTGGACACGTTCGAGGAATGGCAACGCGAACACCGGTACACCTCCCGCTGGAGCGACGCCGAGTTCCGCATCCTCGACTGGGTGCACCAGCTTCGGTCCGGCATGGGCCTGGCCGGCCTGCGCGTCGTGGTGTCGGGGCGGGCCGAGCTGTCCACGGTGCGCAACGTGGTGCAGTCGGTGGTCCCGCTGGGCGACCTGGACCGGTCGGACGCCGCCGCGGTGCTGCACGCGCAGCGCATCGACCAGCCGGCGGCGTGCGCCCTGGCGGACATCGTCGGCGGCAATCCCCTGACGCTGCGGGTCGCCGCGCGCTTCTACAAGCGGCTCAGCGTCGCCGCCCGTACCGATTTCCTGGCCGGCGACGACGCGGTGACCGGGCAGCTCGACGCGCGGGTGCGCCGCGCGGTGCTCTACGACCGGTTCCTCAACCACATCGCCGACCCGCGGGTGCGGCAGCTGGCGCACCCGGGGCTGGCGCTGCGGCGCGTCACCCCACCGCTGGTCCGGCACGTCCTGGCCGTCGCGTGCGGCCTCGGCCCGGTCGACGACGACACCGCGCGGCGGCTCACCAAGCAGCTCGCCGGCGAGGTGTGGCTGGTCAAGGACACCCCGGACGGGCTGCGCCACCAGCCGGACGTGCGGCGCGGCATGCTGCGGATGATGTCGGCGGATCCCAAGTACGGCGAAACCGTGCGGCGCATCCATGAGGCGGCGGTCCGCTGGTACCGCGACGGCGGCGAGGACGAGTTCGGCGCCGGCGACTGGCAGCCCTTGCCGCCCGAGCAGGCACGGGTCGAGGCGCTGTACCACGCGCTGATGCTGGTCCCCGAGGACGGCTCCGTGGACCGCCTGCGGCGCGCCGAGCCCGCATGGGACCGGCTGACGCTGGCGCTCGGCGAGGCGGTCGGCGACCTGCCGGCCGGGGTCGCGGCGCAGGTGCGGGCGCTGCGCGGCGAGGACCTTTCCGCCGCGGACGCACTGACGCTGCCGGACGGTATCTGGTGGGAGTGGGTCAAGCACAAGGGAGACGACCTGGTCCGCGAGGAGGCGCCGGCCGAGGCCCTGGACCTGCTGCACGCGGGCTGGGCGGCGGGCCGGGAGCGGCGGGAGCCACCGTGGCTGGCCCAGGCGTACTGCGACACGCTGCGGTGGAGCGAGTACCGGCCCACGCTGGAGTTCCGCTCCAGCCGGTACGCGATGCTCGACGTCCTGCTGGCCGGTGGCCCGCCGGGTCTCGTGGAGGCGCGGTTCCCCGGCCCCGCAGAAGTCGGGGAGCTGTTCCTGGACCTCCTGCTGACGGTGGCCATAGGCGAGGAACCCGCCCGGTGGGCGGATCGCCGCCGCCCTCAGCTGCAACAGTTCGCGACGGAGAAGCCCGGCGACGACCTGTTCCCGGTGGACCAGCTCCGTCGCGCGTTGATCCTGCTCGCGGCCGACGAGGGTCGACCGATCCGCATCGAGCCGAATCCCGGCGCGATCTTCCGGCCCGATTTCAGGTGGTTGGAGGCAATCACGCGGCTGGCCCGGAGCCCGCGGGATCTTTGGCCGACGCAGATCGAAGTCGACGGGACGCCCCGTAGCGACGACGTGCTGGAGACGTGGGCGTCGCGGTTCAGCCGGGCGGCCGGCCGTGCGATCACCCTCGACCGCGACGCGCTGCGGTCCGAACCCGCGCTGGTCGAGGTCCTCCGCGGCGACAATCCCGAGCTGCGGCCGGCGGTCTGCAACGCGCTGGGGATCGTGGTGGAGCAGACCGGGATGGCCGTCCTCGGCCGGGTCGCCGAGTGGGTGCTGCCGGTGCCGGTCGCCGACCTGCATCCGGACGCGCTCGCCGCCGCCGACCCCAGCGCGGTCCGGCGGACGATCAAGAGCCTCGTCGTGTACGTCGACCGGTCCGGCGTCCTGATGCCGTTCCTGGACCGGATCCTGGCCGAGCTGCCCGACCACCCGGCGCTGCTCCGTATCCACGCCACGGTGCGCCGCTGGGAGCAGGTGCACCGCAGGCTGCTGGACGCGCTCGCGGAGCAAGTAGCCGTCAGGTAGCGAGCCAGGCCGGGACGTTGGCGGGAGCGTATCGCTCGTACCGCTGCAACAACCGCTGCGCGTTGCGGTTCTGCGGGTCGTCGAAGCCGAGGAAGGTCAGCGCGTTGCGGCCGGCGAACGCGTCGCGGGCCTCGTCGCCGAAGCCGGCGAACAGCGTCAGGTAGCGCTCCAGGAAGAGGTCGTCGTCGGGGTACAGGGCGAGCATGTACCAGTCGCTGCCGTACATCACCCGCTCCGCGACGGATCGGGTCGCCGCACCGGCGCGCATGCTCCGCAGGGTCTCGGCGTAGCCGGCGCGGATCGCGGGATCGTGGATGCGGTGGTTGCCGACGTCGGCGAAGAGGCCGGGGTGGGCGGCCATCGCCTGGGCCATCCGCCACGGCCAGCCGTCGGCGGGCTCGGTCTGCTGGGCGCCGCCGAAGTGCCCGAGGTTCAGCCGCAGCCGCGGGTGCGCGGCGAGCACCGGCAGCCAGTCGTCGGGGCCGCCGTAGCCGTCGAAGGCCGGGTCCGCGTGGTTGGAGTTGTTGGCGTGCGCCGTGATCGGCACATCCTGCTCCGCGCACCACGCGGCCAGGTCGCCGACGATGCGGTCCAGCTCGGCGGCGTCCTGCGCGGTGTGCCGGCCGTCGGCGACGTTGCCGCTCGGCCGCCAGCCCATCGGCGGGTACACCTTGACCCCGACGAACCCGTAGCGCAGCACCGCCCGCTTGACCAGGTCCAGCGGCGTCTCGACATCGTGGGTGCGCCGGGCGAGCAGCTCCCGCAGCGGATCGAACCCGATGAACGGGTGCAGCCGTGCCTTGCCGGCGCCGGGCAGCACCCCGAGCATCGTCGCCCGGCTCAGCTTCTCGAACAGCTCCACCTGTTGCTGCTGCGTGGTCCGGGACCGGTCGGCGAGCCCGCTGTCGAGGTCCACCAGCAGCGGCACGGCCAGGTCGAGCCGGTCGCCGCTGACCCGCACCAGCTCGGCGACCAGGTCCAGCCGGGACCGGCCGAACAGCTTCACCCACCGCACCGCCCGCCGCGCGGTGCGGGTCGCGTCCCCGATCCCTTCGAGCCCGCCGGCCGCCCCGTCCTCCTCCGCGAGCGCTGTCCCGATCCTGGTCAGCAGCTCCGGCTGGGTTCCCCACAGCTCGGCGACGGCCAGGTCCACCTCGTGTTCGAAGGACTCCTCGGGCGCCGGCCCCAGCCCTTCGAGCCCGCCGCCACCACCGCCACCGCCGAGCAGCGTGTTGAGCCGGCCGAGGTCCGCCTCGAACGACGGCGCGGCGCCCTGGATGAGCGTGTCGGCCAGCCCGGAGAGCAGCCCGCCGAGCGCCGCGTTGCGCAGGTGCAGCCGGTGGATGAACCCTTTCACCGGCAGGTCCGCCGCGTTGAACACGTGACAGTGCACGTCGACGACCGTGCTCATCGAGCCCTCCCGGGTGCGCACGCTGAGTGACCACCTCAGCCTCGCACCGTCACCGCAGGCGGACTGCGGCCTTCCGGTCCGACTCCGCCGTCAAAAGGACAGGGCCGCCGGGTCGATGAGAACCTTCGCGGAGACGGCGGATGGCGCTGGTCAGTGCTGCCACGGCGAGCGGGAGCGGGACGGTGAAGGCGATGAAGCCGAGGACGCGTTTGACGGCTGTCGCCGTGCCGGCGGCGGCGATCACTACTGGGTGGAGTTCCGGCCAGTCCAGCAGGAGGGTCCAGACGCCGACGTTCTCGATGTAGTCGAGGACGGTCATGATCGCGGCCGGGAGCAGGACTGGCCACCAGCGTTCGCCGAATCGCCGGACCAGCAGCCCGGTCGCCAGGAGCAGGACGGCGGCCAGCGCGACCGGGTAGAGCAGGTCGAGCAGTTGCTGGTGGATGTACGCGGTCCGTCCGGCGGGTCCGCAGGCGGCCATCATCGCCTGGGCGTCGCGGGTCGACCACCAGCCGCGGACGTCAAACGGGGCGAGGCCGCCGCACGCTCGGCGCACCGCGGCGAGTGATCCAGTCCGGCCGCCGAACATGAGTGCCGCGACGGGCAGGTAGATGGCGGCGGCGATGGCGAGGTGCCGCGGCCGGACGTGGGTGATCAGGGAACGGAGCATGGCTATCACCGATTCTGTATAGTGCTGTATCGTAGTACTTATGCAACGTAACAGCAGCACATCGAAGCCGTCCAGCGTGTTGTTGGACGTGTGGCTCCTTACACACCTGACGACGAACCTGCTCGATGGCATGCTGCGCGAACTCGCCATCACCGCCGACGAGTTCGGCCTGTACTCGCTGCTCAATGAGCTCGGGCCCACCACACCGACGCAGGTCGCGCGGTGGACCGGGATGGCGCCCACGACCGTGTCGGGGATGGTCCGGCGGTTCACCGCCCGCGGGCACCTCGCCCAGGTCGCCAATCCCGAGGACGCCCGCTCCCGCCTGATCGGACTCACCGACGAGGGGCGGCGGGTCGCCCGTGACGGCAATGCCCGGCTGGCCGAGGTCATGCCGGACATCCTCGGCGCGCTCGAGCCGCATGCCGCCGCGACCCACCTCGGTCTGCGCCGGCTCGACCGGGCACTGCGCACCCTGGTCGGTGCGGCCGACCGGCCGGACCAGCCGCTGCCGGGCGAGTCCGGCGAACCCGGTTCCGATGCCGGTCAGCTCACCGCGGCCCAACAGCGGGAGGTCCAGCAGTACATCCGCTGGATCCGGCATCGCGACGCCACGTCGTCGTAGCCCGCGGTCGTCCGCCCGGTGAGGCTGACGAACGACCGGGTGACGTCACTGACCGGCCCGACGGTCGCCCCAGCCCGCCCGCCGGCATCGACCGCAAGGACTTTCGCCTCTGTGCGGCGCTTCGGGAGGCCAGCCACGATGGAGTCGTGAGCGATCATCCCAGACACCGGCCCGAGCCCCGGTGCCCGGTGCGGCCGGGTGAGCCCTGCACGCTCTGCCATCCCGGCGCGAGCGGGCCGCAGGACTGCGGGCTGGTCTACCTTGTGATGAGCGACCCGCAGCTGCGCGAGGCGGTGCGGGTCGGCACGCGGGCGAGCTGACCGGAACTGCGGCGGCACAGGTATACCCGGCGGTGCTCGACGTGAGTGCCGCGACCCGAGATCACGTGGCCCATGTCGGCTGCGGCTGGGATCGCTGAAGGTTCTGTACCGCGGCGCGGGTGGTTACAGCGGCTGCACAAAGTACGGCGTGACGCCCATCCAGCCGTTGCCGGCCGCGCCGGTGAGGTGGCCGCTGCTGGCGGTGGACAGCGTGTACCAGGAGTCGACGTAGTCGGGATCGTCGGTGTACCACGAGCTCGGCAGCGCGGCGAGGATGGCGTCGACGATGCTGTAGATCTCGGCGCCGCCCTTGAACCACGGCTCCTGGTCGTTGCTCAGCCGGATCGCGGTGACCTTGGTGGCCCAGTATCCGGTGGCCGCCGCCACGGCGTCCGTGCCCGCACCGCCGAGCCGCTGCCGGACGACCTCGATACCCAGGGGCATGGCCTTGGCGGTGTCGACCTCGACGAGCAGCACCGGTCGCTGCGGCGCGTGCGCCGCGGCGATGCGCACCGTCCGCCCGGCGGGGTCGTAGCCGATCAGGCTGGTCGGCGTGTCGTCGGTCGGGGTCGCCGCCACGACCGGGACCGCGCCGCGCCGCAGCACCGGCAGCATGTCCGGGTGCGCCAAGCGCACCTGCAGCAGCGACACATCACCGGGCAGCCCTTTGGCCGCGTGTACCGCGGTGTTGGCGGCCCGCACCGACGTGGCGAACGACGCGCCGAGCCGGACCGTCGCGAGGCCGACCGGCCCGGCCGTCACGGCGGCCACGACGCGATCCCGCTGGCCCGAGTCGCGCAGCGACACCGCGAGCTGGCCTGATGCATGCATCCATCGATGGCAGTGAGCCTTCCCGCGTACCGCTGCGGGTGCCTCACGAGGCGGCCCGCAAGTGCCATCAGGCGGCGGCGCTAGCGCCTGGTCGATGAGACCGGCCAGCCCGGACGCGTCCGAGCGGTGGCGTCGCTCGCCATCCCCCCGCGCCGAGACAGAGCCCTTCAGGCGATTTGTACCGATAGATCCGTCTGGTCAATTGGCGCGAATGGATCTATCTGCCGCATTCATAGCTTGGTATCAATCTCCGGACACACACCCCCCTACAACAGGAGTGCGACGTGCGGAGATCCCGACTCGTTACCCTCACCCTGAGCCTGGCGGCCGCCCTCGGCGCCACGTTCGCGGCCGCGACGCCCGCCAGCGCCGCCACCACCGGTCGCTACGTCGCCCTCGGCGACTCGTACGCCTCCGGTGTCGGCGCCGACAGCTACACCGCCGAGAGCGGCTCGTGCCAGCGCAGCACCAACGCCTACCCCGCCCTGTACAACACCAACGTCAAGCCCGCGTCGTACCGCTCAGTCGCCTGCTCCGGCGCCACGACCACCGATGTCATCAACACCCAGCTCTCCGCCCTGTCGTCGACCACCACCCTGGTCAGCGTCACCATCGGCGGCAACGACATCGGGTTCTCCAGCATCATGACCACCTGCGTGCTGTACGGCGAGACCGACTGCATCGCGGCCGTGCAAGCCGCCGAGGACAAGGTGCGCAGCCAACTGCCGGCAAAGCTCGCCAGTGTCTACAACGGCATCAAGAGCCGCTCGCCCTCGGCCCGCGTCGTGGTCGTCGGCTACCCCGTCTTCTACCAGCTCGGCACGTTCTGCGTCGGGCTGAGCGCCAACTCCCGCGCGAAAATCAACGAGGGCATCAACCTGCTCGACGACGTCACCAGGACGGCCGCCGCCACGGCCGGGTTCACCTTCGCCGACGTGCGCTCGGTGTTCGTCGGACACCAGCTGTGCAGCTACGGCGAGAAGTGGTTGCACGCGCTCAACTACGCCAACCTCGGCATCTCCTACCACCCCACCGCCGCCGGCCAGTCCGGCGGCTACTACCCGGTCTTCCGCTCCGCCGCCGGCTGACCGGCACTCACGTCCGGGTAGGCCCGCCCGCCCGAACGCACGCAGGTCCGGCACCTCCCCTTCCCCGCCGCCGCAGTGGTCGACTCGCCGCGGGGCTGCGCTCGCTGGGCGTCCGGGCCGGTGACCGGGTGGCATTGGTCGGCGCGAACTCCGACCGGTACCGCCCGGGGCGGACGGGCTCGCCGTCATCGTCATGGGCGACGGGCCCACCCCGCCCGGCACGCAGGCGTTCGAGGACGTCGTCGCCGGTCACTCGCCGATACCCGACACCGAGCGGGGCGGCGAGGAACTGTTCGGTGTCTTCTCCACCGGCCGACCCAAGGGCGTCATGCTCAGCCACACCAACCTGCTGACTTCCGCGTGGGGCTGCCTGGCCACCGGGCAATTCATCACACCAGGCGGCCGGCTGCTGCACGCGGCGTCGATGTTCCACCTGGCCGACCTCGCCACCTGGGTCGCCGGCCTGCTCACCGGCGCGACCCACGTCATGGTCCCGGGCTTCACGCCCGGCGGCACATCGACGGGCGCCCGTCCGCTCGATGGCTTCGGACGGACCGTGACCGGCTCCGCACCAGTACCGGCCGCGATCGAGTGCTTCAATCGGGACCATGGCCCTCGACGAGTTGCGCGAACTCCTTGCCCGCCATGCTCGGATCGACCTGAGCACCCGTATCGGGGATGTCCGCATCTTCCGGGCGGACCGTCCGCACCCGCCGGTACCGACCACGTACGGCAAGGTCGTGGCCCTCGTTGGTCAAGGCACGAAGCGCTTCGCGCTGGGCGACCGCGTGTACGACTACCACGCGGGGCAGTACCTCGTCGCATCGGTCGACATGCCCGTGACCGCCTACTTCGCGAAGGCCAGTCCGGAGCTGCCCGGGCTCGGTGTCGGGTTGGACCTGCACCCGTCCGCCATCGCCGAGCTGCTGTTGCAGGCAGCTCCGGGTGACCTGCCGGACCTGGGCCGCGGCGTCCCGTCCGGGTTGGCCGTCAGCACCGCCTCCGCCGAGCTGGTCGAGGCTTTCGTCCGGCTGCTGCGCCTGCTCGACCGGCCGCGCGACATCAGCGTGCTCGCACCCCTGATCAAGCGTGAGATCCTCTGGCGGCTGATCACCGGTGAGCACGGCGCCATCGTGCGTCAGTTCGGCCTGCCCGACAGCAGCCTCAGCCACATCGCCCGGGCCGTACAGTGGATCCGCGACCACTATGCGCAACCCTTCCGGGTGGAGGAGGTGGCTCAGCAGGCGGGCATGAGCGTCTCTGCCTTCCACCGCAACTTCCAAGCCGTCACCGCGATGAGCCCCATCCAGTTCCAGAAGCAGATCCGGCTGCAGCAGGCCCGGCTGCTGCTGGTCGCAGACCCCGGCGACATCGCCGCGATCAGCCGGCGCGTCGGTTACGAGAGCCCCGCACAGTTCAGCCGCGAGTACCGCCGGCAGTTCGGCCAGCCACCGAGCCGGGACGCCGCCCTGCTGCACGCGCTTCCCGGACCGCCACGCCTGCCTGACCGGACGACTGTTGATCAGAGCTCGCGAAGTCTTGCCTGATCCTGCCTGCGGCCCGACCGGAGTTTCCGGATCATCGACAGGCCGATATAGCGTGCCGGCACATGCTTGCGGTCGCCTGCGCAACAGGGGCCGGCCGATCGGGTAACGGACAACGACAGGCGCGTGAGGTACGTGTGGCCACCATTGGACTCTTCGGACGCCATGCTGAACTCGAGCGGCTCGCCGGCTTCCTCGAAGGCGTCCGGCAGCACGGCGACGCGCTCCTGGTCTGCGGCGACCCGGGGGTCGGCAAGTCCGCCCTGATGACGGCCGCGGCCGAGCTCGCCGGCGCCCGGGGGATGCGGGTGCTGCGCGCTTCCGGCTCCGAGTTCGAGGCCGACGTCAGCTACGCCTGTCTCAACCAGTTGCTTCTGCCCGTGCACGCTGACCTCGAGCGGCTTCCGCCCGGTCCGCGGGAGGCGCTGTCGGTGGCGCTCGGCTTCGGCGCCGGTACACCGCCGGAAGTACTGCTGGTCTGCAATGCGGCGCTGCTGCTCATCACCGAGTTGGCCGCCGACGTGCCGATCGTCCTGCTGGTCGACGACGTGCACTGGATCGACCGGGCGAGCGCCGTGGTCCTGGGCTTCATCACCCGGCGGCTGGAGGACCGCCGCGCCGGCCTGCTGGCGTCGGCCAGAGCGGGGACGGCGAGCTTCCTCGACCGGCGCGGCCTGTCCGAGCAGGTCGTCGAGCCGCTGGACAGCCAGGCGGCCGGACAGCTGGTCGCGGCCAACCATCCGGAGATGCCGGCGCGGGTTCGGCACCGGCTGCTGGACCTCGCGCAGGGTAACCCGCTCGCCCTGATCGAGCTGCCCGCCACGTTGCTGGGCGCCGCGCGGCGCGCGGTGACGCAACCGGAGGTGATCCCACTCAGCGACCGGCTTCAAGGAATCTTCGCCGCGCGCCTCGTGGGCCTGCCGGAACCCACTCGGCAGCTGCTGCTCCTCGCCACCTTCGAGAGCACCGGCGATGTCCGGGTGCTCAGGGCCGCCCTGCCCGACGGGGTGAGCCTGGCCGACCTGGCCCCGGCCGAACGGGAGCAGTTGGTCCGCGTGGACGACGCCACGGCGCGGATCGCGTTCCGGCATCCGCTGATCCGGTCGGCCATCGTGGCGGCGTCCACCCACGAGGAGCGCCGCAAGGCGCACGCCGCCCTCGCCGATGCCCTGACCGACGACCAGGAACGCCGCGCGTGGCACCTGGCGGCGGCCGCTGCCGGCCCGGACGAGATGGTGGCGGAGTTGTTGGAGGCCGCGGCGCACCGGGTGATGCTGCGCGGGGACGCGCTCGCCGCGATCGCCGCCCTGATCCGCGCCGCGGAGCTGAGCACGACGAGCGCGGGACGGGGGCGGCGGCTCGGTGAGGCCGCGTACATCGGTGCGGAGGCCAGCGGCGCCGACGACGCCGAGTCGTTGCTCCGCAATGCCCGACGGGCGGCCCCGGACGCCGCCGGCTCCCTGCACGTGGCCAACGCGGCTGCCTTCCTCATGCTCAACGGCGACGGCGACGTCAACACCGCGCACCGGCTCCTGGTCGGGGCCATCGAGGCCGGCGACCACGGCTACCGGGCCGACGATCCGGCACTGATCGAGGCCGTCCACACCCTGCTGCTGGTGAGCTGGTACGGCAGCACGACGGAGTACTGGGAGTCCTACTTCCGGGTGCTGCGCAGACTGCGGCCTGGGCCGCCGGAGGTCCTCGCGCTGGTCAGCGAGACTTTCCCCGATCCGGTACGCACCGGTGCGGCGGCGCTGCCGCGGATCGACGCGATCCTGCGGTCGCTCGCCGACGAGGCCGATCCCACCCGGATCATGCGGATCGGCACGGCCTCGGTCTATCTGGACCGGCTGGGCGACTGCCGCGAGTCCTCCTGGCGCCTCGTCCGGCAGGGACGCGACGGTGGGCCGCCCCGCCGGCACCTCGGCGCCCTGATGCATCTGTGCCTGGACGACTTCCTGGTCGGCCGGTGGGACGAGGACGAGGAACTCGCCCTGGAAGGGCAACGGATCTGTGACACCAGCGGCTTCCCGTTCTTCGCGTGGTACTTCCGGTACAACCGGGCGCTCGTCGCCGCCGGCCGGGGCCGTTTCGACGAGGCGTACGCGCTCGCCGACGAGATCACTCACTGGGCGCTGCCTCGCGGCGTGTCCGCCGCGGCCCTGTTCGCTCATCAACCGCGCGCGCTGGCGGCGTTGGGACAGGGAGACTACGAAGCCGCCTTCCGGCACGCCGCCGCCATGAGCCCGCCCGGCGTCCTGGCCGCGCACGTGCCGCACTGCACCTGGGTCATGTTCGACCTGGTCGAGGCGGCGGTGCGGACCGGGCGCACGGTCGAGGCCAGGGCACACGTCGAGGCGATGCGGGCCGCGGACGTGGGGGCGTTGTCGGGCCGGATGGCCCTTGTCCAGGCCGGCGCCGAGGCGCTGGTCCTCGACGGCGACGAGCCGATGACCCGCCTGGAGGCGCTGCTGGCCGGGCCCGCCGCAGAGCGCTGGTTGTTCGACGTCTCCCGGGTCCGGCTGTCGTTCGGCGAGAGGCTGCGCCGCGCCAGGTTGTCAGCGCAGGCTCGCCGGCACCTGCTCGCCGCGTACGACGGCTTCGCCGCCATGGCGGCCGAGCCGTGGCTCGCGCGCACCCAGGCCGAGTTGCGGGCCGCCGGGCACCGGACGGCCCGGCAGCCGGCGGGTGAGCTGACCGCCCTGACGGCACAGGAACGCCAGATCGCCCAGCTGGCGGCGAGCGGCCTTACCAACAAGCAGATCGCGGAACGGCTGTACCTCTCGCACCGCACGATCGGTGCCCACCTGTACCGGATCTTTCCCAAGCTCGGCGTCACGTCACGCGCCGGCCTCAGGGACGCCCTTCCGCCGGTTGCTGGTGGGAAGACTGGGCGCTGAGCTGGCCCGCCTGGCTTTCCTTGTCCTCCAGCAGCCGCTCCAGCAACCGCCTGGTGGTGGGATCGTCGTCGCCCACCCAGCGCACTGCCTCCTGCAGTGTCTGGACGAGGATCCGCACGCCGACGAGGTTCTGCGTCACGATGCCGGTGAGGTCGCCGTCGGGGAATGCGCGGAAGGCGATTCGGGACCGGGCACTCAGGTGCTGCGGTTCGTACTCGCCGACGGCGCCGAGGTGCCCGATCCGCGCCGCGAGGAGTCGCGCGCTGCTGCGGTCCCGGTCGGCGCAGGCGCAGAGAAAGTCCGCGAGGGGGCGCGCCGAGGGCGCGGGGACGGCCTGAGCGTGCTGCTCGTACTGCAACGAGGACACGATCAGACTGGCCAGCAGCTCGTTGAGCAGCCGCGTGGTCGCCGTCAGGTCGGCGCGGTTCGACGGCGTCACCGGCCCGTCGTCCAGGTCGAACAACGCGCGGTCGCGGACCTCACGCGTGCGCAGCACGGCCGGCTGCGACGCGGGGTGTTCCCGTCCTGAAGGCATCGTCACGGCTTCGATGGTTGAGCACGGCACGCCGCGGTGCATCTGTCAGATGACCTAAGACCCGGGGTTCACCGGCCTGTCCACCCCTGCTGAGCGGCCCCGGCAACCGCGAATCCGGGGTTGCCGCGGTCCCACGGCGGAGACCGGTGGTCGGCTGCACGGCCGGACTTGTTAGGTCACCAGCCGCGTCCACCGGATTCCTCGAAGTCAGATGACTGAACGGGATCCGCCCGGGCGCTCAGAGAGTGGAGCTGCGACAAGCGGAACCAATCGAGGAGTTGCCCGATGACCATCAACCACGGCTTCCACGCCACCATGACCGCGCAGCCCGGCCGGGGCGACGAACTGGTCCACCTCCTGCTCGACGCACCGACGCTGGACAACGACGACTGCGTCGTCTTCCTGGTCGGCCGCTCGGCCGGCAACCCCGACGTCGTCCACGTCACCGAAGGCTGGACCACTCCGGAGGCGCACAGCAGATTCTTCGCCACCGCCCAGGCCCAGGACCTGGTGGCGAAGCTCCAGCCGCTGCTGGCCGGCGAGTCGCAGTACACCGACGAGGTACCGGTCGGCGGCAAGGCCGCGATCTGAGCACCCGCTCCTCCCTCGACGAACCCACAGGACAGGACTCCACCATGACTCAGCAACGTCCCCCGTTCGACCCCGAGCTGGGCAGGCTCCTGGCCGAGATGCCGCTCCTGGCGGAACTCGACACCGAGGTTCTCGCCCAGATCCGCCCGTTCTCGTCGGTTCCCGTCGAAGCCGCCCTCGCGGGCCGCGCCGTCCACCGGCACGAGGTCAGCGTCACCGATACGGGCGGTACCCCGATCACACTGTCGATCTTCAGCCCGGCCGGTACCGGTCGTCCGGCCGACGCACCCTGCGTGTACTGGACGCACGGTGGTGGCATGGTCATGGGTGACCGCTTCGCCCAGATCGACATCCCGCTGGACTGGCTCGAAGCGTTCGGCGCCGTCGTGGTTTCCGTGGAATATCGGCTGGCGCCCGAAGCCACTGGCACGAGCCTGGTCGACGACTGCTACCGCGGCCTGCTCTGGGTCGCCGAGCACGCCGGCGAGCTCGGCATCGATCCGGCCCGCATCGTCGTGGCCGGGGCCAGCGCCGGCGGTGGCCTCACCGCCGGAGTCACCCTGATGGCACGCGACCGCGGCACCCCGGCGTTGGTGGCCCAGGTGCTGATCTGCCCCATGCTCGACCACCGCAACAACACCGTCTCCAGTCGGCAGTACGCCGGCGGGCCGGGCGTCTGGACCCGCGAGATGAACGAGTTCGGCTGGCGGTCGGTGTTGGGCGACCTCGATCCTGACGCCGTGCCCGGCTACGTTTCCCCGGCACTCGCCGACGACTTGTCCGGCTTGCCCGCCACCTACGTCGACGTCGGTACGGCGGAGGTCTTCCGCGACGAGGACGTCGCCTACGCCACCCGCATCTGGGCCGCCGGCGGCCAAGCCGAGCTGCACGTCTGGGCCGGCGGCTGGCACGGCTTCGACGCGCTGTACCCGCACGCGCGGCTGTCGGTGGCGGCGCGCCGTACCCGCACCGCATGGCTCTCCCGGATCCTGGTGCCGGCCGACGCGGCGCCGGTTGCGCACGACGCCAAGCAAGGGGACGTGCGATGACCTCCGAGCACCGTGCCGCGTTCCTGCGCGAGTTTCTGCGTGACCCGTTCACCGTCGCCGCCGTCGCCCCGAGTGGCGTGCCGCTGGCCGACCTCATCACCTCGCCCGCACCGCGCAGCGGCGACCCGGTGGTCGTCGAGCTCGGCCCCGGCACCGGCGCGTTCAGCGGCGCCGTCCAACGGCGGCTCGCCGGTCGCGGGCACCACATTGCCGTCGAGGTCAACGAACGGTTCGCGGGCCTGCTGGCAGCCCGGTACCCGCAGATCGACGTCGCTGTCGCCGACGCCCGCAATCTCCGCGAAGTGCTGGCCGAACGCGGTCACCGGCACGCGGACGTGATCGTGAGCGGGCTGCCGTGGGCGGCGTTCGCCGGTGGCCAGCAGGACGAGCTGCTGGGCGCGGTCACCGACACCCTCGCCCCCGACGGCGCGTTCACCACCTTCGCCTACACGCTCGCCCGCTGGGCCCCGCCCGCCCGCCGGCTGCGCCGGTCCCTGGGCGCCCGGTTCGAGGAGGTCGTGGCCAGCCGGACGGTGTGGGCCAACGTGCCGCCGGCCTTCGTCTACTTCTGCCGACGGCCCCGGGTGCCGGCACAGCAGCGGGCCCTGATCCCCGCCTAGCAGCGGCGCAGAATAGGAGACGTGCCCATGACGCGGCACAGAGTCGCGCGGGCCGTGCGGCCGGCCGACGAGGGTCACCGGGCGACACCGTTCGAGCTCTTCTTCGACCTGGTGTACGTCTTCGCGACGACGCAGATCACTGCCTATCTTGCCCACGAGCGCACCGCATATGGCGTGTTGCAGGGGTTGCTGGTGCTCGCGCTGCTGTGGGGGACCTGGTCCGGCTACACCTGGCTGGGCAACTACTCACGGGCCGACCAGGGTCCGCTGCGGGCGGGCATGGCCGTCGCGATGGCGGCCATGTTCGTGGTCGCCCTGGCCATCCCCGAGGCGTGGCACGACGTGCCCGGCGGCCTGCCCGGACCGCTGGTGCTGGTGTGCGCCTACCTGCTCGTCCGGGCGGTGCATCTCACGGTCTACGCCGTGGCCGCGACCGGTGACGCTGGACTACGGCATCAGATCACCATCACCTGGCTGCCGCTGTTGGTGGGCGCAGTCCTGTTGGTGGCCGGGGCGCTGCTGGGCGGCTGGATCCAGCTGCTGCTGTTCGCCCTCGCCCTGCTGGTGGACTGGGCCGGCATCTACCTCACCGCCCGGCGCGGCAACTGGCGGCTGCTCAGCCCGGCGCACCTGACCGAACGACACGGCCTGTTCATCATCCTGGCCCTCGGCGAGTCGGTCGTCGCGATCGGTGTCGGTGCGGCCGGCCAGCCGGTCAGCGTGTCGCTGCTGGTCGCCGCCGTGCTCGGCGTCGGCGTCGCCGTCTGCCTCTGGTGGCTGTACTTCGACGTGGTGTCGTCCGCGGCCGAGCGCCGCCTCCTCCAGGCGCGTGACCGGGCCCGGGTCAGCCTCGCCGTCGACGCCTACACGTACGGGCACTTCCCCCTCGTCGCCGGCATCGTGCTCACCGCACTCGGTGTCGAGGGGGTGCTGGCCCACGCCGGCGACACCTGGGCGATGGGCGCCTGGTACGCGCTGCCGCTCTTCGGTGGCGCGGCGCTCCACCTCGGTGGGCATCTGCTGTTCGCGTACCGCATGCACGGTGTGCTGAGCGTGCCCCGGCTGGTGACGGCCGGAGTCCTTCTCGCGGCCGTTCCGGCTGCCGCGGCCCTGCCCCCGATGGCCGGACTGGCCGGCCTGGTCGCCGTCCTGACCGTTCTGATCGTCGTCGAGACGACCCGGTACGCACGGCGGGCGGGCGAGGAGGAATAGGCAAGCATCCGCAATCAACGGACAAGATCCTCCCCTCGGTAACTGCTTGAATCAATTGTTCGCGGCAACGCACCTTCGCCGCGGACGTCGAGAGGAAACGCGATGACCGGAACCCTCAGCAGCGATATCACGCTGCACGTAAACGGCACCGACCACGAGCTCACTGTGGACAATCGCAGGACACTGCTCGACGCACTACGGGAGAACCTCGGCCGGACCGGGCCGAAGAAGGGCTGCGACCACGGCCAGTGCGGCGCCTGCACGGTGCTGCTCGACGGCCGGCGGGTGGTGTCCTGTCTGACCCTGGCGGTCGCCGCCGAAGGCGCCGCCGTGACCACCGTCGAAGGCATTGCCGGCGACGGGGCCCTGGGCCCGATCCAGCAGGACTTCGTCCGGCTCGACGGTTTCCAGTGCGGGTACTGCACACCCGGGCAGATCTGCTCGGCTGTCGGGATGCTGGCCGAGTACGCGGCCGGCCGGCCCAGTGCGGTCACCGCCGACGTCTCGCCGGACGGCCCGGCGCGCGAGCTGGACACCGCGGAGGTGCGCGAGCGGATGAGCGGCAACCTGTGCCGCTGCGGTGCGTATCCCTCGATCGTGCGCGCGGTGCTCGAGACCGCCGCCCGCGAGGAGGCAGTCCGATGAGGGAGTTCGCGTACCAGCGTGCGATCCAGGTCCGCGAGGCACTCACGGCGGTCGCGGAGCACGCCGGCGCCCGCTACCTGGGCGGTGGCACGAACCTCGTCGACCTGATGAAGGACGGGGTCGAGGCGCCGACCCGGTTGGTGGACGTCCGGCATCTCCCGCTGGACGGTGTCAGCGAGACACCGGACGGTGGACTCGTAATCGGGGCGACCACGACCAACAGCGACGCCGCCGCCCATCCCGAGGTCCGGCGCCGGTATCCGGCGCTGACCCAGGCCGTCCTGGCAGGCGCGTCGGGGCAGCTCCGAAACATGGCTACGGTGGGCGGCAATCTCCTGCAGCGAACCCGGTGCCCCTACTTCGCCGATCTCGCGCAGCCGTGCAACAAGCGCGTTCCCGGCAGCGGCTGTCCCGCGATCGCCGGGGAGCACCACAACCACGCGATCCTGGGCCGGTCCGACCACTGTGCGGCGACTCACCCCTCGGACATGGCGGTGGCGCTGGCCGCCTTCGACGCGGTGGTGCGCTACGAGACTCTGAACGGCCCCGGTGAGATCCCCCTGTCACGGTTCTACCTGCCGGTCGGTGACCGCCCGGACCGCGAGACGGCGTTGCCGCCCGGCGCGCTGATCACCGCGGTCGTCCTGCCCGGACTCGCGGTCGCCCGGCGGTCGCGGTACCGCAAGGTGCGCGAGCGGGCGTCGTACGCCTTCGCGACGGTCTCTGTCGCCGCCGCCCTCGATGTCCACGACGGTCTGGTGCGCGACGTGCGGATCGCCCTCGGCGGCGTGGCGTCGCGGCCCTGGCGCGCCCGCGCTGCCGAGGAGTTCCTCCGGGACGGACCCGCCACCGCCGACCGGTTCCGGCTCGCCGCCGAGGTGGAATTGGCAGCCGCGGAACCGCTCCGCGACAACGGATACAAGGTGGCCCTGGCCCGCAACCTCATCGAAGCCGTGCTCAGTGAGCTGGCCGGAACGGAGATCGAGCGATGAGCGGCGAACCGATCACCGGTGCCGTCGGTGCGCCGCGCCCACGGATCGAGGGGCCGCTCAAGGTCACCGGCACCGCCCGCTACGCCGCGGACGTCCCCATGCCGGGCCTGGCCCACGGCTGGATCGTGACGGCCACCGTGTCCCGGGGGCGCCTGCGCGCCATCGACACGTCCGCCGCGCTCGGCATGCCCGGCGTGCTGGGTGTCCTCGACCACCGCGATGCACCCCGCCTCAACCCTGAGGCCGGCAACTACTTCGGTCCCGACGGCAGCCTGCGACTGCTGCAGGACGACGTGATCCCGTACGCGGGCCGGCCGATCGCCCTCGTGCTGGCGGAGACCCTGGAGCAGGCCCGGGCGGCGGCAGGGGCCATCCGCGTCGACTACGACGTGCAGCCGCACGACGTGGACTTCCACCTCGACCATCCGGCTTCCCGTCCGGCGTCGACCGCGTTCGGGCCGGAGGCGGACACCGGCGACGTGGACGCGGAACTGGCCGCCTCCGCGGTCGTGGTCGACGAGCGTTACCGCACGCCGGAGGAGTGCCACAGCGCCATGGAACCCCACGCCGCAACAGCGTGGTGGGAGGACGGACATCTGTACGCCGTGGACTCCAACCAGGGTGCGTTCAGTGTGTCCCAGGTTCTGGCCGCGTTGTGGTCCATCGACCGGGACCGGGTGCATGTCCGCTCCGAGCACGTCGGCGGCGGCTTCGGCGGCAAGGGTCTGTGTGGCCCGCAGGTGATCCTCGCCGCGATGGCCGGCGAGCGCTTCGAGCGTCCCGTGCGGGTCACCCTGACCCGGGAGCAGGTCTTCGAGGCGACCGCGTCGCGGCCGCCGACCGACCAGCAGGTCCGCATCGGCGCCGACGCCGACGGCCGCCTGCGCGCCGTCCACCACCGGGCGGCGTACGCCCTCTCACCCCTCGCGGAGTACATCGAGTGGTGCACCGAGCAGGCCAAGATCCTGTACGCGGCACCGGCGATCCGCACGCAGCTCACCGCGGTGCCCCTCGACGTCCTGCCGCCGGCCTCGATGCGGGGACCCGGTGCGACGCCCGGCTCGTTCGCCCTGGAGTCCGCCATGGACGAGGTTGCCGAACGGCTGGGCCTTGACCCGCTCGAACTGCGCCTGCGCAACCAGCCCACCGCGGCCCCCGTCTCGGGGCGCCCGTTCAGCAGCCGGCGTCTGATCTCCTGCCTGCAGGAGGGCGCACGCCGGTTCGGCTGGACGGCGCGCGACCGGCACCCCCGGACCCGGCGTGAAGGTTCGCTGCTGATCGGCAGCGGCATGGCCGCAACCTCGTTCAGCGCCGGGGTGTTCCCGTCGACCGCCTCGATCACCGCCGAGACCGACGGCACGTTCACGGTCGGCATCGACGCGAGTGACATCGGCACCGGCGCCCGTACCGCCCTGACCGCGGTCGCCGCCGACGCGCTCGGGGTCGGCACAGAGCAGATCCGGATCCGGATCGGCGACAGCGACCTCGGCATGGCCTGGGGCGCGGGCGGCTCCCGCGGGACGACCTCCTGGTCGTTCGCCATCATCGAGGCCGCCAAAAAGCTGCGAGAGAGTCTGGACGACCCGGCACGTCCGGTGACCGCGACGATGGACACCTCGGCGTTGATCGACTACCAGCCGGCCCGGGAACGGCAAACGTTCAGCGCCG
Organism: Dactylosporangium sp. NPDC049742; assembly: GCF_040674675.1. Lineage (NCBI taxonomy): Bacteria > Bacillati > Actinomycetota > Actinomycetes > Micromonosporales > Micromonosporaceae > Dactylosporangium > Dactylosporangium sp. NPDC049742. The sequence continues at coordinate 150,008 of NZ_JBFANF010000003.1, read as the reverse complement.
TCTTCGCGGAGGTGACCGTCGACCCGGCCACCGGCGAGGTACGGGTACGCCGGTTGCTCGGGATGTTCGCGGTGGGCCGGGTGATCAACCCGATGCTGGCCCGCAGCCAGGTGGTCGGCGGGATGATCATGGGCTTGTCCATGGCCCTGCACGAGGAGAGTGTCCGGGACCCGGGAACCGGCCGGCAGGTCAACGGCGACTTCGCCGGCTACCACATCGCCGCGCACGCCGACGTGCCCGACGTCGAGGCCGACTTCGTGGCCGACTACGAACCGCAGGACCCGTCCGGATTCAACGGCCTCGGCGAGATCGGCACGGCCGGCACTGCGGCGGCGATCGCCAACGCCGTCTGGCACGCCACCGGCAGACGGCAGCGGAGCCTGCCCATCCGCCTGGACCGGGTGCTGGAGGCGGTCCCCGCGCAGCCACCGGCGGCGCCGTTGCATTGAGCGCTGGCACGATCGAGGCAGACCTGAGCGGTGAAGTCATCGATGGTGGCGAGTTGGGCGATCGTTGGCACAGGGTTGACACTGGTGGGGTGATCGTGGAGCTGCGCGCGGTGCCGGACTGCCCGAACCTGGACGCCACGCGGGACCTGTTGCGCGCATGCCTGGTGGAGGCCGGCCTGCCGGTGACGGTGCTCGAGCGGATCGGGGACTACCCGTCGCCGTCGGTGCTCGTCGACGGGCGTGACGTCACCGGCGCCGACCCGCACGGCCCAGCCGCGTGTGTGCTGCGCCCGCCGACCGGTGAGCAGATCCGTGCCGCCCTGCGCGCGGCGGCGACCGGGCCCGGCGCTTGAGTCGGGAACGGCGGCCGCCCCGGTTCGGCTGGGTCTGCGTCGGCGGCGACGCAGGGCGGCCCGGGTGAGGCGATCAGGGCGGCTCCCGGGGTCCGCTGAGCGCGTCGGTGTCGGCGTTCATCGCATGCCTGTCGCAAGCGCGCGTTCGGCGGCTGCACGGACCGCCGCGTCGTGCTCCGGCAGCAGCGGCATGCGGGGAGGGCGGCAGACGCCTCCGCGGTGTCCCGTGAGGTCCATGGTGAGTTTGATCGCCTGGACGAACTCGGTCCTCGCATCCCAGCGCAGCAGCGGGTGCAGCGTCCGATACAGCGACAGTGCCGTGTGCTGATCGCCGCTGACGGCGGCTCGGAACAGTCGCACGCAGGCTTCCGGCAGCGCGTTCGGGAAGCCCGCGATCCAGCCGGTCGCCCCGGCCAGGGCCATCTCGACCACGAGATCGTCGGTGCCGATCAGCACGTCCAGTTCGGGGGCCAGCTCGGCGAGCTGATAGCCGCGACGTGCGTCACCGCTGAACTCCTTGACCGCGACGATGGAGCCCTCGGCATGCAGTCGCGCCACCAGCTCCGGGGTGAGGTCGACGCGGGTGTCGTAAGGGTTGTTGTACGCCACCACCGGTAGGCCCACCTTGGCCACCTCGGCGAAGTGCGCGAGCACGGCACGCTCGTCGGCGCGGTAGGCGTTGGGAGGGAGCAGCAGCACGGCGTGCGCTCCGGACTCAGCGGCCTGTTCGGCCCAGCGCCGCGCGTCGCGGGCGCCGTAGGCGGCGACGCCGGGCACGACGGAGAATCCGTCCGGGGCCGCGGCGACCGCGGCGCGCACCACGTCGGCGCGTTCGCGTTCGTCGAGCACCTGGTACTCGCCCAGGGAACCGTTGGGCACGACACCGTCGCAGCCAGCATGCGCGAGCCAGCGCACGTGCTCTGCGTAGCCGTCCAGGTCGACGGACAGGTCGTCCCGGAACGGCAGTGCGGTCGCTACGACGACACCGTGCCAGGGCATGGTTGCCATGGTGGTTCTCCTAGGGTTGGGGTGCGGACGGATCTGGTGCGGCGTCTGCGAGCAGTCGCAGCGGCACCGGCTGGGCGATGGGCCGGTTGGCCCAGGTCGCGAGGTCCGCCGGCGACGGCGGCCGTCCTCCGTGGTGGCTGATGAGCGTGGACACCGCGTGCGCACAGACGCGTCCTTGGCACCAGCCCATGCCGGCTCGGGTGAGCAGTTTGCCGGTCCGCGGTTGGGTGGCGCCGTCCTGCTCGACGGCCGCGCGCACGCGTTCGGCGGGGACCTCCTCGCAGCGGCAGACGATCGTCTCCGGCGTGAGCCAGTCGACCCAGCCGGCAGGGATCCGGTAGACGTCATGCATGGCGGCGGCGAAGCGGCGCAGTGCGGTCCGCCGGGACAGCAACCGGCGGGGCACCCGGCTCGGCTTCCCGGCGCCGGCTCGGATCGCGAGGCCGGCGATGACGCCTTCCACCTCGGACAGTGCCGCGCCGCCGATACCGGTCACCTCGCCGGCGGCGTAGACCGACGGCACAGTCGTGCGCTGCTCGGTGTCGACGTCGGCGACCACGCTGCCGTCGACGTCGACCCGCGTGGCGCAACCGAGCTGCACCAGCAGCTCGGTCTGCGGCGTGAACCCGTAGCCGATCGCCACGGTGTCGCACGGCATACGGCGCCGGGTGCCCGGCACAGGATTGCCGGCGCGGTCCAGTCGTGCGACCGTGACCGCGGCGAGTTGGGTGTCCCCGTGCGCGGCGACGACCGCCCAGCCGTTGTGTGTCGGGATGCGGTGGCGCAGCAGTGTCGCGTGGTGTCTCGCGGCCTCGACGAGCTTGCCGGCGTTCTGTGCGAGGGTCGTCGCGTGGCGTAGAAACCGGCCGGTGCGCGCAGCCTCGTAGACCCCGACGACGGTGGCGCCGGCCCGGCCCAGCCCGGCGGCGACCGGCAGCAGGAACGGTCCCGATCCGGCGACCACCACCCGCTGGCCCGCGAGCACGAGGTTTCCTTTGAGCAGCGCCTGCGCTGCGCCGGCGGTGAGCACTCCGGGGAGATCCCAGCCGGGGAACGGCAGTTGCCGGTCGTAGCCACCGGTGGCGATCAGCAGCGCCCGCCCGCGGATCGTGACGCCCACGGGTCGGCGTGGGTCGGTTACGGCACGCACAGTGATCAGGCCGTCCGCTTGTTCCACCGACCAGACGTGGTGGTCGGGTAGGTGGGTGACTCCGGGTAGACGGGCGAGGCGATCGCGTAGGGCGGAGAAGTGCCGCCAGCCGTGGTGCAGCGCCTGCGGGCGGGTGGCGTGGAACGTGGCCGGCGCGTGACGGTGGTACTGCCCGCCCAGGCGCGGTCCGGCGTCGACGAGTGCCACCCGGAGACCGGCCTGCCCGATGGTGTGGGCGCCGGCCATGCCGGCCGGGCCGGCGCCGATGACGACCGCGTCGTAGGTCGTCATCACATGGTCCCGGTGTGCACGACGTCGCCGGGGCGGGCCTCGATCTGGCATGCGCGCAGCGCCGGACTGTCGTTGACGGTCATCAGGCAGTCGAAGCAGATCCCGATGCCGCAGAACATTCCTCGGCGGCGGCCGGTGCCGCGGGTGTGCCGGGTGCTGCGCCACCCGGCCGCCCACAGCGCGGCACCGATCGTCTGCCCTGGGACGGCGCGCACCGGCTGGTCGTCCACGATGATCTCGAATGGCGGATCAGGGTCGGCCTGGACGAGCCGCCAGGGCTCGGGTGGTGGATTCACATCGCCTCCTCGGTGGGCGCACCGTCTGCCGGGTCGCTGAACCGGTCGGGCCGGAACGGATACAGGTCGAGGGTCGGCTCGGCGCCGGTGAGCACCTGGCCGATGAGGTGGCCGGAGGCAAGGGCGAGCCCGATCCCGGCGCCCTCGTGGCCGCACGCGTGCAGCAGTCCTGGCACTCGGGGGTCTGCTCCCAGCGCCGGCAGGTGGTCCGGCATGTACGGCCGGAAGCCCAGGTAGGCCCGGATGACCGAGACGTCGGCGAGCACGGGGAACAGCTCCGTCGCGTGTCTGGCGAGCCGTGCCAGCACCGGGATCGGCATGGCGCGGTCGAACCCGACCCGCTCCCGGCTGGCGCCGATGAGGACGGTCCCGGCGCGGGTGCCCTCGATGACGGGTGACACCTGCAGGTCGGTGGAGTCGCTCATGACGTCGGTCGTGTAGCCGGCGCTGTACACCTTGTGCCGGACGATCGCCGGTAGCGGCTGTGTGACGAGGATGCATCCGCGTCGCGGGAGCACCGGCATCCGTACACCGGCGAGCGCGGCCATCTGGCCTGCCCAGACGCCCGCCGCGTTGACCACGAACCCCGCCGGGATCGTGCCGCCCGGCGTGCTGACGCCGATCACCCGTCCGTGCCCGTCACGACGCATCGCGATCACCGGAGTGTCGGGGTGGATGGTGGCTCCGCGTTCACGGGCGAGGCGGAGCAGCAACGCGGCGGCAAGCATCGGCTGCACCTGGGCGTCCTGCGGGTATCGGACCGCACCGGCGAGCCCCGGGGCCAGGTGCGGCTCGAGTTCGGCCAGGTCGTCCGCCGTGACGACCTGGGTCTGCACGCCGCCGGCTCGCTGCTCGGCGGCGAAGCGGCGCAACGCCTGCAGGTCTGCCTCGCCGGCCGCGACCACCAGGCCGCCCTTCGGCTCGTACTCGATGGCGTCGCCGTGCTCGGCGCCGAGCTGCCGCCACAGTGTGCTGGACAGCATGGCGAGGTCGAGCTCTGCCCCTGGGCCTTTGTCCGAGACGAGGATGTTGCCTTCCCCCGCGCCGGTCGTGCCGCCGATGACCGGTCCACGATCGAGCACCGCCACCCGAAGGCCCGCGCGTGCCGCGGCGAAGGCGCAGGCAGCGCCGACGATTCCGGCGCCGATCACCACCACATCGGTTCCACGAGCCACATCCGACACAGCAGTAATATGTCACACACTACTGATGTCCACAACATCCCGTGCGGCCGGGACCCCGCATGTCCACCGTGCCGGGAGTAGGCGAAAATGCCAGGACACCAAGCACATCGAGGGTGGAAGGTGGCACGCAGATGAGTCCGGGAGATCCATCGGAGGCGGGCGGACCCGCCGGCCTCGGCCTGCCGGTCATGCGTCACCGTCGCAGCCTCCGAGAGGACATCGCCCAAGCGCTCCGGGCCGCCATCATCGCCGGGCGGCTGCGCCCGGACGTGCTGTATTCCGCACCCACGCTGGCGAGCGAGTTCGGCGTGTCCCCCACGCCGGTGCGCGAGGCGATCCTCGACCTCGCGAAGGAAGACCTGATCTCCATCGCCAAGAACAAGGGCTTCCGGGTCAACTCCATCTCCGACGAGGAGCTGGACGAGATCACCCAGATCCGCGAACTGCTCGAAGTACCGACCGTCGCGGGACTCGCCGGCCGGCTGACCGACGAACAGCTCGGAAACCTGCAGTCGCTGGCAGACACCATCGTCGCGGCGGCGCAAAGGTCAGACGTCGTCGGATACATCGAGGCCGACACCGCGTTCCACCTGACGTTGCTCGGCTTCGCCGGTAACGCGCGACTGACCGCGCTGGTCGCCGACCTGCGCAACCGCAGCCGGCTCTACGGTCTCGGCACGCTGCTGAACGAGGGCACGCTGATCGACTCGGCGAACGAACATCTGCAGCTGGTGGAGCTGCTGCGCGGCAAGAACGAACGCGCGATCGGGAAACACCTCCGCGGCCACCTGCGGCACGTCCGCGGAATCTGGGCGGATCGCCCCGAAACCACCCATCCGCTCCCCGTCGTTCCGAACTGACGTCGCCGTGCGACACGCAACGCCGGCCGGGGATCGGATCAGGTGGGCGCTCAGGTGCGGCCGGACCCCGCCGATGAGCTGATCGCCGTGTAGCCCTGAGCTCCCGGTGCGGCAGGAAGGCCCGAAGCGGACGAGGTGATCCGATGAGCGCGGTGCAGCCCCCGGAGCAACGAACGGCGTTTCGAGCCTTCACCGCGGTGTCAGCCGTCATCGGTGTCGCCGTCCTGGTGCTGTCCGGGACGCAGTGGGCCGAGAAGGTCGGCCGGCCGCACGTGCTGCAGATGGACGCGGCCGCTGTCGCATTGACCGCGCTCGCGCTCGCTGTGCTCGCCCGATCGCCGCTGGTGATGTCGGGCCTGCGCGCCGAGGTGACGATGCTGCTCGACACCACGGTGTACGTCGTCGTGGCGCACATCGTGCCGTTCAGCGTCGCCGTGCAGTGCGTCGCCGTCGGGATGATCGTCGCGTGCTGGACCCTGTCCATGAACACCATGGTCAGGATCGCTCACCTCACCGCCGCGACGGCGGTGTGGGCAGGTGTCATCGCGGTCAAGCCGCTCGTGGAGATGTGGCTGAGCGGCTTTCCTCAGCTCCTTGCCAGCACGCTGGTGCTGGGCGTGCTCGGTGAGACCGGCACGCTCGCCGTCGTCGCCGTGACCGCCTACTTCGCTCGCGGCCGCAACCCGGTGGCGCTGTTCACCGCGAGCGTCGGCGTCGAGTTCCTGGTCGGGTGCGCGCAGGGCGCGCTGGCGTGCCTGACGGTCGCGATCTTCCGCGCCGCGCCGGCCGCCACGCCGCTGCTCATCGTGCCGATCGGGATGCTGATGGTGATCTCCCGTGCGCTGGTCCGCTCACAGCTGGCCAACATTCGCAGCACGGTGCTCTCAGACGCCGTGCTGCACCTGCAACGGTGCACGGACCCGGTCGCGATCCAGCACGCCACGCTCGACTACGCGGCACGCATGCTGCGCTCCAGGCACACCGTGTACACCGACAGGCCGGCCGCCAAGGGCGAGATCTGCGCGGTGGTCCACCAACCGGACGACACACCGCTGCGGCTGCTCGCCGAACCACGCACCACCAACGAACGGTTCCGCGCCGAGGACGAGCAGGCGCTGGCCGCCCTCGCCGCGACCTCGTCCGCCGCGCTGCGGACCATCGATCTCATCGCCACCATGCGCTGGCGGGCCATGCACGACGCGCTGACGCAGCTGCCCAACCGGGCACTGTTCCTGGAGCGCGCCGACGACGCCCTGGCCCGACGCCGGCAGGACGAGGCGGTCGCGATCCTCTTCGTGGACCTGGACGGGTTCAAGGCGGTGAACGACACGCTGGGGCACGACGTGGGCGACATCCTGCTGCAGCAGACAGCCACCCGCCTTGCCGAGATCGTCCAGGCACCGAACACGGTCGCCCGGCTCGGCGGCGACGAGTTCTGCGTGCTGCTGCGCGACGTCGTCGCACCCGCGGTCATCGACGGCATCGTCGACGACATCTGCCGGCGCGTCGCCGAACCCGTCGTCGTCGCCGGGCGGCAGGCACGTGTCGGCGCGAGCATCGGCATCGCGATCGCGCCGGACGACGGCACCACCACCTCCGCGTTGATGCACCATGCCGACGAGCGGATGTACAGCCGCAAGCGCTCCCGGCGCGGCGCCGCGACAGCCGCGTCGGACACCGGTCAGCTGTCGCAGACCGCAGCGCCGTAGCGTCCGTCCTGCGGTATCGCGCCGGGCCGCGGATACAGTGGGCGCCGGGACGCCGGTCCGCTCATCCGGGCGCGTAGCAGCGAGGTCCGTGGTGTCTAGCCCCGGCCGCGGCGGTTCCGCGACGGCATCGAGGGGCGCTGTGCACGACGAGATCGACGAGCTGGTCGACGACCTGGCGGCGGAGGCCGGGCTCGCCGTGCAGCTCACCGACACCAACTTCAACTCCCTCACCTTCGGCCCTCACCGCGGCGAAGTCGACTGGATCCGGCGCGAGACACTGCTGACCCGGACCACGTCGGCCGAGATCCGCCGGTATCTGGACACCTTCAACGTGCGCACCGCCATGGGACCGCTGCACATCCCGGCCGACCCGTCCCGCGACACGATGGCCCGGCTGGTCGTGCCGGTCCGCGGCAACGGGCGCACGGTGGGCTTCCTGTGGTTTCTCGACGACGGCACCGCCGCGCAGCCGGCCGTCCTCGACCGGATCGTCGTGGCCGCCGAACGGCTCGGCCGGCTCCTCACCCGTGACGCGCACCGCCAGCAGCTCGTCGCCGACCGGCTGCGCGACCTCGTCGGCGAGCACGAACCGAGCCGGCAGGAGGCGATCCGGTTCTTCGAGGACCAGGGCTGGTCCGCCCGACGGGTGGCGGTGACGGTCGCCGCGGCCGTCGATCCGGTGGCACAGCCGATGGACCACACGGCGGTCACCGAGGCGTTGGACGCGCCGCGGGGCCTGGACCGGAAGGTGCTGCGGGCCGTCCACGACGACGCTGTCGTGCTGCTCACCCCCGCGCCGGCCGCGGACGACCCGCGCCGCACGGCCGAACGCGCACTGGATGTCCTCGCCACGGGCGGTGTCGCCGGCTGGGTCGCCGGGGTCGGCGGCGGGCATCCGACGCTCGCCGGTGCGGCGGACAGCTACCGGCAGGCGCGCTGCGCGCTGCGGGTGGCCCGGTCGATGCCCGAACACCGCCCGATCGCCGACTGGCCGCGGCTGGGGGCGCTGCGGGTGCTCACGCTGCTGCCCGTCCAAGCGCTCCGGCAGGCGATCGAACCGCGGCTGCTGCCGGTCCTCGCCGACGCCACCCTCGTCGAGACGCTGCGCACGTACCTCGTCGAGGCCGGCGACATCCGTCGCACCTGCGCCGCGCTCCACGTGCACCGCGGCACCGTCTACTACCGGCTGCGCAAGATCGAGCAGCTGTCGCAGCTGTCCCTTCGCGACGGCGACGATCGGCTCACCATCCACACGAGCCTGCACATGGCGCGGCTCGCCGGCATGGCCTGACCGGCGTTCGACAATTGTCGAAAACGTGCCCGGCACCGTTCGACAGCCGGCGATAGCCCGAGCGCCGGGGCGAACCTACGGTGAGCTCATGCCGAACCAGCTGCTGCTCGCCGCATCCCGTAGCCCGCGCACCCGCACGGCGGTGTCGCGTCTCCGCCTCACCCGGCGGCTGGTCGACCGGTTCGTCGCCGGCGAACGCGAGCAGCAGGTCGTCTCGGTGGCGGACCGGCTGGTCCGGGCCGGCCTCACCGTGACGGTCGACCACCTCGGGGAGGACACCCGCACGGCGCAGCAGGCACGGGCGACCCGCGACGCGTACACCGCGCTGCTGGCGGCGCTGCACAGTGCTGGTCTCGCCGCGGCGGCGGAGGTGTCGGTGAAGCTGTCCGCGCTCGGCGCCGCGGTCCCCGGCGACGGCGGCCGGTACGCGGACGAGTACGCCCATGATGTCTGCGCCGCCGCGGCCGCCGTCGGCACGACGGTCACGTTCGACATGGAGGACCACACCACCGTGGACACCACCCTGGCGATGGTCGGCCGGCTGCGCCAGCGGTTCCCCTGGGTCGGCGTGGCGGTGCAGACCTACCTGCGGCGCACCGCGGCGGACTGTCAGGATCTCGCGTTTCCGGGTAGCCGGGTGCGCCTGGTGAAGGGCGCGTACGCCGAACCCGCCTCCGTGCTCGTCCGTAACGCACGGGAGGTCGATGCGGCGTACCGTGCGTGTCTGGAGACGCTGCTGCGCGCCGGCGCCTATCCGATGGTCGCCACGCACGATCCGGCGCTGATCGCCCACGCCTCGGCGCTGACCGGTGAGCTGTCCGTGCCGTCGGACGGATACGAGTTCCAGATGCTGTACGGCGTCCGTTCACAGGAGCAGCTGCGGCTCGTGCAGGCCGGCCACCGGATGCGGGTGTACCTGCCGTACGGCGACGACTGGTACGGCTACTTCATGCGCCGTCTCGCCGAACGGCCCGCGAACCTCCTGCTCCTGACGCGTTCCCTGCTGCCCGGCGCGCACCGATGACATCCGTGCCCGCGGCGGGTCAGCCGGGCTGGACGGTCACCGTGCGCACCGTGGTGTAGAAGTCCATCGCCGCCTTGCCCTGTTCCGGCGGGCCGTAGCTGGAGGCCTTGACGCCCCCGAACGGCAGGTGGAAGTCGACGCCGGTGCTCGGCGCGTTCACCTTCACCAGCCCGGTCCCGAGCTCCTCCACGAATCGCAGCGCGTGTCCCAGGTCGGTGGTGTAGACCGCGCTCACGAGCCCGTACGCACCGCTGTTGGCCATCGCCACCGCGGTCGGCACATCCGCGGCCGACTGCAGCAGGCAGAACGGACCGAACGTCTCGTGCCGCGCCAACGCATGGCCTTCGGAGAGCCCGCCGACGAGGATCGGCGCGACCAGGTTGTCCGATGCGGTGCCGCCCGCCAGCACGGTGCCTCCCGACTGGCGGGCCTCACGGGCCGCGGCGAGCATGCGGCCGCGGGCCGCGTCGTCGATCACCGGGCCGCACATGGTCTTGGGGTCGCCGGGATCCCCGCACGGCAGCTCGTCGATCGCCATGAGCAGCGCCTCACGCAGTGGCTCGCTCGCCGCGCCGACGCCGATGATCCGGCGCGTGGCCGTGCACTTCTGTCCCGCGTAGCCGTAGGCAGCGGCCACGATGTGCCGGGCGGCCCGGTCGAGGTCGGCGTCCGGCAGGACGATCGCCGGGTTGTGCCCGCCCATCTCCGCCTGCACCGGGACGCCGGTGGTGACCGCGCGCGCCGCCACCACCGTTCCGGCCTGCACCGAGCCGGTGAAGGACACCACGTCGGTGGTGGAGGTCAGCACCTGGCCTTCGCTCGCATGCCCGGGGACCACCTCGACGAGCCCGTCCGGCAGGGGGCCGGCCAGCAGTTCGAACAGCCGCATGGCGCACGCGGTCGCCTGCGGCGCGGGTTTCAGCACGACCGCGTTGCCCGCGGCGAGCGCGGGCGCGGCCTTCCACAGGGGGATGGCGAACGGGAAGTTCCACGGCGTGATGAGCCCGGCGACACCGAGCGGGCGGCGGCGGGTGTACAGCAGCCCCGTCCCGGTCGGCTCGTGTACGGCACCCGCCGGGTCGAAGACCTGTTGCGCGTAGTACCGCAGGATCGCCACGGTCCGGTCCACTTCGGCGGTCGCCTCGGTGATCGGTTTGCCGACCTCCCGGACGGCGAGCGCGATGAGCTCGTCCCGGGCCGCGTGCACCCGTCCGGCCGCCTCGGTGAGCGCGGCGGCGCGTTCGCCGGCGCGGCATCCGCCCCATTCGCGCTGCGCCAGGCGGGCCCGCTCCACGGCGGCGACGACGCCGCCCATGCCGGCGGCGGGAACGGTGACGACGACGTCGTCGGGTTGTTGTGGTGATCGGCTCTGCACGGATCTCACAGCAGGAAACCCTTCGGGAATGGGTCGGTCGGGTCGAGCAGGTACTGCGCGGTCGCGGTGATCCAGGCGCGGCCGGTGATCGCCGGGACGACCGCGGGCCGACCGGCCACGGTCGTCGCCGCGACGAGCCGTCCGGTGAACTCGCTGCCGATGAACGACTCGTTGCGGAACTCGGCGTCCAGCGGCAGCTCGCCGCGGGCGTGCAGCTGGGCCATGCGCGCGCTGGTGCCGGTGCCGCACGGGGACCGGTCGAACCAGCCTGGATGGATCACCATCGCGTGCCGCGACCGTTCGGCGTCCGAACCCGGCGCGGCGAGGTACACGTGCCGGCAGCCGGCGATGCCCGGATCCTCGGGGTGGACGGGTTTGCGCTGCTCGTTGACCGCCGCCATGACCGCGAGTCCGGCATCGAGGATGCTGCCGGCGGCGCTGCGTTCGAAGGGCAGTCCCAACCGCTCCAGCGGCAGGATCGCGTAGAAGTTGCCGCCGTACGCCATGTCGTAGCGGACGTCGCCGTGCCCGCCGACGGTGACGGTCAGGTCCGCCGCGTCCAGATATGCCGGCACGTTGGTGAGGGTGACGGCGGTGGCGGCGCCGTCCTGGACGTGCACGTCGACGACGACGAGGCCGGCGGGGGTGTCCAGGCGGATCGTGGTGACCGGTTCCACCACCGGCACCATGCCGGTCTCGACCAGCACGGTCGCGACGCCGATCGTGCCGTGCCCGCACATCGGCAGGCAGCCGGACACCTCGATGTACACCACGCCCCAGTCCGCGTCCGGGCGGATCGGCGGTTGCAGGATCGCACCGCTCATCGCGGCGTGGCCGCGCGGCTCGAACATCAGCAGGGTCCGCACGTGGTCAAGGTGTTCGATCACGTATCGGCGGCGCTCAGCCATGCTGTTGCCGGGAATCACACCGACTCCCCCGGTGATCACCCGGGTCGGCATGCCTTCGGTGTGCGAGTCGACGGCGTGGAACATGTGTCTGGAACGCATCGGGTGGCCTCCGCGGCGCTGGTTCGGTCGTGACGGTGCTGGGGGTCGTCGGTGGCTCGGCGGTTCGTCCGTGGGGCCCGGCACGGCGGTCAGCGCACACCGTTGCCCCCTGTCCAGGCACCCGGACAGGGGGCAACGGCCCCACCCCACGGAAAGGTCTCGGCGGACGCCCGTGCGTCAGGCGGCTGTGCGGTGCATCCACGACTCGACATCCGCCGCGGTGCGCGGCAGGTCGGCCGACAGGACCCGGTGACCGTCGGCGGTGATGAGGATGTCCTCCTCGATACGGAATCCCATGCCCCGCAGTTCAACCGGGATGAGCTCGTCGTCAGGCTGGAAGTACAGGCCCGGTTCGACGGTCAGGACATGCCCCGGTTCGAGCACCCCGTCGAGGTACCGGTCGGCGGGCGCCAGCGCACAGTCGTGGACGTCCAGGCCGAGCATGTGACCGGATCCGCACAGGGTCCACCGGCGGTAGACGCCGGACTCCTCCTCGAGCGCCTCGGCGGCCGTGCACGGCAGGACCCCGAGGTCCTCCAGACCCTGGGCCAGCACCGCCATGCCCGCCCGGTGGAAGGCGCGGAACGGTGCGCCGGGGCGCAGGCAGGACAGGGCCACGTCGTTGGCCCGCCGGCACAGCTCGTACAGGTCGCGTTGCAGCGGGGTGAACCGGCCCGAGATCGGCAGGACCCGCGTGATGTCGGCGGTGTACAGCGTGCGGGTCTCGACGCCCGCGTCGAGCAGCAGCAGGTCGCCGTCGCGGACCGGGCCGTCGTTGCTGGTCCAGTGCAGCGTCGTCGCGTGGGCGCCGGCCGCGACGATCGAGTGGTATCCGACGTCGTTGCCCTCCACGCGCGCCCGCGTCCAGAAGACGCCTTCCAGGTATCGCTCCGAGGTGTCACGGGCCTGCGGTAGGGCTCGAACCACGTCCTCGAACCCGCGGGTGGTCGCGGCGACCGCGTGCTCCAGCTGCGCGATCTCCCAGTCGTCCTTGATCAGGCGCAGCTCGTCCAGCGCCGCGGCGAACTCTGCGTCGGCGCCGCTGTCGTCCGCCGGAACGAGCCGGTCGACGCGCGGATCGACGTCGCGCAGGACGAGCGTCGGCGCCGCCAGCCGCAGCTCGTGCTCCAGCTCGGTGATGTGCCGGGTGGGGAGGTCGCAGCGCCGCGCGGTTTCCAGCAGCGTGGGACGCCGGCCGTTCCACAGCTCGCCGTAGCGGCGGTCGCGGTAGAACTCGTCGTCCTTGCGGTCGCTGCGCGGACGCAGGAACAGCGTGGCGGACCCGTCCGGCGAGATGACCAGGACCCCGTCGGAGGTCTGATCGCCGGTGAGCCAGGTGTAGTTGGAGTGCGGGCGGAACCGGAAGTCGGTGTCGTTGCTGCGGCGCAGGTCGCCGCCGGCGGGCACGAGGAGCCGATGACCGGCGAACTGGGCGTGGAGCCGCTCCCGACGTGCACGGGTGAACGGCGCGACCGGGTCGGCCGGCAGGTCGGCCCGCTCGGTGTCCGCCCAGCCGGTTCGCATGAACTCGGCCAGTGTTCGGCTGACGGCTAGGTCATGGCTGCCGGTACGCAGCGGCGGCTGTGTCACGAGGTCCTTCTACGAGGTCGATGGCTGGGGACGCCTGCGCCGCGCTGGTCGCAGTCGCGGCAGACGCGGCGGGCGTGCAGCCAGAGTCGCACCACCGGCGCGGGGCGGCTCATCAGCCGAGACATAGAAATTCGCTATGGCATCGCACGGTCGCACCGGTTCGGCCTCCGGTCGCGTCCACGTGTCACCGAGCCGGGTCCGAGCATGGACACTGTAATATGTTACAGATAACATCGCACGCTGCACGGGGGCTAATCCCACGCGGGCCGCACCGGCCCGGTCCAATCGAGGGGTCGCCATGCAGCTGCCGCACCCGAAACCGCCGGCAACCGTCCCGCCGGTCCTTCCAGCGCCGGTCCGAGCACGATCCGACCCGCCGCCGTTCCCGGCCGGCGGCACGACCCGACCCGGGATCGGCTTCGTGCTCGTCGCGGCGCTCGCGCTCGGCGCGTGCCAGGACGACGGCGGCGGGCGGGAGCTCGTGCCCCATGACGGCGGAACCCTGCACGTGGTGATCGGCGGGGCGCTGGCGCATCTCGACCCGCAACGGGTGTACGCCGTCACCGAGGCCAACGTGAGCCGGCTGCTCACCCGGACGCTGACGACGTTCAGGTCGGTGCCGGGGGCGGCCTCGAGCGAGGTCGTCGGTGACCTGGCCACGGACGCGGGCCGGCCGAGCGAGCGCAATCAGGTCTGGGACTTCACGCTCAAGGACGACGTACGGTGGGAGGACGGCGCCCCGGTGACGTGCACCGACGTGAAGTACGGCATCCAGCGCAGCTTCGCACCGCAGTTCGACGACGGGGCGAAATATCCCGGCCAGTACCTGCGACCGAATCCGAAGCCGTACACCGGCCCGTTCACGGCCGGCGGCGACGGCGGGGGCCTGCGCTCCGTCGAGTGCCTGACGTCGCAGAGCATCCGCTTCCACCTCAAGCAGCCCGTCGGCGACTTCGGCTACGCCGTCGCGCTGTCGGTGTTCGCGCCGGTGCCCGCCACGAAGGACACCGGGGAGGCCTACGACCGGCGGCCCTTCTCCAACGGGCCGTACAAGGTCGAGTCGTCGACGGCGCAGGAACTGGTGCTGACCCGGAACCCGTTCTGGCGACGCGGCTCCGACACCGTTCGCGGCGCGCACCCGGATCGCGTGGTGGTCACCTGGCGCAACGACACCACGGCGGTGACCGCGAACCTCATCGACAGCGACGGCGCGTGGGCGGACACGATCGCCATCGACCGGGACGCCGCACCGAACTTCGTCCAGCAGATCATCAACGATCCGGTGCTGTCCGGACGGGCGGTCATCGGCAGCACCGGCGGGGTGCGGTACTTCGCGCTCAACACCCGCACCTTGCCGGACCTCGCCTGCCGGCAGGCGCTCACCTACGCGTTGAACAAGCGGCGGTTGCGGGCCTCGCTGGGTGGCTTCGTCGTCGGGGAGTTCGCGACGACCATGCTGGCGCCGCAGTTGAAGTCGCACCGGGCGTTCGATCTCTACGGTTCGGCGGCGAACCCGGACGGCGACCCGGAGCGGGCGCTGCGGTTGCTCCAGCAGGCGGTGGCGGCCGGCCGGCCGTGCCCGGCGCGTATCCGGCTGGCGTATCCGAACTCCAGCGACGTCGCGCGGGCGATCAGCACGGTGGTGGAGTCGTATCAGCGCATCGGTGTCGAGGTGGTCCGCAGGCCGTACCCGTCCCAGTCGTACTACTCGACCGGTATCGGTGACCCCGCCAACGGCAACGACATGATGTGGGCCGGCTGGGTGCCGGACTGGCCGAACGGCTCGGCGGTGATCCCGCCGCAGTTCGACGGCCGGAACGTGCCGAGGGACGGCTCCGCGGGCAACACCGACTACGCCAACTTCAACGACCCGCAGATCAACGCCATGATCGACGAGGCGCTGGCCGAGTCGGACCTGGAGCGGCAGTACCGGTTGTGGGGCGCGTTGGACGAGGCGATCCAGGCCCGGGCGGTCAGCATCCCGGTGTTCTACATCAAGGCGTTGCGGATGGCCGGCGCCAACGTCCGCAACGGGTTCATCCACCCGCAGTTCGGCCAGCCGGATCTGTGCGCGTTGTACCTCTCCTGAGGGCGACACCCGCCACGCGGAGCGGCTCCCCGCGCCGGGTGCGGCGCGGGGAGCCTCGTTGCGGGATGCCGGTCAGTACCGGGTGCTGACCGTGACGCCGGAGCAGGCGGTCCGGCCGTACAGGCTGATGTAGTTGTAGCCGGCGGGCGGGTTGGTGATGGTCAGGGTTTCGGCGTTGGTGCCGCCGGTCGAGGACCGGGAGTAGTTGGTGGTCGTCGCCCAGCTGGTCGGGCTGTAGTACAGGTCGCAGTTGCCGGTCCCGCCGCTGGCGGCGATGGTGAGGGTGGTGACGCCGGACGGCAGGTACATGTACAGGTAGTTGTAGTTGCCGGCGGTCGCCGAGCGCGCCGAGCGCTGGCAGTTGCGGTCGAGGGTGCGTGTGTCGGATCCGGTGCACTCCGGCAGCGTGGTGCCGCCGCCGGTGGAGACGGAGACCGACTGGGTCGTCGTGGCGGTGGCGCCCTGGTTGTCGGTGACCTTCAGGGTGACCGTGTAGGTGCCGGCCGCGGTGTAGGTCTTGCTCGGGTTGGCGGCGGTGGAGGTGGTGCCGTCACCGAAGGTCCACTGGCGCGACGCGATGCTGCCGTCGCTGTCGGTGGAGCGGTCGGTGAAGGTGGCGGTGAGTCCGCTGGTGGCGACGGTGAACGAGGCCGTGGGCGGCTGGTTGGTGGGCGGAGTGGTGCTGCCGCCGCAGTCGCCGGCGGCGCAGCGGGTCAGCCACGCGTCGAAGTCGGCGTCGTACCGGCTGCCGATGCTGCTGGTCAGGTAGCTGCGGGCGGTGGTGTAGGCACCGGTGCGGTAGTAGCCGAGGAGGGTCATCATCTCGGCGCGGTGCGACTGGAGCATGTACCGGACGGCCAGGTAACCCCAGTTGTAGATGCGGGTCTGGTCATTGCTGTAGGTGGTGTCGAACAGCGTCCGCAGCGTGTAGGTGTGGTAGCCGGCCTGCGTCTGCGCGGAGGTGTAGGCCACGTTGCGGTACGAGTACGAGATGTACTCGGCGAAGCCCTCGATCCACCAGATGGTCGGGGTGGTGACGTTGGCGTTGAAATCGCCGTACATGTCGAAGCGGCCGTCGAGGAAGTGCGTGTACTCGTGGTTGAGGTTCCAGATCTGGAACACGGGCCGGACCCACTCGGCCTCGTAGGCGATGAACCGCGCCTGGTTGTTGGGGTCGGACGGGGTGCCCTCCAGGTACATGCCGCCGTTGTTGGTGTCGATGCCGTAGATCGCGCCGGCGTACGTCTGGTAGTCGGTGCTGGAGTCGAACACCACGACCTCGATGTCCGAGTTCACGTCGCCGGCGACGGGCCCGCTGTCGGCGACCACGCCGTGGAAGTACGCGTCCTGCGACAGCAGGCTGCTGCACGACTGGCTGAGCTCGGCCGAGGTCATGCTCTGCGCGACGATCCGGATCGACGCGCTGCAGGTGTAGTTGATCGGCAGCACCGAGCTGGACAGCCGGGCGGAGAGGTTGCAGGTGTTGTAGTAGCTGCAGTTCGCCGCGTCGTAGTACTGCGTCATCTCGGCCACGCCGACCCACAGCGGCGCGGTGCGGCCGGTCATGCTGCTGCTGGACAGCAACCCGCCGGCCAGCGGCCGGACGGTGGGCTGCAGCGCGGTCTCCTGCAGGAACCGGCCGAGCTCCCGGCCCGCGTTGGAGGTGAGGTAGGCGTTGTCGGTGCCGAGCAGGTCGAGGTGGCCCGACGCGAAGTTGTACAGGTTGTTCAGCACGGTGCGGTCGGACTGCACCGCCGTGACGAACGCGGGCACCTGGTGGCCCCGGAAGAGCACCGTGTAGACGTTGTTGACGGCGCTGAGCATGTACCACGACGCGTTGTACGACGAGTTGTAGCCGGTCAGGAGCCGGTTCACGACGTACAGGTAGCGTGCGTTCTCCTGGGCGCTGTCGATCAGCGTGACCGCCTCGGCGAGGGTTTCGCCGTTGGCGTCGGTGACGTCCCAGGCGCGCGAGCTGGCGAAGAACGCGTCCAGGCCGGACCGGATCGCCGTCTGCAGTGACGTGCCGTAGGCGCCGACGGAGGTGTCGTACCACTGCACGTAGTAGCCGGCGCGCAGGTAGAGCACCAGCTGCGGCATCCCCGTGCTGGAGTTGCCCGGGTAGCTGGACGCGCCGTCCCGCACCGCGTACGCGACGCTGGCCATCTGCGCCTCGCGGAAGGCGTTGTACGCGTCGCTGCCGGAGAGGCTGAACAGGCTGTTGACGCAGTCCACCGACGCCGCCTTGATCTGGCTCACCAGCGCGGATCCGGTCCGGCTGGTGAAGTCGGAGGTGTTGCAGGCGGCCGCCGCGAGCGAGGTGCGGTCCGACGGGCGGGCCTGGCGGACGGTGGCGGCCGGCCGGTCGTAGTCGGTGCGGGTGACGGTGTTCGCGGCAGGTTGCGGTGCCCGGCGGTTCACCGGCTGCGCCTGCCTGTCGAGATGCCGGTCGGTCGTGGCGAGGTCGGCCGCGGCGGGCGGGGCCTTGGTCGTGCTCGCCGCGGCGGCCGCCGCACCGGACGGTGAGGCGGGGCCCGCGGCCGCCGGCACCGCCGTCAGTCCGCTCGCGAGAGCGAGCAGCAGCGCGGCGCCGGACAGCCGGGCGATTCTTCGCCGGAGCTGGCTTGTGGTCATGCGATCTCCTTGGGGGTTTGGCGAGCCGAAGCACGGACCACAGGTCACGTGATTACGTGCTTCGATGCGTTGCTCGGCGCTGGACGCTAACCAGAGCGGGAGATCGGCGACAACCGGTCCACATGGGACAGTCAGGTTCGACGGGGCGCCAGCTTTCCGCAACCTTTACGGCACCCGGCCGGGCCGCGGGGCGAGCCGCTGCGATCAGTGGACGCTATGGTGCCGGCTATGAGGATCGGGGCCGCCGACGTGAAATTCTGCGGACGTTCGAACCCCGACCTCGGATGGCTAACGTGGCGAACCTCCTGCTCATCGACGAGGACTCCGCATACCGGCGGACCCTGGCGAGTGGGCTGGCCCAGCACGGACACGTCGTGTCGGACGTGTCGCTGCACGCGGCCGGCCGGGTGCTGGCCGACCTCACCTGCCACACCCACCAACGGCCCGACGTGGTGCTCATCGACCCGTTCCTGCCGACGGTGGACGGATTGCTGCTGCTGCGGCTGATGTGCCTCGGATCCCGCCGGCCGGTCATGCTGCACACGGCGGAGTGCGCCGAGGAGCAGGTGCTCCAGGCCCTGCGCGGTGGCGCGGACGGCTACCTGCCCAAGCCGGCCCAGCCGGCGGTGGTGGACGCGAAGATCGGTGCGCTGCTGCGGCGGGTGCCGGCCGCGCCGCCACCGGCGCCCTGTGTCGTCGGCGCGCTGCGGGTCGACGTCGCCGAGCGCCGGGTGTCACTGCACGGCGTGCCGGTCGCCGTCACCCGCAGCGAGTTCGACCTCTTGGCCTGCCTCGCCGAGCATCCCGGACGCGTCGTGTCCCGCACCGCCTTGCGGGCCCGGCTCGGCCGCGGCGGGACGACGTCGGTCAACGGCATCGACGTGCTGGTGCACCGGCTGCGCGCCAAGCTCGGTGAGCCGGCGGCGCCGGTGCGCTACCTGCACACGGTGCGCGGCAAGGGCGTGTCGCTGCACGCCGCCGACGGCGGGGTCCAGCATCACCGGATGTGACAGGCCGCCCGGTGCCCGCCGGCACGAAGTGTGAGCGCCGGTTCCGACTCGGCGCACACCGGTGCGGCCACCGGGCAGCGCGCCCGGAACCGGCATCCCGACCGCTGCGCGCCTGTCTCCGCGGCGACCGGGGACGCCGACGGGACACGGGTGCGCCGCGGGCTTCCCCCGCGCAGCCAGGCGATGTCCGGGACCGCGGCCATGAGGGTCTGCGTGTACGGATGGCGCGGGTCGGCGTAGATCTGCTCGCGGGCGCCGATCTCCACGATCCGGCCCATGTACAGCACGGCGACCCGGTCGCAGAAGTGCCGCACCACGGCGAGATCGTGGGAGATGAACAGGAACGCCAGGCCGAGCTCGGCGCGCAGGTCCTCCAGCAGGTTCATCACCTGCGCCTGGATCGACACGTCCAGCGCCGACACCGGCTCGTCGGCGACGATGAGCCGCGGCCCGACCGCGAGCGCGCGGGCGATGCCGATGCGCTGCCGTTGCCCGCCGGAGAACTCGTGCGGGTAGCGGCCGGCGTGGGCCGGGTCGAGGCCCACCTGGCCGAGCAGTTCCCGGATCCGCGACGCGACCTGCGACCTGGGCACCGTGTCGTGGACCCGCAGCGCCGTGCCGAGGATGTCGCCGACCGTGTGGCGCGGGTTGAGCGAGGAGTACGGGTCCTGGAAGACCAGCTGGACGTCGCGCCGGAACGGGCGCATGGCCCGCCCGGACAGCGTCGCGATGTCGCGCCCGGCGAGCCGGATCTCGCCGCGGTCCGGGCGCAGCAGCCGGGTCACGAGCTTGCCGATGGTCGACTTGCCGCTGCCCGACTCGCCGACCAGGCCGAGCGTCTCACCTGGACGCAGGTCGAACGCGACACCGTCCACCGCCGTGACCGTGCGCCGGCCGCAGGGTCGCGCACTGAACTGTTTGACGAGGTCTCGAACCTCGAGCAACGGGACGTCGGGCACGGTGTCAACCTTTCGGGCGCTCAGATCGGTGCTCAGATCAGACGGGGTGCGATCTCGCCGGCGAAGACCGCGGCGGGAGCGGCGAGATGGCAGCGGGAGCGGTGCGCACCATCGCCGGCGCGGACGGCGAGGTCGGGCAGCACCGTGCGGCAACGGCCGCCGGCGACCCGCTCGTGAAACTCGCACCGCGCATGGAACGGGCAGCCGGGCAACGGCTCCAGCGGGTCCGGCGGCGCACCCGGGATCGGGTGCAGCCGGCCACCCGCCGGCCCGGACAGCGAGGGCAGACTTTCCAGCAGACCCCAGGTGTACGGATGAGTCGGGCTGCCCAGGACGCTGCGGACAGGTCCGTGCTCGACACTGCGGCCCGCGTACATGACCAGGACGTCGTCGCACACATCGGTGACGACACCGAGGTCGTGGGTGATGAGGATGATCGCCGAACCGAACTCGTCGCGCAGGCCCGCGATGAGCCCGAGGATCTGCGCCTGGACGGTGACGTCCAGCGCCGTGGTCGGCTCGTCGGCGATGAGGAGCTTCGGATCGTTGACCAGCGCCATGGCGATCATGACGCGCTGGCACATGCCACCGGAGAACTCATGGGGATAGTCGCCGGCGCGCCGGGCCGGGTTGGCGATCCCGACCCGGCCGAGCATGTCGACGGCGTGCGCGCGGGCGGCCCGCCAGGTCGTGCGGTGGTGCAGCCGGTAGGCCTCGGCGATCTGGTAGCCGACCGTGAGGTACGGATGGAGGCTGGCCCGCGGATCCTGAAAGATCATCGCGGCGGTGTTGCCGCGGTGGTGGCGCAGCTGCTCCTCCGGCATGCCGATGAACTCGCGACCGCCGATCGTGACCGAGCCGGTGACGATGCTGCGCCGCCGGTCGTGCAGCCCGAGCAGGGCCAGGCTGGAGGCGCTCTTGCCGGAGCCGGACTCGCCCACGATGGCCAGCGTGCGGCCGAGCCCCACGTCGTAACTGAGCCCTTGGACGGCGCGGACCACGCTGCCGGCAACCGGGAACCGCACGGTCAGGTCCCGCACTTGAACGAACGAGTCAGTCATGCGAGCCGCACCCTCGGGTCGAGCACCGTGTACAGCAGGTCGACGAGGAGGTTCATGGCGACCAGCACCACGGCGCCGACCAGGACCCCGCCCATGAGCACCGGCAGGTCGAACTGGTTGAAGGCGCGCAGCGTGAGCACGCCGAGCCCGGGCAGGCCGAAGATGCTCTCGGTGAAGATCGCACCGGTCAGCTGCAGCGCCAGGTCCAGGCCGAAGATCGTGGCGACCGGCGTGAGCGCGGCTCGCAGGCCGTGCCGGTAGACGACCCGGCGCGGCGAGGCGCCCTTGGCCCGGGCGGTCCGCAGGTAGTCCTCGCTCAGGATGTCGACCATCGCGGCGCGGGAGTAGCGGGTGTACGCGGCGGCGTTGGCGAGCCCGAGCGTGAGCCACGCGGCGCTGAGCCCGCCGGCCCAGGCGAGCGGGTCGTCCAGCAGCGCGTGGTAGGCCGAGCGCGGCAGCGCGGTCGCGTACAGGGCGACGATCAACGCGACCACGAAGTAGGGCACCGAGCTCACCGTGAGGGTGACCCCGACGGTGGCGCGATCGATGAACGTGCCGCGCCGGCGGGCGGCATAGGTCCCGGCGAGCACGCCGACACTCAGGTACACGACGGCCGCCCCGACGACGATCGACAGCGTCACCGGCACAGCCTGGGCGAGCAGGGTCGTCACGGGTTGCCCGAGCGTGTACGAGTAGCCCAGGCACGGCGCGGTGCAGTGCACGACGGTACCGCCGATCATGAAGTCCCGGCCGGCGACGATGCCCGCGACGTAGTCACGGAACTGCACCGCGACCGGTCTGTCGAGGCTGAGACTGCGTGTGATCTCGGCGACCCGCTGCGGCGTGCAACGGTTTCCGCAGATCGCGGCGGCCGGGTCGGTTGGCGCGACGAAGAACAGGGCGAAGCTCACCACGAGGGTGGCCACGATGACACAGACGGCGCTGACGAGCCGTTTGAGGATGTACAACAGCACGGTGTCCTGCCTGGGTGGCTGCCAGGCCCGGCCCGACGAGTTGAACGCCTGACCGGGCCCGGGATCGGGTGGCGGTCAGCCCTTGAGGAACATGCTCTTGTAGTTCGGCATGCCCATGGTGGAGTCGACGAGCGCACCGCCGATGTTGGTGCCGATCACGACGGCGACCTTGTAGTAGTACCGCGGGAGCACGACGTAGCGGCTCATGATCTCCCGGTCCAGGTCGGCCCACTTGCCGACCGCTTCGTCCGGCGGGAGCGCGGCGATCGCGTTGATCCGGGCGTCGAGATCCTTGTCGGAGAGCATGCCGATGCTCTGGCCGTCGGCGATGCTGTGCGTCTGGAACAGCACCGGGAACCAGCTGCTGCCGGAGGGCCAGTCGGAGCACCAGCCGGACGGCGAGGCGCCGAGGTTCGTCGGGGCGTTGTAGTCGCCGATCTTGCCGCGCAGCTCGGCGGTGGAGACACCGATCGGCTTGGCGGTGAACCCGGCAGCGGTCAGCGCGTCGGACAGGATCTGCGTGGTCTGCTGGGTCAGCGGCTTGGTGTTGTCGTAGTACCAGCTCACCTCGAAGCTGAGCTTGCCGGCGTCGGTGAGCATCTTCTTCGCCGCGGCGGGATCGCCGGCGCCCTTGCCGGACAGGCCCGGCAGCGGCTGGTAGGCACGGTAGCCCGGGACGCTCGGCGGCATGATGGTGCTGGACGCCTGCTGACCGTAGTCGTTGAACCCGGAGGCCTTCCACAGCTGGTCGTACGGGTAGGCGACGGCGATCGCCTTGCGGACCTCGAGCGGGATCTTGCGCGAGTCCAGCTGGGTCATCTGATGGCACGGGCTGGCGCCCCGCAGCAGCTGGCCGGCCTTGGCACCGGTGAGCTGAGGCACCAGCGACGCGTCGATGTTCTGGTAGTTCAGCGCGTTGGCGTCGGCGCCGTTGCTGTTGAGCACCTGCTGTTGGGTCTTGACGTCCTGCTCGCCGAACTTGAAGTCCCAGCCGTCGACGTACTGGTGCCGGGCCGGGTCGGTGTTCGCGTCCCAGTGCGGGTTGCGCTTGAGCTTGAGCTGCGCCCCGGGGGTGTAGCTGTCGAACTCGTACGGCCCGGTCGCCATCGGCTTGTTCTTGTAGTCCTGGCGGGTGTCCTTCGCCTTGGGAATCGGCGTGAACAACGGGTAGCTCAGGTAGAACGGCAGGTCCGGGAACGGCTGCGCGAGATGGATGACGAGGGTGCCCGGGTCGGGGGTCTCGACGCCGGCGTACGTGTCGCCGCTGGTGTACGGGCCCTTGTACGCACCGGGTTTCGTCGGGTCGCCGTCCTTGAAGTAGGTCATGTGGTACGTCGGCCCATTGGGGTACACGTCGTGCGCGAAGGACCGCTTGATGGCGTACGCGAGGTCCTCGACCTTGACCTCGCTGCCGTCGGCGTACTTGATTCCGCGCTGGAACCGGAACGTCCAGGTGAGCTTGTCGGCCGACACGGTGCCGAGGTCGGTGAGATCGGAGACGAGCACCGCGTCGCCGTTCGGGCGGATGTCGAACTGGGTGGGGGTACGGAAGATCAGCTTGTCGATCTCGTTGGCGTCGACGTAGTACGTGTCGGTCGGGTCGAACGTGTTGGGTGTCGGCTGGGAGTACACGGTGATCGTGCCGCCCTTGCGAGCCCCGGGGGCGTCCTTCGCGGGTCCCTTCGCGTCGCGGTCCATGATGACCTTGTCGGTGGCGATGGCCGATCTGCCGTCGTCCGCGGTGGTCCGCTTCGACGACGGGCTGCCGCAACCGGTGGCCGCGGCGGCCATCACGGCAGCCACCACCACGACCGATCTGACGTGCTTCATGCAATGCCTCGATTTCTGCGGGAATGTGTGCGGACACCAGTGCGCCCGCGGGTTCTGCGCGATGTGTGCGGACACCAGCGCGCCCGCGGGTTCTGCGGGATGTGTGCGGTCAGCGGTGCGCCTGCGGGTTCTGCGGGATGTGTGCGGTCAGCGGTGCGCCCGCGGGTTCTGCGGGTGGTCAGCGGTGCGCCTGCGGATTCTGCGGGTGGTCAGCGGTGTGTCTTCGGGTCGAAGGCGTCCCGGACGGCGTCGCCGAGCAGACTCAGGGTGAGCACGAGCGTGGTGATGCCGAGCACTGGCAGCCAGAGGTACAGCGGATCGGCGCGGTAATAGTTCTGGGCCGCCGCGACGGTGACTCCCCACGACGGCGTGGGCTCGGTGAGCCCGACCCCGAGAAAGGTCAGACCGGCCTCCGCGACGATGTAGCCGGGCAGCGAGAGCGACGCCGACACCACGACCGGCGCCACGAGATTGGGCAGCAGCTCCCGCACCAGCACGGTGCGGGTCGGCAGGCCGAGGACCGCCGCGGCGGCGACGAAGTCGAGCTCGCGCAACGACAGCACCTGCCCGCGCACCAGCCGGGCCAGCCCGGCCCAGCCGAAGAACGACAACACGACGATCAGGGAGATGAAGCGAACCCTGGCAACCTGTTGTGGCGGCGCCTCCGCGCCGCCGGTCACCGACAGCAGCACCGCCGGGGTGGCGATCGCGAACAGCAGGTACGGCAGGCTCAGCACAAGATCGATGAGCCAGGACACGATCCGATCCAGCCAGCCGCCGACGAAACCGGCGAGCATGCCCGCGATCAGACCGACAACCGTGGCCACGAGCGTTGCCGCCCCGGCGACCAGCAGCGAGGGCCGGGCACCGTAAACCCAACGGGCGAACAGGTCCCGGCCCAGACGGGGTTCGACGCCGAACCAGTGCTCGGCGCTCGGCCCGACGGTCGGGAAGCCGTAGTCGTCGATGAGGTCCTGATGCAGCGCGGTGGGACTCTGGCCTTCCAACGCCGCCAGCACCGGCGCGAAGACGGCGACGGCCACGAACAGCACGACGATCCCGACGCACACCATCGCGACACGGTCGCGACGGAGCCGGCCGAGTGCCATCCGGGTGGGTGACCGGCCCGCCGCCGCGGTGGTGGCGGTGCTGGGCCGGTCGGTCGGCGGACCGGGGTGCGGTCCTTCGGCGGCCACGACGATCGGGTCCATTCGCGGCGCCCTTACGGTCGGGGATGGAGGCGGACTGTGTGCCGGGGTGTCCGGCGTGGTGCGTGTCGGAGTCTCACAGCGGTTGTGGGTGTGGGGTCATCGTCGGCGGCATAATGTTTCGCTATGGGCATTGACGTGCGGCATCTGCGCGCGATCTGCGTCATCGCCGAGGCGGGCAGCGTGACCGCCGCGGCGGCGCAGCTGAACCTGTCCCAACCGGCGTTGACCGCGCAGTTGCACCGGATCGAGGAGTTGCTCGGCGGGGTGCTGTTCGTGCGGAGCCGTGCGGGTGTCGAGCCGACCGAGCTCGGCCGGCGGGTCCTGAGCCGCGCCCGGGTGGTGCTGAACGAGGTTGACGCGTTCGTCGACGACTTCCGTGAGCCGCACCGGGCGCCGGGGTTCGTCCGGTTCGGCACGGTCCATCTGGCGTGTGCCGCGAGCCTGGTCGACCGGGTCAAGGAGGCGTTTCCGGACACCGAGGTCGCGTTGCGGATCGAGCCGTCGTCGCGGCTGCTCGTGGACGCTGTCACGCACGGGCAGCTCGACGCCGCCCTGATCGGGATCATGGAGGGGTTCGACATTCCGCTCGGCGGGATGTTGGCCAACCGGACGCTGATCCCCCGGTACCCGATCTTCATCGCGTTGTCCGCGTCCCACCGGCTCGCCGGGCAGGACAGCGTCGACCTGGCCGATCTGCGTGACGAGCGGTGGGTCGGGCCGCCCGGCCCGGACGACGGCTCGCTCACGTCGCTGCGGCGGGCGTGCCGGGCGGCCGGGTTCGAGCCCGACATCCGCTACGACGCCCCCAGCGGCGCCGGCCAGCCCTTGGTGCGCTCCGGCAACGGCGTCCGTCTGGTCGACCCCACCTGGCCCCAGCCTCCCGGCACCGCCGTCCTACCCCTGCGCGGCGAACCGCAGATCGCCCGTCTCCTCGTCATCTGGCGCCGCGACGCGTTCAGCCACACCGAATGCGATCAGCTCTACCGCGCGGTCACCCACGCGTTCCTCGACCACGTGCCGAACAACCCCGCCTTCGAGCGCTGGTGGAACGCCAACCCGCAGACACACCCGATCGTCACGGAGCCATCGGAAAGTCGCTGACCAGCCGCTCACCACTCCCGGGCGGCGCCCCAAGCGTGCGATGTGCGATCAGCCTGGCATCACAGCGCTACCGGTCCGGCTCTGGCCTGAGACCCATAGCCAAACATTATGGCGCCGACGATGACCCCAGACCCACACCCACTGTGAGACTCCGGCACGCACCACACCTCCCGCCACCGCGACCACGCGGTGCGGCGGTCCTGAGCCGGAAGGAATCCAGTTGGGCGGACGGAGATGGCTCCGGGTCGCGGCAGCCACGGTCCTGGCACTCGTCCCTGCGGTCGCGTCGGCATGCGACGCAAGCATCGGCAACGGCACCCCCGACGCCGTTCGCCGGCAGGTCGACGGGCTGAGGATCCTGGTGCCGAACAGCCCGGGCAGCGGCTACGACACCACGGCACGGACGGCGGCGAAAGTCATGCAGGACGCCGGACTGGCCCGGAACGTCACGGTCTTCAACGTCGCCGGCGCCGGCGGCACGACAGGGCTGCGCCGCGTCGTCGACGACAAGGGCGACGAGAACCTGCTCATGCAGATGGGGCTCGGCGTCGTCGGCGCCGTCCACACCAACAGGTCCCAGGTGACCCTGATGGACACCCTGCCCGTTGCGCGGCTCATCGAAGAGATGGAAGCGGTGGTGGTGCCGAAGGACTCGCCGTACAACACCCTGCAGGATCTCGTGACGGCCTGGAAGGCCGATCCCGCAGGGGTTCCCGTCGGTGGCGCGTCGGCGCCGGGCGGGCCGGACCACCTGATGCCCATGCTGCTGGCACAGGCGGTCGGCGTGGCGCCGACGAGCGTCAAGTTCGTCAGCTACGGCGGCGGCGCCGAACTCCTGGCCGCGGTGCTCGGCAACCAGGTCGCCTTCGCGGCCACCGGCATCGGTGAGGTCGCCGAGCAGGCCAAGGTCGGCGCGGTGAAGATCCTCGCGGTGACCGGGGCGCGGCGGACCGGCGGCCTTGCCGCACCGACGCTGCAGGAGCTGGGCGTGGACCTGGTCTTCGCGAACTGGCGCGGACTCGTTGCCACGTCCGGCCTGACCGCCGTGCAGCAGCAACGGCTGGTCGACCTCGTGACGTCCATGCACGACTCGCCGGAGTGGAAGGTCGCGCTGGCCACGAAGGGCTGGACCGACGCCTTCATCACCGGCGACGAGTTCGCCGCGTTCGTCGCGAGTGAGAACGACCGTGTCGCCAAGGTGCTACGAGAGCTGGGACTCGGATGAGCGCTGACATCAGCATCGCGCACGAAACCGTGGTGGCGGCGGCCAGGGCAAACCTTGTCCGGCAGGCGCGACGTCGTCGCATCGTGCATCGAACGGCACAGCTCGCCGCCTTGACCATGGCGATCGCCGGTTGGCAGCTGGCCGGGATGTACTGGCTCGACGCCTACCTCTACAGCACACCTGCTGCGGTATGGCAGCGCCTGGTGGAGTGGTTCACCGTCGGCACGCCGATCGGCTCCGTCTGGAAGCAGATCCTGACATCCTTCCTGGAGTCCGCCGTCGGCTTCGCCGTGGGCGCGATCGTCGGCGTTTCGTGCGGCGTCCTGGTCGGCGCCAGTCGCCTGCTCTCGGACTTCTTCGGCCCGTTGATCAGGGCCGCCAACGTCGTCCCCAGCATCGTCCTGGTCACGCTGCTGTTCATCTGGTTCGAGCTCGGCACGTCCTCGAAGGTGGCGACCGTCATCGCCATGGTCTTCTTCGCCACGTTCTTCGCCACGTACAGCGGCATCCGCGACGTCGACGCGCGAATGCTCCAGGAAGCCGACCTGTTCGGCGTGGGCGCCGTCGCCCGAATCACCACGGTGATCGTGCCGCTCGTCGCCCCGCGCATCGTCGCCGGGCTGCGCTCGGCCGCCGAACTTGCCTGGATCGGAGCGATCATGGCGGAGTTCATCGGCGGCCGGCAGGGCCTGGGACTGCTGGTCCGCTACGGGGAGGCGACGTTCGACGCGACCGGCATCCTCGCCGGGATGATCGTGATCACCGTGATCGCGGTCGCCGGCAAGGTCCTCCTGACCAGCATCGAGCGGTGGCTCCACCGGGCACACTGAGCGCCGCGAACCTGCGGGCACGGGCATGGGCCGCGCCGGTCGATCGATCCACCGGCCGCTGGTGAGCTGCGCTCACGTCCGGTCAGGCCACCGTCCGGTACCGCTGGAGCACCGACGGTATCGAACCTCGACACTGGACCGATGCCACCGCGTCAGTGGAATTCAACATCAGCGGCCGCGTGGTCTTGAATGGCGATCATGTGGTGTGGATTCCATGACTCAAGCAAAAACGTCGTAATAAACACACCTCGGTGCCTGACCCACTTGGGGACAACAGGTCCAACGAGCATCGGTCCGGTGTTGAAGACCGGTGAGCAGCAGCTGACGCCGAGTGAGCACAATCAGTTTCCTTCCCCGCGGGTGCGCCACCGTCCGCCGGACCGGGGCGGCGCCAGTCCAGCGAGCACCGGTCCGCGAGGGCGACGTCCATATGATTGGATCGACCGAAGTTTCTCGCGACGGCGCAGCGGTTGACAGCGGCAGGAGGTAGCGGCAGGTGACGACCGACTCCCAGGGGCCGGTTCGGGCTTCGGCCCGTGTCGGTGTCGGACCCGCATCCGACCCGTCCCCGGCGACCCTTGCCCCGCGGCGGCGCCCCAGCCACCTCGGGCCGGTCCACGTGCTGCAGGTCGTTGCCGTCGAGGCGGCGATACTCGGCCTGCTCGCCGCGCTCGACCAGGGTGTCCTGGTCATCGTGCCGGTCGCGCTCGCCGGGCTGCTCATCGCCGTCGTCGCCCTCGGCCGGCAGAAGAGCCGCTGGTGGCTGGAGCGCCGGGTCCTCGCGTGGCACTTCAACCGCCGCGCGAAGCGGCGCCCCGCCGGGCCGGTCACCGATCCGCGGCTCGCCCCGCTGCGCACGCTCGCGCCGCGGCTGACCGTCCAGGACGTGCCGGTGTCCGACGACTCCGTGATCGGGGTGGCCCGCGACGACGCCGGCTGGTTCGCGGTGGCGGAGGTCACCCCGGCGGCCGCGATGGCCGACGGGCCGTCCGGGCACCTGCCGCTGGAGTCGCTCGTCACCACGCTCACCGGCACCGGCCAGCCCGGCTCCGCCCTGCAGGTGGTCACGCACACCCTCGGCTCCCCCAGCCACGACCTGCAGCAGGCGCTGCCGGCCGCGTACTCCTACCGGGAGCTGGTCCAGCGCTTCGGTGCCGCCCCGATCCCGGCCGACCGGGTCACCTGGGTCGCCGTCCGCCTCGACGCGCGGGCCCTCGCCGAAGCCGGCGCGGAGAGCGCCGAGAACGCCGTCGACGTCGTCGCGGCGATGCTCCGCAAGGTCGCGCGGACCCTGCGTGGGGCCGGGGTCAACGTGCGGATCCTCGACCGTGGCGGGGTCCTGACGGCCCTGGAGCGCTCCTGCGACTTGCAGCGCACCGACGACACGGCGCCGCCGCCCGAGCCGCGGGAGACGTGGGACGCGTGGCACTCCGCGGGCCTTGCCCACCGGTCCTACTGGGTGCAGGACTGGCCCTCGATCGACCAGGACGGGGCCGTCGGCGCCCTCGGTGACCAGCTTGCCGCCGTGCCCGGCTCGTTCACCAGCGTGGCGTTCGTCATCGTCCCCGGTGCCGCCGCCGACGCCCAGGTCGATGTCAGGTGTCTGGTACGTATCGCGGCACCCGCCGAGACGATCGCCGCCGTCTGCCGGGTCCTCGAAGGCGGCACCCACGGCGCGCACCTTCTCCCGCTCGACGGCGAGCAGGGTCCTGCCACGTATGCGACCGCACCGACGGGCGGAGGGCCCCGATGACCCGCCCCATCGAACCGGTTCAGCAGCGCGGTGTCCTCGGCGCACCCGCACCCGCACCGGCTCCCGGACCTGCCCAGGGGCAGCCGGCAGGGCAGGCGGACGGGCAGGCGCCCCACGTACGGGTCGCCGGGCCGCAGCCGGCACCCGGCACACAGGCCCAGCCCGACACCGGGCGCGCCGCCGAAGCCCATGCAGCCGCCGAGGCGGAGGCCGACGCGTCGGCGCAGACCCAGCGGGTCGCCGGGCTCATCGCCGCCGCCCCGATGCCACCGTCCAGCCCGCCCGGCGGCACCGTCTACGGCAACCGTGACAACGAACGCGACGCCGCTCCCGGCGGCAGACAGCCGGGGCTGCGCATCGGCTGGCACACCGCGTCGCTGACCGCGCTCAACACGATGGGCGTCAGGTCTGCCGGCACCGGGCTCATCCTCGGCGCGGACCACAGCCAGCAGCCGGTCCCGATCCGGCTGTTCCGGCCCGAACCCACCCGCGTCACGCTCGTCGGCGGGGTGTGGGCGGCGCAGATGCTCGCGTTCCGGGCCCTGGCGCTCGGCTCGCAGATCGTCGTGATGACGGTCGACCCGGCCGCGTGGCACGGCTTCGGCGAACGGGCCGTCAGCCGCGCCGACCGGGTCGCGGTCCTGCACGGTGAGCAGCCGGCCACCATCACCGCGACCGCCCGCCGGCCCGCCCTCGTCATACACGACCTCGGCACCACCGGCCCGTCGAACCCACCGGCGGCCGGTCCGTGGCAGACGCAGCTGACCGTCCTGCGGCGCCTCGAGGAGCCCGGCGCACCCGCGGTGCGGTCGGGTGATCTCGTGGTCCTGCAACGGTTGCACGCCACCGAGGCCGCGGTCGCCGGGACGGCGTTGCAGTTGGACCCGCATACCGTGCAGCGGCTGCAGATGCTGGAGAACGAGATGCTCGCGCTCATCGGTGGCGGCGCCAACCGGTACCTGTGGCTGCACCCCACGTCGACGGAGCGTCAGACCATGGGCGACGCATGGCGATGAGGACGTTGCGCTTCCGGGCGTTCTGTTACGTTGTTTGCCGTCGTCGCCGTCTGTGCAGCCATGACGCAGTGAGGAGATCGCCGTGACGCCCCGGATCGGCATCGGGCTGGCCCGAGTGACCGTCGCCACCCCGAAACGGCGCATCGACGTCGCACTGCCCGACAACGCCATCGTCGCGGAGCTCCTGCCGCACCTGCTGCGCCACGCGGGTGAGGACATGGGCGACACCGACCACAACTCCGGCTGGGTGCTGCGCCGGGCCACCGGCGCGCTCGTCGAGCCGGCCCGCAACCTGACCGTCCAGGGGGTCCGCGACGGCGAGATCCTGCACCTCATGCCGGGGCGCACCGACTGGCCGGAGCTCGCCTACGACGACGTCGTCGAGGTCATCGCCAACGGCGCGCGGCGCACCGGTCGGTCGTGGAGCGGCCCCGCCACCCGCCGCGGCGGAATCGCTATTGGTGTCGTCACGTTCACACTCGGCGTCTTCACGATCGCCCTGTCCGGACCGCCGTGGACGATCCCGGCGGCCGTCGCCGGCGGGATCGCGCTCGTGCTGGCCCTCGCCGGGCTTGTCGTCGCCCGCGCACTCGGCGACGCGCCCGCCGGAGGCGCCGTCGCCGGTGCCGCCCTGCCCTACGCGTTCGCCGCCGGCGCCCTCGCCGTCGTGCCCGACGGCATCGGCGTCACCGGGCTCGGCGCGACCAGCGTGCTGCTCGGGTCGGCGGCGCTGCTGGCGGTCAGCGTCCTCGGGTACGTCGGCACGGCCGCCGTGCGGTGGCTGTTCATGGCCGGGCTCGAGGTCGGCATCACCGGGATCATCACTGGGCTGCTCGTGCTGGCCGGGATGTCGGCGGCCGGGTCCGCCGCGTTCGCCCTGACCCTCGTCATCGGCCTGCTGCCCGGCTATCCGCTGATCGCGAGCTGGCTCGGCAAGCTGCCCGTGCCGGCCCTGCCGGACAAGCCGGAGGACATCCTCGTCGACCAGCCGGTGCCGAGCCGAGCCGGGGTGTTCGCCGCTGTCGCCCGCGCCACCGAGCTGCTCACCGGCATGCTGCTGGCAGCCGCCGTCGTCGGTGCCGTGACCATCGTCATGCTCGGCGTCGACGGCCACACCACGAGCATCCTGCTCGCCGCCAGCGCGTCCGCGGCACTGCTGCTGCGGGCCAGGCTCTTCCCGGCCGCCCGGCAGCGGGTCCCGCTGCTCGCCGGCGGTGCGTTCGGCGTCGCGGTGCTGCTGCTCGGCCTCGTCCTGCGCACCGACCCCGGCGGCGGGCGCCTGGTGATCCTCCCGGCGCTGCTGCTTGTCGGGGGTGCGATCGTCGCCGCCGGGCTGATCTACAGCAGACGGACACCGACGCCGTACATCGGCCGCATCGCCGACATCACCGACGTCGTCG
Source organism: Dactylosporangium sp. NPDC049742 (assembly GCF_040674675.1). Taxonomy (NCBI): domain Bacteria; kingdom Bacillati; phylum Actinomycetota; class Actinomycetes; order Micromonosporales; family Micromonosporaceae; genus Dactylosporangium; species Dactylosporangium sp. NPDC049742. Next base: position 117,328 of record NZ_JBFANF010000003.1, on the reverse strand, counting down.
CGATCATCGCGCTGATCCCCCTCGCCTGTGGCGTGATCGGCGTCTACGGCTCGATCCAGGCGCTGTTCGCCTCGTTCGGCAGCTGACATGGCGACCCGCCGGGACCAGCTGCAGTCCTACCAGTACTTGACCCAGCGGGTCCTGTCCGCGTTCGTCATGCGCGAGACCGACCCGGCCCAGTCGCCGCTGCGGCGCGGCATCGGCGCCGTCTTCGCCGGCATCATGGTCGCCGTCCTCGTCGGTGCCGGCTTCGGCGTCTACGGCATCCTCACGAAGGTCGGCGGCACCGCCTGGAAGGCCGACGGATCGATCGTCATTGAGCGCGAGACCGGCGCGACATTCGTCTTCATGGACGGCCGCCTCCACCCGACGCTCAACTTCACCTCCGCACTGCTGGCCTCCGGGCGGGGCGCATCGCAGCTGTTCCGCGTGTCGCAGAAGTCTCTGGGATCCGTGCCGCGCGGCATCACCATCGGCATCACCGGCGCACCCGACTCGCTCCCCCCGGCCGGCAAGGCCGTCGGGCTGCCGTGGACCGTCTGCTCCACAGCGGGCACGTCGAGCTCCGGCGGGCAGACGGCAACGGTCAGCCTCATGGCGGGTGAGGCGACGGCCGGCGCGCGTGCCAGCGGAAACGGCCAGGGCGTGCTCATCAAGGACGTCACGGCCGGCCTGACCTACCTCGTCGTCAACGGTCACCGGCACCAGCTGTGGGAGTCGCGGACGGTCATCCCGGCCCTGTTCGGCGCCGTCGTCACCCCGGCCCCGGTCGGCACCGCCTGGATCAACACCCTTCCCGCGGGTGTGCCGATCAGCCCCATCACCATCAACAACCGCGGCACCGACAGCAAGAGCGTCACCGGCCGCAAGATCGGCGACCTGCTGGTCGTGCAGACGGGCTCCGGCCCGCAGCACTACCTCGTCTTCGACGACGGCATCGCCCCGATCACCCAACTGCAGAAGAACATCATCGACGCCCAGTTCCCCGGCAAAGACCCGGCACAGGTCTCCATCGGCGACATCAACAAGGCCAAGCACAGCTCCCGCCTGACCGCCCCCGAGGGCAACGACGCCGCGGCCCCGTCCGAGCCGCCGAAGCTGGACCTGCAGCCCGGCTCCCCCGGCGACCTCGTCTGCGCCACGACGACCGACCCGCGCAACGCCCCGCAGATCACCGTCGGCGGCACCATCCCCTCCATCGACGCCGGGGTCCCCACGATCGGCCGCTCGACCGCCGGCACCGCCCTCGCCGACCGCGTCTCCGTCCCGGCGGGGCGGGTCGCCATCGTCCGCGTCCTGCCGTCCGCGACTGCCACCTCGGGTGCCTACGCGATCATCACCGACATGGGCGTCCGCTTCTCCGTGCCGTCGGCGGAGGTGCTGCGGATGCTTGGCTACGCACCGGACAAGGCGACCGACGTGCCGAGCTCGCTGGTGACCCGCATTCCGGCCGGTCCGGTCCTCGACCCGGCGGCAGTGTTCCAGCCGCAGGTGGCCGGTGCTCCGGCCGCACGGTCCTCACCGTCCCCGTCCACGTCCGGCTCCCCGTCCCCGAAGCCATCCGCCAGCTGACCCCTGCTCGTTCGCTGCTTGATCAGGTCCCGGGAGACGGGTGGGCGCTGGACGACAGTGCCACCGGCACTGACAAGGTCGACGCGCCCGGTTCTTCGGCTCGACGGGTGCTCGACGGGTGGTGGTGTCAGTCGCTCGACCTTGCCGTCACCAACCAGCGCGGCGGCTTCGATGCCGACCCGGAAACGCTGGCAGTGCAGCTCGAGCAGCTGCGGTTCTGTCGGCGCCCCGACCTGCTGATCGTCATCAGTCAGGAGACCGTCAGTCGAAGAGCATCGCCGGCGGCCCGGGCTCCTCTGGCTCGTCGCGGACCCGGGCCGGAGCCGGATGCTCCGCCCGCCAGCGCCGGCGGCGGCCCCGCGGCAACGCGACGGCGAGGGCGGCGATCACGACCGCGAGCCCGAGCGCGCCGGCCGTGCCGATCAGGGCCCAGCGGCGACTCCCGGCCCAGATGGAGGCGCGGGCAGGCGCCGGGCCGTCGACCGGGCCGATGACCGCCGGTGGCTGCTCGACGACCTGGTCGGTGAGGGCACCTGCCGGATTGACGATCCCGTGGCCGTAGAACTGGCTGCCGGGGCCACCTGCGGCGGGGACGGCGGTGCCGGTGAGCCTGCGGGTCACCTCCGCGACGGTCGCCCGCGGGATGAAGGCGCGCACGAGAGCGACGACGGCACTGACGAATCCCGATGCCACACCCGTACCGTTGACTACCGTGAGACCGGAGGCCCGCTGCAGCGTGAGGATGTTGCCGCCGGGTGCGACGACGTCGACATACTCGCCGAACTGCGAGCTGTCCATCCGGATGCCGCGCTCGTCGACGGCGCCGACGCCGATGACACCGTCGTAGGCGGCCGGGTAGGGGGTCGGGTTCTGCTGGTTGGCGCCGCCGAGGTCACCGACGGCCGCGACGACCACGATCTGCTTGTCGAGGGCCTTCTGCACGGCGGCGCGGACGGCCGGGTCGTCGGTGTAGGTGGGCACGGCCACGTCGATGACGTGGGCGCCGGCGTCGACGGCCGCGTTGATGCCCTTGGCGAGCTGGGCCGCCTGGGCGCCGCCGGTCTGCCGGTCGGCGACGACGCGGACCGGCAGGATGCGGGCGAGCGGGGCGACACCGGTGAAGCCGATGCCGTTGGTCACCTTGCCGACGATGACCCCGGCGACCTGTGTGCCGGTGCCGACGCAGTCGGTGTTGGCGGGTCCGGTGCCGGCCACCGCGTCGACCCCCGCGTCGACCCGGCCGCTGAGCTGCGGGTGGGCGGCGTCGACCCCGGATTCGAGGACAGCGACGGTGACGCCGCTGCCGCGGGTGAGGGCCCAGACACTGCTCGCGCCGAGGTTCTGCTGCGCCCACGGCACGGTGGTGATGTCCTGCCCGGGATCGGTGCACTCGGCCGCCGCCGCGGGGGCCGCGAACGGTCCGACCACCGCCACAACGCCGACCAGTGCGACGGCGAGGATCCGGTGCAGCCACATGAGGGATGCGCTCCACATCGTCGTCATTGCGGGGGCGGTGTCCACGGCGTCTGGATGAGCCGGCCGCTCTCGCGCCGCGTGAACAGATAGCCCCGCCCGGGCGGCAGGAACTGCGGCCGCATGTTGCCGAAGAGCGGACCCTCCTCCCGGGAGCCGGACATCATGATGCCCGGTGAGGCAAGCTCACGGATGCGGGTGATGATCGGGTCGAACATCGCCCGCCCGGCGCCACCGATCCGGCGGGTCAGGATGAGGTGCAAGCCGATGTCACGGGCCTGGGGCAGGAACTCGAGCAGCGGCGCCAGGGGGTTGGCCGCAGCGCCGGCGACGAGATCGTAGTCGTCGACCAGCATGTACAGCTCGGGCCCCTTCCACCAGCTGCGGTTGCGGAGCTGGTCGGGGGTGACCTCCGGCCCGGGGAGCCGTTCGCGCATGACGGTGACGACCTGCTTGACGAGGTCGAGGGTGACCTGTTGGGAGGTGCCGTAGCCGAGGAGGTGCTCGGGGCTGACCGCACCGAGGAGGCTTCGGCGCAGGTCGACGAGCATGATGCGCGCCTCGGACGGCTGGTATGCCTGGGTGATGCTGCGGGCGAGGCCGCGCAGGAAGGCGCTCTTGCCGCACTCGAGGTCACCGAAGAGCAGCAGGTGCGGGTCGGCGTCGAAGTCGAGGGAGACGGGCAGCAGGTCGTTCTCCGCGATGCCGATCGGGATGCGGCCGCGCACCGGTGCCGGCAGCGACTCGAACGGCAGCTGGTCGGGCAGCAGCCGCACCTTCGGGGCGGGTGCCGCGGTCCAGTAGGCCTGCATGTGCTTGACGAACTCGGTGACCGCGTCGGACAGGTCGTCGACCTGCTGCTGGCCGTCGATACGGGGCAGGCCGGTGAGGAAGTGGAAGCCGTCGGCGGTGAGGCCGTGGCCGGGTGCCTGCTCGGGGACGTTGACGGCGGCGCGGCGGTTGATCGCCGAGTCGCTGGGGTCGCCGAGGCGCAGCTCGACCTTCGTGGTGAACATGTCGCGGGTCGCGGTGCGGATGTCCATCCAGCGGTTGGTCGAGGCGAGGATGTGGATGCCGTAGCCGAGGCCGCGGTTGGCGATCTCCGACACCATCGGCTCGAGGTCCTCGAACTCGCCGCGGAGGGTCGCCCAGCCGTCGACGACGAGGAACACGTCGCCGAACGGGTCCTCGGCCGCGGGGCCGCCGGTGCGCTGGCTGCGGCGGTAGGCGGCGATGCCGTCCATGCCGAGCTTGGCGAACAGCGCGTCGCGGGCCTGCAGCAGCCCGTAGACCTCCGCGACGGTCCGGCGCACGGTGTTGACGTCGCGCCGGTTGGCGATCCCGCCGACGTGCGGCAGGCCGGAGAGGGCGCTGAGGCCGCCGCCGCCGAAGTCGAGGCCGTAGAACTGGACCTCGCGTGGGGTGTGCAGCAGGGCGAGGCTGCTCACGAGGGTCCGCAGGAACGTGGTCTTGCCGGTGACCGGGGCGCCGACGATCATGACGTTGCCGCCGGCGCCGGACAGGTCGAGCCACATCGGGTCGCGCAGCTGCTCGTAGGGCTTGTCGATGATGCCGACGACGCCGTGCAGGCGGCCGTGCAGCGACGCGTCGGCGACGGTCAGGCCGCGCTCGGGCGACTGGACGAACTGCGGCAGCAGCTGGTCGAGGGTCGGCGGCTCGTCCAGCGGCGGCAGCCACACCTGGTGCGCGGCCGTGCCCTGGCCCTCCATCCGCCGCACGAGGACGTCGAGCAGGGTCTCCCCGACGTGGGTCTCCTCCGGCTCTGGTGCCTCGTCGGCCTGCGCGGTCTCACGCGGCGGCGTGACGTAGGCGGTGGTGAAGTCGCGGACGGCGTCGACGGCCCTCCCGCCGACCATCGGCAGGGCTCCGTCGCGCCGGTAGGCCCCCGACACGTACGCCGCCTTGAACCGGATCAGCCCCTCCGTGCCGGCCTTCAGGTAGCCGTGGCCGGGTGAGCGAGGCAGCTCGTAGGCGTCGGGGGCGCCGAGGACGGTGCGGCTCTCCATCGAGGAGAACGTCCGCAGTCCGAGCCGGTAGGACAGGTGCGTCTCCAGGCCGCGCAGGCGGCCCTCCTCGAGGCGCTGCGAGGCGAGGAGCAGGTGCACGCCGAGGGACCGGCCGACCCGCCCGATCTGCACGAACATGTCGATGAAGTCGGGCCTGGCGGTCAGCAGCTCGCTGAACTCGTCGACGATGATGAGCAGGCTCGGCAGCGGCCCGAGCGGGATCCCGGCGGCGCGTGCTCGCTCGTAGTCGCGCTGCGACGCGTAGTTGCCGGCCTTGCGCAGCAGCTCCTGGCGGCGTACGAGCTCGCCCTGGATCGCGCCGAGCATGCGGTCGACGAGTGACAGCTCATCGGCGAGGTTGGTGATGACGGCGCTGGTGTGCGGCAGGCGGTCCAGCGCGGTGAACGTCGCGCCGCCCTTGAAGTCGACGAGGACGAAGTTGAGGATCTCCGGGTTGTGTTTGACGGCCAGGGCGAGCACGAGGGTGCGCAGCAGCTCGCTCTTGCCGGAGCCGGTGGCGCCGACGAGCAGGCCGTGCGGGCCCATGCCGTCCTGCGCGGACTCCTTGATGTCCAGCTCGATCGGGCGTTTGTCGGCGCCCATGCCGATCGGCACGCGCAGCCGGTCGCGGTTGGGCCGGCTGGCCCACGCCTGCGCGAGGTCGAACTCGGCCGGGTCGCCGAGGTCGAGCAGCTCGGCGAGGCCGAGGTCGACGGCGACGGAGGTCGACTCGGCGAAGGAGGCCGCCGACAGCCGCAGCGGTGCGAGCTCCCGCGCGAGCACCTCGGCTTCCGCGGGGTGCAGCCGGTCGGCCTTGCCGATCTGGATGGTGCCGTCCATGGTGATGCCGGAAACGGCGCCGTCCGCCGCGATGTCCAGCACGACGGTCGTGTCGTCGAGTAGCCGCGGCGGCGGGTTGGACAGGTCGATGATGGTGACGCCGGCGACACCGCCCTCGGTCATGAGGTGGTCGGACCCGGCGGTGGAGCCGCCGTCGATGACGACGACGGTGTGCGGGCCGGCGAAGTTCTGCGCGACGGCGGGGTCGAAGCGGGGCCGGTTGGCCAGGACGTCGTCGAGCATGGCCTCCAGGCCGGTGACGCCGGGCGTGAAGAGCCGCACCGCACCGACCGCGTCGACCTTGGTGGGGTGGGCGGCGTGCGGCAGCCACTTCACCCACGACCACTGCGGTGCCTGCGCGTCGGCGACGGCGACACCGATCAGCAGGTCGTCGGGCGAGTGGAACGTCACCATCTGGGCCAGCAGCGCGCGGACGAAGTCACGGACGGTCTGCTCGTCGGTGCCGCGGATGTAGACGTGGGAGAAGTCCCGCAGCGCGATCGCGACCGGCAGGTCGGGCACGACGGTGTAGGTCGCGACGAACTTGCGCAGCGCCATCGCGCACAGCGGCTCGAGCTCGTCGACGGGGCGGGTCTGCGGCGGGATGAGCGGGGTGGCGACCTCCTGCGCGCCGAGGCCGATCCGGACGACGCTGAAGTCGGCGTCGCCGCGGCGGCGTTCCCACAGCCGGGCGCCGGTGACCAGCGACCACAGCACTGACGGGTCGGGGTGGCGGTAGTAGATGGCCTCGCGCTGCTTCTTGATCGTGTCGCGCAGCTGGGCGCGCAGCTGGCTGAGGCGCCGCATGTACTGCCGGCGGGCCTCGATCATCTCCTTCTTGCCCGGTCCGTTGGTCTGCGTGGCCATCATGGCGATCATGCCGAGGATCGAGACGCCGTACATACCGCCGGCGACGTAGACGAGCGGGCCCGAGCGGCCGCTGGCGCCCATCATGAGACCCATCGCCACGGCGCCGGCCGCCATCGGCAGGATCATCAGCATCCGGGTCCAGGTCTTGCCGGCCGCGTTCGGCACCTCCGGCGGCGGGTCGAGCAGCACGTCCCCGGTCGGCAGCGGCGGCGCGGCACGCCGCGGCGGACGCTTGATGATGACGGACGTCACGTGCTTGCCTCCCCAGTCTGACCAGCGCGACCAATCCTATAGACCACCGTGCACCCACACTTCATCGCTCTCGTGCGTGGTGGTGGTCGTGCCCGCGGCGGGGTTCTCTGGCTCCCACAGCAGCAGTGCCTGCACGTCCTGCGCCGGCAGCTCGATCCCGAAGTCGGTGCGCGGGTTGACGGCGAGGCCGGTGTCCTCCGGCCACACGCCGAGCAGCAGCACGAACGGCATCGTCACGCTGTGCACCCCGCCGGTCGCGGGATCGGTGCGGGCTGTCGGGAACGCCGCGAAGAACGCCTCCTCCGACGTGAAGACCTCCAGGACCGGCTCCTGCTCCGTCCCGGCGGGCCGCCACCAGTCCTGCTGGTCGAGCAGCTGCTCGGGGTCCTCGACGGCGTGCGCGGTCGGCACGACGACGGTCGAGTCGAGCAGGGTGTCGATGTACGTGCCGGGATCGTTGCGCTCGGCGGCGTCCCGCAGGACCGTGTCGGTGTCGAAGACCTGCGTGGCCTGCTCGTCCTCGGCGAACCCGGCGACGATGACCTGGGCGGCGGTCGGCAGTTTGACGTCGCCCTCCGCCGCCGCCGCGACCGCCTCGACGGGCAGATACGCGTCGATCGGATAGCCCGGGTTGACCGCCAGCCGCCACTCCGGCTGCGGCCACCGCTCGAGCAGCTCCTGGTAGGTGGTGACCGTGTAGGCGTCGGCGACCCCGGCGACCGAGGCCGTCAGTCCTTCCAGCGACGTGTACACCACCAGGACGGTCTGACCGAACAGCTCCGCGGTGATGAACGTCTGCTCCTCGGTCTCCTCCTGGCCGACCTGCGGCAGGTAGAGCTCGGCGGAGGCGATGATGCCGAAGAACGCCTGCTGGTCACCGTCGGCGAGGGCCTTGGTTAAGGCGCGCTCGGTCTCGTTCGCCGGCTCCCACTGCGGAGGCTGTTGGTCAAGGGCGGGGTCGGTCATCGGGTCGCTCCTCCGCTCGCCGGTTGCGGGCCGGTGGGGCGTTTCGCGGCCGGCAGCGCGGCGCCCATCCGGTCCGGGTGCAACTGTGTCACGTCGGCAGCCGCGGCCGCCGCCCGCAGCGGCTCCGGCGGCTCGCACAGCATCTGCCAGAACGCCTTGAAGTCGTCGGCGCAGTGGTGCAGCAGCCGCTCGCACACGTCTTCCGCGGTGTCGTCGTCCTTGGCCCGCGGGTCGTCGTCGTCGAACCACCACACGGAGCCGGTCGCCTCGCCACGCACCTTCACCGCGATCAGCCCGCCCTGGACGTAGCCGGCCGCGACGTAGTCGGCGGTGAACCGGTCACCGAACCAGGCGTTGGCGTAGAGCAGGTCCTGCAGCGCGTCAGGGCGGGCCACGCCGAACATCGGCTGGTCGGCGACGAACCCGAGACCGACGTGCACGACCGCGACGTGCGGGCCGCCGCCGTTGCTGTCGCGCAGATACTGACGGTAGTCCGCCGGCAACGCACGGCCGAGGTGCTCCTCCACCTTCGTGAGGGCGTCGTCGGCGACGGTGGCCTCGACCCGGCTCGGCACCGGCCACCGGCCCGGCTCGCCGAGATAGCGGCGGGTCCGGTCGGTGCGGGCGGTGCTCACGCCGCCGAGGTGCCGGTGCGCGCCGTGCAGCTCGATCGGCACCAGCGCGGCCCGCCGCGGCGCGCCGGGTGTGACGACCGGCAGGTGCGCCCACGTCCAGCCGGCCGGTCCGCCGCCGGTCGGGGCGTCCTCATGGAGCGGGTCGGTGCCGGCGACCACGCGGTTGGCGGCGAGCACGTCCACGACACGGTTGGCATGGGCGCCGAGGTCGTCACGGACCGGTGGTAGCTGCACGACGGCCCGCGCAAACGGCACCCAGTCGGGAAATCCGTGCGCGTCCACGACGATCCCCGCCCGGTAGCGCACCCGCAGCATGGGTGAGCCCGGGTGCAGCACCTGGAACGCATGCCGGCCACCGGCGATCATCGACCGCTCCTTCCCCGTCAGGAGGCATCGAGGCTAAGCTACCGCCGTGGGTCGTCGGCTACCACGGGGGAGTTCACGCATGCTACGGGTCGCACCGCCGGTCGCCGCGCTGCTGGTGGCGGCGGGTGCACTGAGCGGCTGCAACACACCGGCGGAGAGCCCGCCGTCGGCGGCGAAGGTGACCCATACGGTGACCTATGAGCTGTTCCACTCCGGCGGTCCCGGATTGAAGATCGTCGGTGCGTACACCGACGAGCGGGGCGCGTCGGTGTCGTTCGAAAACCCGCAGTCGACCTGGAGCAAGCAGGTCGACGTGGTGTATCCGGACGTCACGATCGTGGTCCTCGGCGGTAACGCCGCCCCGGACGGCGACACCGTGATCGGCGCGCAGATCCCGCAGCTGCAGTGCATTTTGTCGGTCGACGGCTCGATCGTCGCCCAGCAGCACTCGCTGAGCCCGCGGTGCGAGGCGAAGCTCACCGGCACCGTTACGACGCCGAAGCCCGGCTCGCCCGCGCCGTCAGCATCCCGCTGACCTGTCAGCCTCGCAGCAGCTGCGCCAGGGCGGCCCTGGCCTGATCGGCCGTCGCCGTGGTGACCGGCGGGCACATGAACCCGTAGCGCAGGATGTGCCCGGCGAACGGCGGCTCGGGCAGCAGATGTTCGTGCTCCAGCCGCTCGGCCAGGGCCGGTGCCCAGATCCAATGGCCGTCGGTGCGGTAGCCGCCGCCGACGGGCGCACCGGCGCGCAGATACCGCAGATACCGCTGGCGGCGGCCCGGATTGTCCAGGTGCTCACCGCCGGCCTCCCCGGCGAGGACGAACTCCCCCACGGCGTCTCCGTTCGTCACCACGGCGGCGCCAGCGGCACGCCGTCGGCCACCGCCTCGCAGTCCCACGCCGCGGGCGCGCCGTGGGGAGCCTTCGGGATCCGGACGGTCCACCGGCTCACGTCGAGCACCGGCCTGCCGCCGACGACCTCGGTGGTCTGCCGGGACGCGAAGAACGTCAGCTGCGTCGCGTCATCGGTGTCCCGTACCTGCGGCGCCTCCACCTGCGGTAGGTCCGCCTCCGGCGGATACTCTCCGCGCCACGCGGCCGGATCGGTCACGACCTGTTTGAACCAGCCGCCCGGCCACTGGCACGAGGCGAGCACCTCCGCGTACGCCACCGGGTCGAGGTCGCCGGTGACGACGAGCGCACCGAGCGCCGCGACGGTGCCCGGGTCACGCAGGTGCAGGGCCTCGCCGTCGGTGCGCAGCAGGAAGACGTCCTGCGGCGCCGGGCCCTCGACCTCCTGGTCCTCGCGGATCGCCACGACGAGCGCTTCGACCCACGGTGCCGCACCGACGCGCAGCAGATCGGGCACGACCCGGACGTTGAACAGCCGGTCGCTGGTCTCGACGGCGAGTGCGGGATGCGGCGCGTAGTCCTTGCTCCACACGACGGTCTCGTCGTCGAAGAACACGAACCGTCGCAGGAGATCCAGCAACACCGCACCACTGACCATCGTCTGCCTCGCGTCCGCCCGTCGACTGCCGTGGGCAAGCGTAGCGTGAGTAAGGTCGTCGGCATGGTCCTGCGACTGGCACGCACGAACGTCGAGGCACACCTGTTCATCGAGTTGCACCCGTGTGAGACGTGTGGCGAGACCCGCTTCATCCCGCCGAGCTCCGTCGTGGTTGTCGATGGCGACCTGGCCAGCCGATATACGGGGCCGTGTCCGAGCTGCGGCACCGAGCGGGAGTTCACGTTCCGCCTGCCGGAGCAGGTGACGGTCCCCGACGAGGAGGAGCCGGCCTTCGGCGTCGACGGCGGCGCGTCGGAGATCATCGACGCGGGTGAGTGGCTGTGGGTGGCCGACCTCATCATCCGCAACGCGCCCGCCGAGCCGGACGAGGGGATGACCGCCGAGCAGCGCCGGCAGGCGTTGATCGACCTGCGGATCGCGGCCGCCGCTGTCGGTGAGGCGATCAAGTTCGTCCCGCCGGGCGCCGACGCCGTCCCCGTTCATGCGCTGTGGACCGAGCGCGGTCGGTCGGTGTACGACGCCGAGCCGGGCAGGTTCCGCAAGATCCGGCTCGAAGCGGTCCAGCGGACATACCGGGAGCTCTCCGACGGCTTCGCCCCCCGCTGACCGCGCAATCGGCTGTCAGGCCGTCAGGGCCAGCAGCGCCTGCCGGCACGCCTCGATGCGCTCCTGCAGGCGTTCGCGGGTGAAGGCGGCCGGATCCGCGGCGTACCTGGCCCGTCCCGTCTCCGACGTGAACGCCGAAGCCGGCACCGCGGACGCGTGCGGCGGTACGAACTTCAGCACCTCCTCCGCGGCGGCGAGCGCGTCGGAGGCGGCAGTGCGCGCGTCGTCGCGGCGGGGCCCGGACGCGTCCGCGGGGACGGTCGCGTGCTGGGCCGCCCGTTCGCTCATCGCAAGGAACTCGCCCGGGTCGATGATCCGGGACGGTTCCGGTCCCCCGTAGGCCGGCGGCGGCACCGCATCCGGCGCGATCACGAACTCGAACCGGCGGGACGCGCCGCACGACGGGCAGGGCCCTTCGTACGCCGACTGCGGACCCGGCCCGCGGTCGTGCCGCGACCACGGGAAGTCCCACTCGCCGCACCCCTCACACGGGTGCAGGGCCATGTACAGATGGCACTCGGTCACCGACCGCGCGACCAGCAACGCAACCTCCCTCTAGACCGGCCTCTAGACCGGCACGGACTCGGCGACGGTCCGCACCTGCCAGGTGGCCGGGGCGTCGGGCGGTACCGACACCGACCACACCGACACGTCCAGCGTGAACCGCCCGGACAGGTCCGGCACCTGCCGGGCCGCGGCGAACGTCAGCGTCATCGTGCCGCCGGCCAGTCGCACCGACAGCGGTTCGACGTCCGGCAGCGGCGCACCGGCCGGGTATCTGCGGCGCCACGCGACCGGGTCGCCGACGACCTCCTTCGCCCAGCTGCCCGGCCACTGCCCGTACACGAGCAGCTCCGCATACGCCGACGGCGGCAGGTCACCGGAGAGCACCCGCTCCCCCAGCGCCGCGACCGCACCGGCGTCGGCGAGGCGGACCGCGGTGCCGTCGTGCCGCATGAGCAGATACTCCCGCGGCGCCGGGCCGTCGAAGTCCTCGTCCTCGCGGGTGACGGCGACGACCGCCGCGACGAAGGACGCCCGCTCGGCCTGCAGCAGCCCGCGCACGACCCGCACCGACAGCCCACGCTCCGCCGTCGACAGGTCCACGACCGGCGTGTCGGTGCCGTCGCCGACGGCCTTCATCCACTCGATCGTCTCGTCGTCGCGCAGCACGTACCGCCTGGCGAACTCGACGAGCCGGTCAGCACCGATCGTCACCGGTCGCCCTCCGTCCAGTCACGGATCGCGGCGTCCAGCAGGCGCCGCTGCACGAACTGCCCCAGCGGTTCGGTGTCGAACCGCACCGTGCCGACCTGCCGGCCCGGCCGCAGCCGCACCGCCAGCTCGTCGAGCAGGTCCGCGGTGACGGTCGCCACCACGTCCGGCAGCACCACCCAGGCCCGCTGCGGCGACCACCGCGGCACCGGGTCGTCCGGGCCCGGCCGCCACGGCCCACGCAGGTCCCGCACGTGGTCCCGGACGCCGGCGGCGTGCTCGGCGAGGCCGACTGGGCGCGGGACGTCACCGTCGAAGCGGACGAACGACACCAGGTGCTCGGCCGGGCGCAGCCCTTCAGCGCGTTCCCGCCAGTCCGGGCCGGCACTGCGGTAGAGGCCGCCGAGCAGCTGCGCGGCTGCGTCCGCCGCGTCGAACCGGACGCTGAAGTCGGTGCCGCCGGCCAGCTCCCGCGGGCTCGGTGTGGCCGCCGCGGCGAGCCGCGCGGCCGCTTCGAGGCGGTCGGCGGCGGCCGGCATCGGCAGGCCGGTGGCGAGCGGCTGCGGCCCGCGCAGCGACGGGCGCGGCCGGGGCGGGTGCGGGGCGCCGGTGACCGCGGTGCGCAACGCGGCGGCGAACTGTGCCGCGACAGCGCTCAGCTCGCCTCCGGCAGCACCGACCGTCACGGCCGGCCGGCCCGGGGCGAGGCGGCCGGTGAGCTCACGCAGCAGCCCTCCGGCGAGCGTGTGCCACAGCCCAGGCATCGCCACGATCGTGCCCGGGGCGGGCGGCGGCGCCGCGGTGATCCGCTGCTCCCACGCCCGGACCGCGTCCGCGATCCCGACCGGGCGGCCGTCCTCGTCCACTGCGGACACCAGCTGCCATGCCGGGTCGGCGGTGCCCGGCAGCGTCGTGCGCGGCAGTGCGGTCAGCAGCATCTCCAGCTCCGACCAGCGCCTGCGGCGCTCCTGCGGCCAGTGCGCACGGCCGGCTGCCGGGGCGTGCTCGGTCAGCATCCGCGCCGCCGCGGAGTACACCCGTTCGTAGCGCTCCTGCACGTCAGATCAGCCTGCCGGGACCGTCAGGGCTGTCGGGGCTGTCGGGGCGCAGCAGCGCCGCGAGTGCGCGGGCGTTGCGCGGGGACAGGGCGGCGTCGTCGAGGTCGGGCAGGAACCAGCCGGCGAACTCCGGGCCGTCGGTGGGGAAGAAGTGCGCGGCGGAGAGCGGCACGAGATCCCGGTGTAGCTCGGCGAGGTCGACCAGGTCGAGCCGGACCGCGTCGGTGATGACCCGGCGCAGCTCCACCTGGTCCATGTGACCGCGGACGAGGTCCAGGACCGTGCGGTGCGCGACGGTGACCGGGAGCCTGCCCCGGACGGTCACCTCGTCCGGGCGCAGCGTCTCGACCAGCACCCGGGTCGCGCGCGGCGCGGGCAGCGGCTCCGGTGCGATGAAGCTGACCCGGCCGAGGCTCGGCGCACCGAGCCGCCACGCCCGGGCCGCGGCCTCGTGCGACAGCACCGCGTCGGCGGTCACATCGCCGCCGGCGCCGGGGCGTTCCCAGGCGAAGACGGCCGGGCGCAGTGCCAGCCAGGCCGCGTAGGGATGCGCGTCGATCGGTGGGGTCGGGCTGCCGCGGATCTCGAACACGTCCCAGTCGACCCGGCTCAGCAGCATCCGGCGGGACAGCTCGGCGCGCGTGGCGGGGTCGACGCCGGCACGTTCCAGCTGCGCGGCCGTCACCAGCCCGCCCTGCCGGCCCGCCGCCGCCGTGACCGTCTCGAACGCCCGCTCGACCGTCATGCCCCGCCCATCTCCGTCGACATCCATCATGCCGCCGGTCCCGGCCCGCGCTCGTCGCCACGCCGCCCGCCGTCCGTGCCGCGGCCCGGATCCCCCGGATCCCCCGGATCCGCGGAGCGACCGGGGCCGCCGACCCCACCGGCTGCGCTGTCGTCACCAACAGCACCACGCCCGGGACCACCGGCCCTCGGCTCACCGGCCCTCAGCTCACCGGCAGCGGTCCCGGCACCCGTCCCCGGCCCGCTGATGCCGCCCGGCTGCGGACCGGCCGACGCCGGCTCGGCCACGCCTCCCGATGCCGGCCCGGTCACCACACCGGGAACAGTGCCGGATGTGTGCGGCCGGACCGCGCCGCCCGGACCCTGCACCGTGTCGCGGCTCGCGCCCGGTGTCGCCTCCACGATCGCCTGCGCCAGCCCAGTGGCCGCGTGCTGCCAGGTGTACTCGGCCAGGACGGTCTGCAGCCGGCCCGCCTCGACGCGCCGCTGGACGTAGTCGCGGCGCAGCTCAGCGACCGCGTCGGCCCACACCGCGGCCCGCGCCGGCTGGTTGCCCGCAAGCCCGGCGTCCGGCACGACCGCCACCGCGCCGGCGGTACCCGGGATCCGGCCGGAGTCGGCCAGGAACTGCCCGAACCCGCTCTCGGCGGTGACGAGCACCGGCAGGCCGTGCGCTGCCGCTTCGGCGCCCGACAGCCCGTACCCCTCCACCTTCGACGGCATGACGGCCGCGTGTGCCCACTGCATGTCCTGCAGCAGTTCACCGCGATCGGTGGTGTAGGGCAGCAACTCCACGACGCCCGGGCGGCCGACGGCGGCGTCCGCCTCGGCCTGCAGGACCGCCAGCTCGTCGGGCTGGACACCGCGGACCCGCACCTGCACGGCGATCCCCCGGCGGTCGAGCTCAGCGACGGAAGCGATCATGTCGGTGTAGCCCTTGACCGGGTCCGATGCCCGGCCGGTGAAGAGCAGGTGCATCCGCTCGCCCGGCGGCGGCCCGGTCACGTCGCCGAGCAGCTCGATACCGGGGATGAGCTCGTGGAAGCTCGGCGGCCGGATCGCGCCCTCGGCGAGGTTGCGGGCCTCGGCGGTCAGCAGCGGGCCGACACCGACGACGAGGTCGCTGTTGCGCACGACGACAGCCTCGCGGCGGGCGTACTCGGCGCCGAGCTCGGCCCGGCCCTGGATCTGTGCGTACCGCTCGATCGGCATGTGCAGCACGTCGACGAGCGCGGCCGACGGGTACCACCGGTTGCGGATCTGCATGGCGGCGGTGCTCGAGAAGCGGGAGTGCCCGACGACCACGTCGTAGGCGTCGCTGTTCGCCGGTGGCAGGCCCTCGACGGCGTCGGGCTGTTCGCGGCGGCTCAGCTCGTACAGCTGCTCACGCGGGGTCATGCCCTCCTTCGGCGGGACGGAGCGGATCATCGCGGCACCGTGCGGTTCGGTCTCGCCGACAGTGAGCAGGGTGACCTCGGCGCCGGGGTGCGCGGCAAGCGCCTTGGTGATCTCGCCGCTGGCGACCGGCAGGCCGCCGAGCCCGGCACCGCGGCCGCTGGCGTGTGCGACGACGAGGACCCGCAGCCGGCCCGCGGCGGCCACCTCACCGGCGGGCAACGGGTCGGCACCGGCCCACACCTGCCGCGCCGGATCCCACACGCCGGTCGCCTCGCGGGTGCGGTTGAGCAGCGGGTCGAGGAACGCCCTCGCGACCGGCAGGGCCTCGGCGACGGTCCGCAGCGGCAGACCCGGTGTGCCGGACGCGTACTCCGCGTAGCCGGCGTGCCAGTCCGGGTTCGGGATGTAGAACTTGGCCGGCACCCGCAGCGGCTCGCCCTGCTCGATCCGCCATGTGAACTCCTCGAGCAGCATCCGTTGCACGGCGGCCGCGTCCCACGGGCGGTTCACGATCAGCATCATCGTGTCGACGAGGTCCTGCACCCGGTAGGGCAGGTCACCCGTCTGGCACGACCACGTCCCCTGCGTGCGGGGCAGGCAGTCGCCGCACTTGGTCTGCTCGGTCTTGACGCCCTGGGTGAACATGCCGGACACCTTGTGGGCGAGGGTGTCGGTGAGCGAGATGAGCCGCAGCTGCGGGCTCTCCCCCGGTACGCCGGTGCGCATGATGTGCTCGGGGAAGTCGACGAGCTCCGGCTGGGCCCACAGCTCCCGGCTGCGCGGCGGGGCCAGGTCGACGCTGACCTCGGCGACGAGCCGGCCGTTGAGGTAGGCGTCGTGCTTGAGCCGGGCACCCTTGCCGTGCTGCAGCGGCGCCTCGTACGTCTGCGTGAAGGTCAGGTGGTCCCCGAGGCTGCGCTGCAGGGCCTCGGTGTACTGGCGCACCATCTCGGTACGGGACGCGCCGGTGTAACCGACGAGGTCGATGTCGCTGGTGACCCGGGCATCCGGCCAGCGGGCCAGCAGCGTCTGCCCGCCCTTGATCATCCAGTGCTCGGGGTGGGCGGTGAACACCCGGGCCATCACCCGCTGCAGGACGAACTGCCGCAGCTCCTGTGCGGCCGTCGTGCCGCGCCGTTCGGCGACCTCGGCGACCCGGTCGCTGACCTCGTGCCAGAACAGGTCGGCCGGGGTGATGCGGTCCGGGCCGAACACGGCACTGATCAGCTCCGGGCCGTTGGGCTCGGGGTGCAGGTACCGCGCCGCAAGCCCGGCGTCGAGGTCGGAGCCGTCGGTCAGCCAGCTGGCCCGCGGCGCCAGCTCCGCATTCTCCGCGGAGGTGAGCCGCTCCAGGCCGAGCAGGAATTCGCGCTGCCGCTCGTGGGCGGGTCGCTCACGGTCGATGGTGACCTTGGCGAGGGCGGCGTCACGGTCGGCGGCGGTGGCGTTGTCGGCGAGGCCCTCAAGGCTCTCAAGGGCCGCCCGGCGCTGGGCCTCGCGGCTCGGCTGCATCGCGTGCTCGGTCTCGTGCACGACGCTCGCCGCCGCCTCCACGAACGGCGTGCCCGGCCGCAGGAACACCGCACCGGCCCGTTCGCTGTAGCCGGCGTAGCGGTGCACGCCCGGCGCGACCTGCTCCAGCATCGCGGCCGCGACCCGCCTGCCCCGTTCGCCGAGCACCGCGGCGGCGTGCTCGCCGTCCATCGGCACCGCCCGGGACAGCTCCTCGGCGTAGCGGGCGGCGAAGCGCGGGCCGAGGACCTTTTCCGCGAGCACGACCGCGACCGCCTGGTCGAGCACGTGGAACCGGCGCGTGGCCGGGTCGACGCCGAACACCCGCCGGGCAAGCTCGGCCGGGTCGAGCGGGTCGGCGAGCTCGTCGCCGAAGGCGCGGATCCGGTCGCTGAGGTCCTGCAGGGCTTCCTTGAGTGGCGTGAGGTCGCCGCTGTGCCGGGCGGCGGCGGCCAGTTCCTCGACGTTGTCGGCGGCGGCGCGGATGACCTGCAGGTCACCCAGGCGCGGGTCGCTGCGCGGCAGGCCGGCCGCGACGGCGTCGACCGAGGTGCGCACGTCGCCGGGGATCTGCGCGGCGGTCGGCCGCGACGGATCGGCGGGGCGCGGCGCCCAGCCGCCGAGTTCCGAGTCGATCCCGCGTAGCTCGGCGGCGGCGGGGTCGGTGAGCGCGGCCCGGATCGCGTCGCTGAACGTGCGGTGACCGTCCGGGTGGCGGGACCACCGCTGGAACTCCTCCCGCAGGTCCAGGCCGTGCCGGTGGGCCTGCTCGACGAGCGCCGGGTCGACGCTCGCCCGGGCGGTCGCGAAGCCGGTGTCGGGGAAGTCGGTCTGCAGCGTGCCGTCGGGGGCGGCCCGGTAGCGGCGGACGGTCCCGTCGGTCTCGGTGACGTCCAGCAGCACGTCCGCGCGGCGGACCTGGGCCAGCTGCAGCGCCGCGGTGATCGGGTCGGCGGCGTCGGGGTGCCGCGACGCGGTCGTGGAGAGCTTGATGAGGGCTGTTTCGGTGCTGCCGCGCGGGTCGAACCGCCACTGCGGGCTCGTCCCGGCGCCGGCTTCCTGCCCGGCGCGGATGGCGTCCAGCTCGTGCTGGAAGAGGGTGAGCACCGCACGGCCGGAGGCGGCGTCCGGCATCTGCACGGACGCCTCGATCGTCTCCCGCCCGCCGGGCTCGACGGTCTTGGCGACGAACGTCAGGTGGTAGTCGACGCGGGTGGTGACGGTTCGGGCGGAGCTCTCCTGGAAGTCGCTGGTCTCCAGGCGGGCACCGGACGGCGCGGATGTCTGCTCGGCGGCTGCGGCGCCGCCGGTGAAGCGTTCGCTCAGCCCGCCGAGGTTCGTCTGGTCCTCGGCGAGGGTCCGGCCGGTCAGGGCGAGCCGGGCCCGTTCGTCGCCGATGCCGACGGTGCGCTGCGACCGGTTGACCCGGCGGATCTCGGCGACCTCGATCTCGGAGGTGACTCGCAGCTGGGACTGCTCGGCCCGGACCCATACCTGGACCATCCGGTTTTCCCGGGCCGGGTCGCTGAGCGTGATCGACGGGTGCCCGCCGGGGCCGGCGATGCGTTCCAGGGCCGGGGTGTGCGCCAGCGCGGACAGCTGCCTGCGCAGGTCGGCGTCGCGGGCGGCGAGCCCGGCGCGGCCCAGCAGGTCCTTGCCGGCGAGCCGGTCGCTGATCACCTCGTGCAGGCGGCCGATGTCGGCGGTCTCGACGACGGAGCGGTCCGGCATCGGTAGTTGCCGCGGGTCGGCCGGGCCGTCCACGACGGCCGACGAGCGGGGCACCAGCTGGTCCTTGGTGGCCAGCTGCACCAGCGAGCCGCTGACGACGCCGTGGGAGCTGTTCGGGGCGCCGTGCCGGGTGACCAGGTCGGCCATCCGCTGCGGCAGCTGCTTCAGCGGGTGCGGCACCGACCGGGACACCTCGATGTGGATCTCGATCGGCCGGCGCATCCGCACGACCCCGTCGGCGATCATGAGGCCCTGCACGACGGTGCGCTGCCCGCCGACGGTGCCGGACCTGGTGTAGCCGCGGTTGGTGCCGCCACTGGCCTCCGGTGTGTCCAGGGCGGTGCCGTGCCCACTGCCGCCGGTGCCGTACCCGTACCCGCTCACCCGTGTCTGCTCATGCTGGGCGTACGCGTAGTCCTGCAGGATCGGCAGCACGTCCGGCCTGGTGCCGATGGGTGTGCCGGCGCCGAGCGTGACGGTGATCCGGACGGTGACGTGCTCGACCCACAGCCGGCCGGACGGCACCGGGAACGAGGCCGTGAACCCTTCCGGGGACAGCATGCTGTCGAGCTGACCCGTCCAGCGTTTGCCGGCGAGGCTGCCGGACAGCCCCTGCCACAGGCCGGGCAGCCGCTCGGCAGCGCCCGGCACGACCTGCTCGACCCGGGCCAGGACTTCCTGGAACAGCTCGACCGGGCGTCCGTCGCGGGCCGACAGGCGGATCGCGGGCTCCAGGACGCTGTGGCCGAGGGCCTGACCGAGGTGGTCGGCGAGGCGTAGCGCACCTTCCGCCGGCGGCACCGCCGGCAGTCCCTGCTCCTGGCGGATGATCGCGCCGATGCGGGCCGCCGGATCCGTGACGGTCCTCGGCACCGACGCGTCCGGGAACTGCTCGCCAAGCTTCCAGGCGATGCCGGTCGCCAGGTCCGGCGGCGTGCCGTACCGGTCGAGGAGCCCGGCGACGACCTTGCGGTCCAGCGTCAGGTGCCCGGTGCTGTAGCGGTGCAGTGCGTCGGCGATCATGTCGGCCGGGACGGGGTGCTCACCGGCCGCGTGAAGCTCCAGCGCGACGCGTTCCGGGATGGCGTAGACGACGTCGCGGGCCGGGAGGCTCTCGTGTGCGGTCCGGGTACCGCCGAGGACCTTCGGGTGGTGCTCGACGCCGGTGATCTCCACGTCGACGGGCATGCGGTAGATGTACTGCTTCTCGTTGCCGCTGGTGTGGATCCGCAGCCGCTCACGACCGTAGATGCGGGTCGAGGTGTGCGACTCGGCGTCGAACCAGCTGC
The DNA here is from genome assembly GCF_040674675.1 of Dactylosporangium sp. NPDC049742. Classification (NCBI taxonomy): domain Bacteria; kingdom Bacillati; phylum Actinomycetota; class Actinomycetes; order Micromonosporales; family Micromonosporaceae; genus Dactylosporangium; species Dactylosporangium sp. NPDC049742. The sequence goes on along the minus strand of NZ_JBFANF010000003.1, from coordinate 97,243 downwards.
GCGAGCCGCGCAGGCCGCCGGCGGCGTCGCCGACGGGTTCGCCTGCCACGTCGGTGTCGGCGCCGAGGTCGAGTCCGCCGCGCAGCGAGCCGCCCGCGTCGCCGCCGACCTGCCGGCCGAACGTGACCGCGTCGGCGCCCATCGTGAAGTTGATGTCGCCGACGACGAGGTCGGTCTCGCCGACGAACTGCGACGCGCCGGCCCGGCCCCGGATGGTCAGGCCGGCCCGCAGCGGGGTCACGCCGCGCGGGTCGACGGCGAGGTCGGTGCGGTGGCCGGTGAGCAGCCACTCCGGGTTGGCGACCAGGCTGCGCACGTTGGCGAACGACGTCAGGTGGGCGTGTGCGGCCGACTCTGGCCGGGCGCCGTCGGGCAGCACCCGGGTGACGGCGTCCCACACTCCGGCGGCGTCGAGGTGCAGCACGGTCGCCCAGCTCAGCGCCGCCGGCGATGTCGGGGGTCCGGTCCGTGGCGCGGGCGGCAGGACCGGCGCACCGGCGCGGGGCAGCAGGTCGGCGGGGAACAGCACCCGCGCCGAGCCGTCCCGCGACGCGACGAAGCTCTCCCCGCCGTGGGCGTCGACCCGCACGACTTCGAGGACGTGCGGCACGGTGAAGATCGCGGTCCGGCCGCCCTCGACGAGGGTCACCTGGTTGACGGTGCCGCCGGTGCGCCAGCCGGCGCTGCCGGTCACGGTGCGGGCCCCGCCGAGACCTGCCCCGCCGGGGACGACCGCACCGTCGCCTGGGGTCAGGCCGGCGACGCCTTCGCCGCGGACCGCTAGCGTCGAGGTCCGCCCGCCGGTGCGCGCGAACGTCGACGAGCCGATGTCGAGGTTGACGACGGTCTCCGCGGTGGTGTGCCCGACCAGCTCGGCGCGGTCCCAGTCCTGTTTGATCCGCAGCCGCAGCGTGACGTGGTCCGGTGCGAGACCGGGGCGCTGCCGGACCAGGTTGACCAGGATGCCGTCCTGCGCTGCCTGGTCGTAGGCGGCCTCCAGCCGGGCGGCGGAGATCTCGGTCAAGGCCCGCAGGTTCGCCTGCTCCGCGGCCCGGCGCAGCGGCTCGCCGGACAGCCGCGGGTTGCCCTCGGCGTCAGGTCTCGGCAGCAGGTTGTCCTGTGCGAGCTTCGCGGCGACATCGAGGCGCAGCGCGTCGGCCCCGGTCAGGCGCTGCACGAGGGCGGGCCCGGCGCCGTCGATGCCGCGTGCGCCGATCCAGTCCGGGAGACGCTCCGCCCTGTTCGGCGGTGCGCCGGTCACCGGGTCGTCGCGCAGGACGATGCTGCCGTCGGGCCGGTGCTCGACAGCGGCCTTGTCGACGGGCAGGCCGTAGCGGTACGCCTCCGGCTCAGGCATCCGGAACAGTCCGGTGCTCTCCACCGAGCGGGTCAGCATGTCGGGCCGCGACGGTTTCCACCCGGACGGCTCCACCGTGACGTCGTGCACGACGCTCAGCCGGTAGCCCTGGGTGTGCCCGGAGTAGCGCTGCACGCTCGGGTGGATGGCGGTGCCGCCGGCGCTGATCCCGTCGCGCGCGCTCGACCCGGGCGATACGGTGCCCTGCAGCCCGGCGGTGCCGAACGGCAGCTCGCCGGCGTCGGTGCGCGGCCCGGCGGTGATGTCCGCCTGCCGGGAGCCGCCGATGGTCACCGACCCCGAGGCGCCGGAGAACGCGATGCGCAGCCGCTCCTGGTGGTACCTGTCGCTCGCGGTGCCGACAAGCTCGGCCGAGCCGGGCACGACCCGGGTGTGCACGGTGACGGTGGCGACGACCCGGCCGCCGTCGGTGATCGGCCGCTGCACCCCGGCCGGGTCGTTGATCGCGTCGGCGAGCAGTCCCGGCAGCTCTTCGACGACGAAGGTGCGGACCTGCTGGCGGATCGGCCCGCCGACGTGGCGGTACTGCTCCGGCAGCATGCCGACGACGGTGTCGTTGAGCCGTTCCAGGCCGGTGAGCCCGGTGACGACGTGCTCCGGGAACTGTTCCGCCCGCGGCCGCCCGGCCGGCAGCGTGTCCGTCGCCGTCTGTGGCAGCGCTGGTTCGGTGTACGGGTGCGGCACCCACAGCCGCAGCTCGGCGGCCGGCCCGGCGGCGCGGTCACCGACGGGGACCGGGTCGGTCCAGACCGCGCCGGGGCGGCCGGGCCGGACCTGGACGGTCCAGTGGCCGTCGACGTCGAACAGCGCTGACTCGCCGCGGTTGTCCGCGACGGCGCCGGTGAGGCTGAAGTCGTTGCCGGACCCCTGCACGGAGAACTGCCGGCGCAGCTCGCCGCCGAGGTTCAGGGTGGCGTGCCGGGCGATCTCCTTGACCACGCCGAGCGTGCCGGGGGTGCCGTCGGCGATGGCCGCGTCGAGGGCCGCGGCGACCGGGAACGCCACCGCAGGGCCGGCGTTGCGGTTGAGGGCCGCGCCGAGGGTCCGCCCGGCGGTCGCCTGCGGCATGTGCCCGGTGATCACCTCTGACGAGCGGGTCGGCGGGCGGGGCACCTCGACCGCGTCGCCCGGGTGGAACCGGACGCGGACCTCGGCGGCGCCCATGCCGACCGGGAACACGGCCCCGTCCTCGCCGCCGGCCTGCCGCCACACCGACTGCAGGATCCGGTCGGCCTCGTCCGGTCGCAGGGCGACGTCGACGTCGGCGGCGTCGAGCAGCGCGTTGACGGTGTCGGTCACCGCGTCCAGGTGCGGCATCCGGCCGCCGGGCACGCCCGCCGTCAGGACCTCGTGCAGCGGCTGGGTCGCCGCCACCGCCTGCCGGTAGGTTTCGAACGCGGCCGTGGCGGCGTCGACGTACTCGCGCAGCCGCGCCGGATCAAGCTCGGCGAGTTCCAGCCGGACGAGCTCGAACGCGTCGCGGGCGGCGGTCGCGGCGTCGCGGGCCGCCCAGAACCGTTCGGCCGCGGAGTAGTGCCGGGCGGCCTCGTCGGCTGCCTGCTGAGCCGCGACGCTGGCCCGTTCGGCGCGGGCGTCGGAGCTGCGATCGGTCCGGTCCTGCTCCGCGTCGCGGTCGGCCGCCTTCGCCGCGGCGGTCTCCTCGGCCTTCAGCGCGGCCTCGATCCGGGCGGTGACCCGCTCGTCGAGGGCCTTCGCGGCCCGGTCCAGTGTGCCGGTGAGTTCCGTGACGGATGTTGCGGTGGGCGTGCTTGCAGCGACCCGCACCTGCTCGGCGACCTGCCCTGTGCGCAGCGGCGCGTACGGGTCGGCTCCGTCACCGGTCCGGTCGGCGGCACGGGCCGCCCGTGCCGCGTCGCGGGCGTGACCGGCCAGCTCCTGTGCGGCGGGCGGCAGCACGTCGCGGCGCCACGCGTCGGCGGGGTTGTCCGTGACGACCCGCTCCGCGACGGCACGGGCCTGCTCGGCGACGGTGTCCGGCAGGCGGCTCAGGGCGGTCAGGGCACCTTCGGCGCGGGTGCGTCCGCCCCGGCCGTAGACGTCGGTCTCCGCGCCCAGGATCGCCGCGGCTTCGGCGCGCAGCAGCGCGGCGTCGGCGCCGTCGGTGAGCCTGGAGCGCAGCCAGTCGCGCAGTGCCGCGACGTCTTCGGCCGGCAGCTGCCGGACGTGACCGTCGTGACCTGTCAGGTGCAGCGACCCGGCGGCCGGGCCCGGCGCGACGCCGGCGGCGAGCGCGGCCGGGTCGGGGCCGACGAGCAGCGGCCACGTCTCGGCGAGGATCGCCTCGGCGAGCAGGCCGTGCAGCGGCCCGGCGACGCCGTCGGGCAGCGGCTCGCCGCGCAGCGCGTCGAGCTGTGTGGCGTCCAATGTGGACAGCCGGTCGAGCAGGGCAGTGCGCCACACCTCCCGCAGCTCGGCCGGGGCCGCGTCGTGGCCGCGGGCGAGGACCCGGGCGGCGGCGAGGTCGGCGTCACCGGCCCAGAGCACGCCGAGCCGGTCGCCGAGGGCGGTGACGACGTGCGCGGCGAGGTCCGCCGCGGCACGCACCCGCAGCGGCTCACCGGCCGGCCCGGCGGTCCGGTCGGTGAGTGCCGCGAAGGGCTCGTGCACCGGCAGCGTCACCGTCTCGCCGCCGGCGGTGCGGACCTCGATCACGGCGTCGCCGCCGGGGTGCGGGCGGGCGTGGTCGACAAGACCCGCCGCCGTCAGCTCGGGCAGCGCCCCGTTGACGGCGGCCTGCACCTCCGCGTGCCGCTGCTGCGCCGCGTCGGCGCGCCACGACGCACCCGGGTCGGCCACCTCGCGGGCCGCCGCGGCCAGGTCCGCGGGGAGCCGGTCGACGACACGGGCGGCGGACTCGGGGCCGAGGCGGTCCAGCAACTGCCCGATCCGTGTGTCGGCAGCGGCGTCGGCGGCGCGGCCGTGCAGCTCCGTGGTGAGCTCGGAAAGGACGGCCCGTTCCGGACCGGTCAGCGGGGTCCGGCCGAGGAGCCGGTCCTTCAGCGTCGGCCCCGGTTCGGGCGGCGGCGGCGCTCCGCGTTCCACAGTGGACGGTGAGGGTGGTAGGGCGGCGACGTGCTCCCAGCCGGGTTCGCGCAGGTTCAGGTACAGCTGCTGCTGCGCCGGGGAGAGCCTCTCGGCGGGCACCTCGGCGTCGATCATCCGCCACAGCGCCGGGGCGTTCGGCCCGTCGAGCCCGAGATGCCGCAGGTGCGCCCGCAGGTCGGCGATCAGCGCCGCCCGCTCCGCCGGGCTCTGCTCCGCGACGATCCGCCCGACGCGCTCCTGCACGTCGCCGACGCCGCCGCGGTCGTGGTCGGAGAGCCGGTCGCCAGCGGGTGCGCCCGTGCGGTCGGTCAGCACGTCGGGTCGCGGGTCCGGGCCGGCCGGTCCCCACCATCCGCGGCGGTTCAGCCGGGCGTCGACCTCCCACGTCTCGTGGGTGAACGTGCCGAGCAGGTCGGGGCTGTCGGCGTGCCGGTCCGACAGCACGACGGTCGCTTCCGGCTCACGCGCCGGGGCGCCCTCGGCGACCTCGGTGCGGGCCCGCAGGTCGCCGACGTCACCGGCGGTGACCCGCATCCGCAGCGGCTCGCCGGTCCAGCGGTGCACCTCGACGTCGGCGGCGACGACGGTGCCGTCCGGGCCGGTGTGCACCTGGACCGGGCGGACCTCCCGGATGACGGAGTCGCTCAGCCGGTGCAGTTCGGTCGGCTGGACGCGTTCCCAGAACGACCCGCCGACCCGGGCGGCGTCCGGCGCGGGAAGGCGGTCGGCCTCCGAGCGCGTGCCGTGCACGACGGTCGCGGTCACCGGCCGCTGCGGCGGGCGGTCGCCGGGGGTGTCGGCCCAGTCGATCCGGTCGTGGCCGAGCAGCGGTGTGGCCAGCGCCGCCGGGTCGTGCTGCCCGACGACCCGGGCGCGGACGGTGAACACGTCGACGCCGGTCTGCTCGATGCCGAGGAGCCGCAGCCGGGTCCCGGCGGCCAGCAGGACGCCGGCGTCGGCCGGCCCGTCGGTCAGTTCATCGATCCCGGTCAGCCGGGTCTGTGCCGGTGCCTCGATCGCCAGCCGGATCCGTTCGAACCGCTGCGGTGTGTGCGCGGACGCGGGCAGGAACCCCTTGTGCGTGACGGTCGCACCGACCATCCCGGCGAGCCCGGTGACGTCGGGCAGGCCGAGGGCGGCCGGCGACACGGCCGCGTGCAGCAGCAGGTCCGCGCCGGCTGGGCGCATCGCCGCCTGGATGCGCAGTGCGTCGGCCCGTTCGTCGCGGCCGCCGATGCGGCCGTCGTGACCGATGTAGGTGTCGACGTTGTGCCCGGTCGTGGTGGGGTACCGCTCCAGCGCCGCCCGGATCGGCTCGGGCAGGCCGGCGGCGGGTCGCTGCGCCTGCTCCAGCGTGCCGAACCTGGCGCTGTCGGCCGGTTCGCGCCACGGCACCTGCGTCGTCACGTCCAGCGCGGTGCGGGCCTCGTGGTGAGCGCGCCCCAGCGGTGTCTCCAGCCACGCGTCGACCTGCGAGCTGTAGTGCCCGCGGCCGGGTGTGCCCGCCGTGGCGTCGAGGCCGTCGACGACGCGGGCGGCCTCGGGCACGGTCAGCCCGGACACCCCCGTCGGGGACGACCTGCCGATCCGGGTGCTCTCCTCGCGCAGCATGTCGTAGAGCTGCTCCGGCGACCGGGCAGCGGCCAGCATTGCCGGGCCCTCCGCCTGCAGCCGCGCCACTATCCGCGGGTCGACGATGGCCGGGTACCGGGCGAGGACCTCGGCCCGCATCGCCTTCAGCGGGGTGCCGTCGGCGCCGACGGCGGCTGCGGCACGGTCGATCTGGCCCTCGCCGACGGCCCGCACGGCGGTGACGGCAGCCGTGGCCCGCTCCGGCGGCATCCGGCCGTCGAGCAGCTCACCGACCAGCTGCCGAAGGTCCGGCAGGAGCGGCTCGACCCGGGCCGGCGCCGCCGATCCGCCGGTGTCGCGGGTGGGCAGCGGCGGCCCGGCCGTCTCGGCCATCCCGAGCTCGATCCGGGCGCGCAGCAGGTCCGCGCCGAGCCAGGCGAGCTGGTCGTCGCCGGTGAACACCTGCCGGTCGGAGGCGAACGACAGCGCGTCCTCACCGGCCGGGCGCTTCGTCGACAGCAGGTTGTGCACGTTGGACACGTCGACGTCGAACGTGACGCCGCGGGTCGTCGTCACCCGCAGCACCGCACCGGGAACGCCGAGCTCGTCCTGCCGGGCGACGGGGCTCGTGGTGACGCGGTCGACCCGCGCGACGCCGGGGATCTCACCGGGCCTGGCGATCTCGCCGACGGCCGCCGTGAACGCCTGCTCACCGCGCAGCCGGCTGTAGCGGCTGCTGTCGCTGGCACCGGACTCGACGTCGAACATGCTGACGTCGGCACCGCCCTCGCGGGCCTTCTCCGCCAGCATCCAGGCGTGGTCGACGGTCGGGACGTAGTGCCCGCTGCGGCCGCTCACCGACACCTGGCGGCCGTTGACGGCGACGAACTCACCGGCCGACAGGGTGTCGCCACCGGCGAGGAACGACGCGTGCTTCGCGTTGAACCGGCCCATCTGCGACTCGTGCAGCGCGTAGGTCCGCAGCGTGCCGGGCTCGACGACGAAGTGGTACAGCCCGTCCAGCGGGACCCCTTCGGCGTCGTACCACAGTCCGTCACGCAGGTGGATCTCCATCGACGCGCGGGTCTGTGCGTCGAAGTACGACACGCGGTCGCGGGCGTCCTGGAGGCGGATCTCCTCCTCCAGCCGCATCGTCGGCAGCGAGTCGTGCGTGCGCGGGCCGGTGACCTCGACCCGCGGCACCGGCACCGGGAGCTCGACCGCGTCGGTGAACAACGCGGTGTCGACAGGCTCGCGGACGTGTTCGAGCCGCCGGGCCAGTTGCAGCTCGATGCCGTCGGGCGCGCGCAGCTCGATCCGCGGTGGCCGGCCGTCGGTCCAGTAGGCGGGGTCGGCGGCGGCCCGCAGCAGCCCCCGGACGTGGCCGGTGAGCGCGTCGACGGCGTGCGAGTCGAACCGGCCGGCGCGCGCCACGACCTCCGGCGGCGGGGTGCTGACCCAGGTCCGGCCGCCGTCGGCCGCCTCGAGGAGAGCCCCGGTCAGCTCCGGGGAGCGCGGAAGGTCGGGCAGGCCGGCCAGCTCCGGGCCGGGTCGCGTGCCGGGCACGAACGCGGGCGGCTCCAGGTGCTGGGTGCCGTAGGTGCGCCGGACCCCTTCGATGGTCTCGATGATGCCGGGCAGGGCGTCCTCGGCGAGGTTGTACTGCACATGTGCGCCGGACTGCCCCGGCCGTTTGAACATCTGCCGGTCCAGGTCGAGGAGCTCCCGGGCGATGACGCCGCGCTGCCCCGCCGGGGCCTGCTCGAGGGCCTCGGAGAGCACCTTCAGCTGGGCGAGCAGCTGCCTGTCGTCACCGTTGAGCTTGAACGCCCGGCCTTCCGGCCGCAGCGCGCCGGCCTGCTCGCTGTCCTGGCCGAGGAGCCGGTTGACGAAGCCGCTGACCTTGCTGCGGGTGCCGGCGACGTCGACGGCGTGTGCCTCGAGGGCGCGTGCGGTGAACCTGTCGAGCCGGGCCGGATCGTGCAGCACCGACTCCGGCACGACGACCTCGACGGCCGGCTTTCCCGCCACGGTCGCGGCCGTGCGCACCGGCGTCGAAGGCTCGGCCGCCGGCAGCTCACCGGCGCGCGGCACGGGTTCGGCGGCGGTCCGGAAGACGATCGGCTGGCCCTTCTCCGGCTGGACCACGACGTGGTCGGCACCGGCCGACACGCTCCACCGGGCGTCCGCGGGTAGGCCTCGCTGCACCGAGTCGGCGATCGCCGGGACCTGCTCCGGGCCGCGGGCGCCGCCGGCGAGCCGGTCGGCCGGCGCGGCACGGTCGAGCCCGTCCGCCACGGACGTGTCGAGCCACTCGGTGAGCGCCGTGCGCAGCTGCTCCGGGTGCAGCCGGCCGGCGAGGGACTGGGCGACCCCTGACAGGTCGGCGACGACCGGTGCCCGGCCGGGGACTGTGACCCGCACCTGACCGTCCGGCAGGGCTTCGATCCGCGAGCCGGGGACCGCCGCGTCGACGCGGGCGGCGTAGAGGTCCACCACGTCCTCGACGGCCTGCCGAGCCGCGCCGTCGAGTCGCACCGGCTCCATCCGCGGCTGCGCCACCTTGAACGACAGGTCGATCCCGGCCCGGCCCAGCACGTCGGTGACCTGGTGCAGGTACTCGGGGGCGATCCGCTCGCCGGAGAGGAACTGGACCACACCGTCGACGACGGCGATCCTGCCGTAGCCGGCGAGCGGCATCCCCAGGCTGCCGGGGGAACGGTCCGGCGCGACCACCAGGAACGTGCCGTCGGTGCCCATGCCCCACAACGCGACGCCGTCCGGGGCGAGCGCACGGGTGTCGAGGCGGCGCCCGTCACCGTCGAACAGCGCCGACCGGCCCGGCACTACAGGGTCCGGTCCTGCCGTTACCCTGGCGCGCGCCTGTTCGGCGGCGCTGAGTGGTACATCCCGATATCCCGATGCAACGTCCGGCCAGGCGTGCAATGGCCGGGACCCGCCGTCCGCCGGGCCGCGTTCGAGCTCCGCGCCGTCACCGAACGCGTCGTGGGCCAGCTGCTTGCCGTTGGGCAGGGCGCGGACGTACTCGTTGATGATGTGCTGCCGGACTCGGCTGTCGGACTCCAGCAGCCACTGGTAGTCGCGGGGCACCGCGGCGTCGTGCCCGTCGCGGGCCAGCTGCGCCGCCGTCCGGCTGCCGGCCATCCCCTCCAGGAATTGGCGCTGCTGCTGGAACGCCGCGTATTCGCGCTCGAACAGCCGCTGGGCGATCGCGACGTCCTGCGCGTACGGGTCCGCGATCTCCTGGCGGAAGGCCGCCACCTCCCGGGACCAGCTGGGCTGCCGCGCGTGCGTCGTCTCGTGCACCGCCGTCGACGCGACCTCCATCAGCGACCTGTCCGGCCGGATGAGCAGCCGCTCGAGCCTGCCGTCGTAGAGGCCCTTGACGTTGCCCTGGATGTGGTGCTCGGTGTTGCGGTACTCCCGCGCGGACAGCAGCTCCCTTGCGTGCGCCTCGTGCAGTGGCACCGCCCGGTCGAGCTGCCCGATGACGGCGTCGGCGACGTCGCGGGGCATGACTCGCTCGACGGCCGCGCCGATGATCGCCCGGTCCATCGGGTGGAACCGGTGGGTGGCCGGGTCGATCGCCGTCTGCCGGTTGACCATCTCCACCGCGTCGAGCGGGTCGACGCCGTGCAGGTCGTGCCACGCCTCGTCGACCTCGGGACGGCGCTGGTGCTGGTCGTGCTCGACGATCGTGTGCTGGTCGCCGTACTCGCGGACCTGCCGGCTCAGCTCCCGCACCCCGTCACGGACCGGGGCCAGGTCGCCGGTCGCCCGCGCCTCCCGTAGCAGCGCGTCGAGCCGGTCCGCCTGTGCCCGGACCGCGTCCAGCGCCTCGAGCCGCTCGGTGAGCCGCGGCGACGGGTCGAACGTCCGCTCCAGTCGCGACTTGGCCTGGTCGACGAGCTCCCGGACGTTGTCGGTGAGCTGCTCGCCGGTGCGGTACCGCGTTCCGTAGTGCTCGCTGACCCGCGGCGGCCGGTCGGCGCGCTCGAGCTCGACGGCGGCCTCCGCCTCTTCCCGCAGTCGCTGCAGGGCGGCGTCGATCTCCGCCTTCGACTTCGGGGTGCCGCCGTCGGTCAGGTGGTCCTGGATCTGCCGGGCCAGCTCCGGCGGGGTCGACCTGTCGGCGAGCCGGGCCCCCACCCAGTCCGGGGTGATCTCCCGCGGCGGCGGCGACCCGGCCGGGGTGGTGTCCCGGACCCGCACCTGCTCGGCACTGACGACGGGCACCGGCTCGGACGGCTTCACCGGCAGCGGGTCGGCGGTCCGCGCCGGCGTGTCCACCGGGTTGTCCGGCACCCTGACAGGGGCGTCCGGCGTGGTCTTCGACGGCGGTATCAGGTCGTGCACCGAGTCGTGCAGCGCCCGCCACGCCGCCGGCAGCTGGTGCAGCCCGGACACGGGCACCGCGACCACCGCCGGTCCGGTCTGCACCCAGCGTTCGCCCGCCCAGACCATCTCGGGCCGCACGATCGCCGGGTGCCCGCCCGCCAGGATCGAGTTGACCTGCGGGGTGAACCACACCGAGTGCCCGTCCGGGAAGTGCGCCACCAGCCCGTACTTCTCGAGCGTGATGCGCACCGGCGAGTCCGGCTGTGCGTTGCCGAGGATGTCGTCGATGTACCGGTTGAACGCGTCGCGCGTCCCCTCAGGTGTCGAGAGCCCGTCGCGCGGTGGCACCCCTTCGACCTCGACCGGCATGATCCGCGGCGGGACCCGCGTGCCCGGCGCCGGCGGGCGGCCCGTGATCGGGTCCGGCCCCTGATCGGGCAGGCCGTCTGGCAGAGCGGGTGCACCGCGGCCCGGCGGCACGGAGGTGTCCGCGGTGTCGCGCAGCTGCTCCGGCAGTGAACCACTGGTGCGGGGCTGCGGGCCGCGCACGGTCTCCACGGGCACGGCGGTGCCGTCCGGCGGGCTCTTCAGCCAGGAGTCGACGACGTTGAGCGCCTGCCGCAGGCCGATCGCGACCTCCGCCGGGCGGGTCGCCGGATTGCCGGCCCCGACCCGTTCGTCGATGACGACCCGCACCGGACCGGCGGGGCGGCCCGGTCCCCCGTCGTCGAACCGCAGCTCGGGGAACTCCACCCGGATCCGTGCGCCGCCGGGGTTGCGGCCGATCTCGACGCGTACCTCGGCGAGGCCACCGTCGCGGAACCATACACCGTGCAGCCCTTCGCCGAGCGCCGCCATCCGGACGGCCTGCCATGGCGTGGCGAGGTTCGGTCCGCGGCCAGCGGCCGGTGCGGGCACCCGGTCGACGGCCCGGTCGACGGCACCGCGCAGCCCGGCGGCGTCACCTGCCGCGTCGGCGCCGAACGACCGGCCGAGCGTCAGGTTGCGCGGCTCGGCCCGGGTGACCTGCCCTGTCGCGGCCGGTTCGGGATAGCCGTCGCGCAGCCGCTGGAAATCCGCCGGGATCTCGGCGGGGCTGCGACCGGCGGCGGGCGGTTCGGTGGTGACCGGGTCGGCCGCCGGATCCCGGGCGGGGTTGACGGTCGTGTTCTGTGCCGGGTCGGTCCTGGGTCCGGTGGTGCGGTCCGTGCCGGCGGGGCCACGGTCGACCGGTCCTGCGTCACCGGGGCGGTCGAGCAGCGGCGGCAGGTCACCGCCGTCGGCGGGGTGGCCGTTCCTGCCCGTCGCGGTGCCGTCCTCGGGCCTGGTGACTTCGCCGGCCCTTCCGTTCTCCCCGGGCCTGCCGTTCTCCCCCGGCCTTGTTGTCTCGCCGGGCCTTGTTGTCTCGCCAGGCCTCGTGGTCTCGCCGGGTCGGGTGGTCTCGCCGGGCTTTGTGGTTTCGCTTGGCCGTGCGGACTCACCGGGTTGGATCGTCTCGGCAGGAGTGCCGTTGTCGCCCGGCCTGATGGATTCACCCGGTCTGATGCTCTCGCCGGGCCTGACGCCTTCGCCGGGTCTGATGGACTCGCCAGGTCTGATGGTCTCGCCGGGTCTGAGGGTCTCGCCGGGGCGCAGGGTCTCGCCGGGGCGCAGGGTCTCGCCGGGGCGGGCCGTGCCGCCGTCCACCGGGGTTTCCGGGCCGCGGACGAGTGTGCCGCCGTCGGCGGTCCGCACCGCCGCCGGGCCTCGCACCACCCCGCCGCGGTCGGCCGGGACCTCGGGGCCGCGCGGCGGGCCGCCGTCGACAAGGGCGTCCGGGCCGCGGACGACCCCGCCGCCGTCGACCACGGTCTGCGGGCCGCGCACCACCGGGCCGCCGTCGACCTGCGGTCCGCGGATGGCCGGCCCGGCGGGCTGGTGCGGGCCGCCGGGAGGGCCACCACCGTCCGGGCCGCCTGGGGGTGGCGGTGACCCGGCACCGACCGACGAGCTGGGCGCGATCTGCGGCTGGTCCGGCACGACCATCGGGTCGAGGAAGTGCCGGTGGACCTGGACCTTGCCGTTGGGGTCGATCACGCCGTACTCGCGCAGCCGCCCACCCTCGGGGATGGTGCCGCCCTCGGTGCGGAAGAACGCGGCACCGCGGCCCGGCGCGTGCCACTGCTCGACGCCGTTGAGGTTGGCGACCCTCGCGGGGACGTTGACGCCCTGCGGGGTGTCGAACCTGGTGATGAAGCCGGGCCCGCGCTCCGCCGGCACGATGTGCACCGACTGGCCGATCTTGATCGGCATGTGGGCCGGATTCGCGGTGAAGTGGCTGGCGGCGCCGAAGACACCACCGACGAACGCGCCGTGCAGGACGCCGTCCTTGATGCTCTCGCCGGTCGCGGCGTTGAAGAGGCCGCCTGCCACACCACCGCCGATGGCGTGGCCGAGCGGGCTGCCCCACATGCCCGCGCCGAACAGGGCGCCCTGCGCCGCGTACACCTTGACCTGGTCCAGGTCGAGCAGACCCGGGTCGAGACCGCGCTTGTCGATGATGTGCAGCTGACCGATGAGGTTGCCGCCGCCCATGAACAGCCCGCCCATGGCGATGCGGGTGCCGAGATACTTCGCCATCTCCGTGCGGAACGACACCTTGGCCGTCTGCGCCGCCGCCTGCTGCATGAGGACGCTGCGGGCGGCCTGCTGACCTGCCGCGTCGACGCCGAGGCGGCCGAGCGCCCCTTCCATGGCGCGGCCGCCGACCCGCGCGCCGAACTGCCGGGCCAGCTGCTGCTCCAGGGCCCTGGCGTAGGCGGCGCGGGTGGCCCGGCCGGCGGCCATCGTCGCGGCGCGGGAGCCGACCGACCGGCCGACCCCGGCGGCGACGCTGCGGCCGAGGGTGTTGCGGATGAGCCCGTTGGTGAGCGTCGAGCGCAGCCACTGGTTGGCCATGCGGTCCGCGACGTGCCGGGCGATGACGTTCTTGGGCAGCAGCCCCCGCATGATGCCGGCGCCGAGGTTGCGGGCGAAGTTGGGCAGTGTGGTGCGCGCGAACGTCGTCCCCGCGGTGCGCAACGCCGGCAGCGTCGAGCGGGCGAGGACCGGCAGGGCGCCGCGGCCCAGCGCCGGCAGGGCGGCGCGGGTCAGCGCGGGGGCGGTCGTGCGCACCAGCGTCGGCGCGACGCGTGCCAGGAACGGGGTCAAGCTCCTCAGCGCCACCCGGAGCGTCATCTGGCCGATCGCCGTGATGGTCTTCGTGGTGGCGATGCCGATGAGCCTGCCGGTGGTGAGGAACGCCGGGACCACACCGCTGAGTGAGGCACCGCCGGAGAAGAACGCGGCGATGATGAGCTGCAGGAGCAGGGCGCCGAGCATGATGAGGTTCAGTGCGACCATGAACTCCTGCAGCTCGATCTGGAAGCCGAAGCCGTCCAGACTCTGCGACAGGGAGCTGAGCCCCTCCAGGGTGGCGCCGACCGCCCGCAGGTAGTTCAGCCACTGTTCGGTCCACTCGACCGCGCCCTGGCTGGCCCAGTTCTGCATCAGCGCGTCGGCGACGTGGGAGACCTCTTCGTAGAGGTCGGCGAGCTCGTTGGCGGCGTCGGCGTAATGGCTCGCCAGCGTGTAGATGCTTTCCTTGTCGGCTTCGGGGACCCTGCCGATGATGAGGTCGCGGGCCATGTTGCCGGAACCCGGGATGTGCTCCTCGAGCTCGACGAACCATCCGATGATGGTGTCGATGACGTTGTCCACCGTCACCCCCGCCGGGTCGCCGGCAGGCGCGCCGGGCGCACGTATGTCGTCAAGCCGGTGCCCAGGTCACTCAGGTGCGGGCGGCGTTGTCGATGTCGGTGGCGCTGTCGTCGTCGGTCGCCGTGTAGGCCCACATGGCGTCCAGCGCGTGCTGGCCGAGGTTGGTCATGCCCTCGCCGAGCTTGCGGGCGTTGGTCTTCACGGCCTGGTTGGCCGTCGTCTTCTCGTCACCGACGCCGGACGGGACCATCTGGTGGTAACCGCCTTCGCCGCCTTCGCCGTGCAGGAAGCTGTCGGCGAAGTCGTCGCCGCCGAAGGTCGCCGTCTGGTCCAGCGGGTCGATCCGGGCGATCGCAGTCGACATGGTGCTGGTGAGCCGGCCGCCCAGGTCCTTGATCTTCTGTGCCGAGTTGAGCAGGTCGGCGGCGGTGCTGCCGAGAATGACGTAGTCACCCATCGTCGTCCCCCTGTCGCCGGATGTCGGCATCGTGGCTCTGGATCAGCTTGTTGATGTCCATGCCGCCGGCCCGGGCCGCGCGCATGTCCGACGGCAGTGCCTCGTCGTAGATCTCCTGTGCCTGCCGCGCCGATTCCTCGATGGCCTTGCGGACGGTGGCCACGATCGTCGCGGCCAGCTCCTTGGAGTTCGGCTTGCGGTAGACCCGAGGGTCGATCTCGAGCTCGATGAGGTGCCCGCGCGGGCCGACCACGGCCTTGACCGTGCGGTCGTCCGACCACGCGGTGCCCGTGACCTCGAGGGCTTTGCGCTGGATCTCGGGCAGCTCCTTGGTGACCCGCTTGAGATCGGCGAGCATCCCTTCGATCGCGCCCCAGTTGGGACGATCCACGGCACCTCCCCGTCAAGCCGCGATCACTGTGCCTCGGGTGTCCAAGTGTGCACCCGCCGAGGCTCCGGCGCAGCCCCGCCCCGGAACCCCGGCGGTCTTCGTCACATCCTTCGTGACCGGTCCAACGGACAGGTCAGATGCCCGCGGCGATCTGCTTGTCGACCGCCTGCATCCGCTCGGCCGACGCGCCCAGCTTCACACCGACCTGCGACAGGGCGGCTTTGATGTCGCTGATGCCCGAGTTCCACTCGGTGCGGGCGGAGTCGACCGCCTGGCCGGCGGCGCCGTGCCAGTCGGCGGCGAAGAGCTGGGTGAACTGCGTGTAGAGGTCCTCGAGGGACCCCTCGACCGCACCCGTGTAGGTGCCGATGGCGGTTGCTACGTCCGCGATCTGGCCGAAGTTGTAGGTGATGGCGCCGTCAGCGCCGTATCCCGCTCCCATGGATGTTCCTGCCTCTCGAAGGTCTCGTCGCGGAAGGGTCAGCCACGCAGGGCGGCGATGACCGTGGAGTCGCCGGTGGCGGCAGCCGCGGCCCGGATGTCGTTCGCCGCGTCATCGTCGTTGACGCCGAACGTCGAGGAGGCGTTGCTGATCTTCCCGGCGAGGTCGTCGAGAGCGTTCAGCATCTTCGTCAGGCCCTGGTTGAGCTGGGCCGAGGAGCCCTGCAGCGCGTTGTTCGCGGCACCGGACATGCCTGCCCCGCTGAGGCCGTTGATCCGGTCCAGCAGCTGCGCCATGCCGGTCGCGATGCTCTCGCGGGTCTCCATGCACTTGTTGGCCATCGTGTTGAGCTGGTCCTGGGTCGCGTGGACCGTGCCCACACCTGGTGTGTCGGTCAAGTTCGTCTCACCCCGTTTTCTGCTGTGGCTCCCGCCGGGGGAGCTCGCTGAGCGATGGATCGATACAACCCACCATAATGCGGCGTACCAGACGGTAGCGCCCCAGTTCAAGGTCGGTCCAGTCGGACAGGGTTAACCATTGTGGCGCTGTCCGGTTACGCTCGATCTGGACGAGGATGCCGGAGCGCCTCGGGCGATGGACCAGAGGCACGGATCGACGGGGGAGAGATCTTGGCTGAGCCGCACGACGACGTGCCCTACAACCCGTACCAGTCTCAGACCACCGCCAACACGAATCCGGCGTGGCTCGATGCCGGCCACAAGAACATCGACGCCGACATCGACGGCATGGCGGACTTCGCCAACAATATGAAGATCATCATGGAGAACCTCCGCGGCAAGGTCCCGGAGCTCAACCTGCTCGGCACCATGCCGATCAACGCGTGGGCGCCCGGCGCACTGCCCGAGGGTGCCTACACCGCGCATCTGATGCTGGCCAACTACAACGAGTTGCAGCAGTATCTGTCGTTCCTGGCGCAGGGGCTGATGAACACCGGCTCGGCCGCGCAGACCATCGCCAACGCCTATGCCGGCACTGACGGCTGGTCCGCCGCCGACCTGAACGCGGTCAAGTTCGCCTATGGCGACAGCAAGGCCGATCGGCCGGCCGGTTATCCGGAGGAATGGCTCAAGCAGGTCAAGACCTGGCAGGACGCCTACAGCGAGAACATGAGCTCCGGCAACGGTGCCGCGTCGGGCGTGGTGGTCCGCTGGACCGACCAGGGCACCTTCACCGACGCACAGGGTCAGCACAAGGTCGCCGTCAGCACCGACGGCGTGCGCCGCGAGATCATCACCAGGGTCGACCCGTACACCGGCAACACGGTGACCACGACGGTCGTGACCTATCCGCCGAACCCGAACGGGAAGACGGCCGAGGAGCGCGCGGGCTACACGCACACGAGCCGGGCGGATACCACGACATACGCCACGTCGGGCAACACCGTGCAGAAGCAGACCACCTATTACGGCAACGACGGCCAGGTGACCGGTTCGCAGACGCAGACGACGACCTACACCGACGGCGAGGTCTCGAGCACGCACACGCAGAACAAGGACAAGGACGGCAACGACACGACCGGCAACAGCGTGGTCACCAACGCCGACGACAGCCAGACCATCACCACGACGCAGGCCAACAAAGACCCCAAGGTCCTGCAGATCGGCGAGCAGACCGACGGTGTGGTCGGCGCCGGCGAGCAGCCCGCCCAGGACAAAATCAACCAGCTCAGGCCGCAGTGATGGCTGAAGACTGGCGGTACATGCGCGCGGAGATGCCGCACCCCGGCCCCTCCGGATCCGGCATGTGGTACAACGTGCCCGATCGATTCGACGTCGAGTTCACCAACCCGCCCAACGACGGCGAGAACGGCCCGTGGATCGAGGACATCCGCCGGCAGATCATGAACCAGCACCCGGAGGACATCTCCGCGCTGGCTGACCAGTGGTACCGGACGTGGCAGCTGCTTTTCGGCGTCCAGCAGGAGGTCCTGCAGACCAGCAACGACCTGTATGAGAAGGACTGGAAGGACGGCGACGCCCGCGACAAGTTCATGACCGAGGGGCCGGGCAAGATGCTGGCCTATCTGCAGTCATGGATGGACTCGGTGCTCGACAACATCGCCGCGCTGCGCGCACAGGTCACCATCGTCCGTGCCGCGCGCACGGAGATGGAGGGGATGTGGAGCCGGTACAAGACGGCCATCGACAAGGCGTCGGAGACCGACGGCACGTTCGGCAACTGGTTCTGGCACTACAACCTGATCCCCGGCGGCGACCAGACCGACTACGACAACGCCAACAAGCGTGACGCGATCGAGCAGGTCAACGAGAAGAAGAAGGAGTTCGCCCGCGAGGCGCAGGGGCTCGCGCACCGCACCGCGCAGCAGATCTTCCAGACCTACTCGACGATCGGCAACGGCCACGGCGCGCCGTTCTACCCGATGAACGCACTGATGACGCCGATCGGCCAGCCCAACCCGATCAGCCCCGGAGGGCCGCCCGGCGGCATGCCCGGCGGTCCGCCGCCGGGGCTCAATCAGAGCCTGCTCAACCTGCAGAAGAACCCGCCGGTCATCCCGAATCCGGTCTCGACCAACCCGCTGCAGCCGGTGCTCAACGTCACCAACCCGCCGAACGTGCTGCCGCCAGGCGGACTGCCCAACCCGACGATCGTGCCGCCGGTGCTGCCGCCCGGTGTCCGCCCGCCCGGGCAGCCCCTGGCGAAGCCGACGACCCTCAACCCGAACGTCACGTCGCCGGTTGCCAAGCTCGCCCCGAAGGGCCTCAACCCGGGCCTCATCCAGGCGAAGGGCATGGTCGCCCCGACCGGCGACATGACCCCCGGCGCGCTGCGCTCCCCAGGTTCGACCCCGCCGGCACCGCCGATGTCCAACCGCGCCCAACGGCAGAATCCGCGCGCCAACCCGGCCGGCACGGGCAGGCAGCAGGAGAAGCTCAACGGCATCCCGCGGCAGGGCGGGGTCGAGGAACCGTTCGCGCGGCAGCAGTCCGGCACCGTCCCGCCGGTCCTCAAGAACACGCAGCGCGGTGCGAGCGGCAAGCCCGGCAGCCAGTCGGAGCTGCACCCGCAGTCCCGGCAGGCGGCAGGCAGCACGTCGCCGCTGCGCCCTGCCGGGGCCGCACCGCCGGTGCTCAAAGCCCCGTCGCAGAGCCCGATGTTGCCGCCGGGGCAGCCCGGATCGCGCACCACACGCAAAACCACGACAGGCAACGGCCAGCCCGGCCAACCCGGTCAGCCGGTCCCGAACTCCGACTGGGTCGGGGTGGAGACCGCCCGCTCCGACGTGGCCGCGCCGATTCTCGACGCTCCGGAGCTGCCGCCGACGGGTGCCGCGGTGTCGAAGCTCGAGGAGGTCAAGCTCCGCGGGCGGGCCGCTGCGACCGGCGGTCGCTCCGGCGGGCAGCCGCGGGTCAAGGCCGGCCCGACGGTGTCGCCGGAGCTGACGGCGCGCAAGGCCCGCCGCGACGGGTCCGGCACGGGGTCCGAGGCCGACGAGTCCGGCGACCGGATCGTGACCGACGACGTCGCGTTCAGCGTCGAGACGCCCGGTGGAGGCGTGGTCGCGAAACAGCAGGACACGAGGGCCTACCGCCCGGAGGCGCCGACCGTCCTGGGTGGCGGCGCCTGATCCGTTGCCGGCTCTGCATGGAGGGTTTCATCTGCTGGTCGCCTCATCGTGCGGCGGCCAGCAGGTCCTCTAGGACGAGCATCCGGAGGTCCTCGCGACTCGGGACCCGGCCGAGGCTGCGCAGCCGCCCGGACTGCGCCTTGCGCATCCCTTCGAGCAGCTTGCGGGCCTCACGCGCGTTGCCGAAGTTCTGCCCGCGGTCCATCTGGTCGAACCACTCGTACAACGCGTCCTCGAGCCCGGGGGCGAAGACGTAGTCGTCGTTGCGGGCGATCCGTCCCGCGATCAGCACGAGCTCCTGCGGCGAGTAGTTCTCGAACTCGAGCGTCTTGGCGAACCGCGACGCCAGACCCGAGTTGGCGTCCAGGAAGTCGGCCATCTCGGCGGTGTAGCCGGCCACGATGACGGCGACCTGGTCGCGCTGGTCCTCCATCAGCTTCACCAGCGTGTCGATCGCCTCCTGCCCGAAGTCGGCGCTGGCGCCACCGGAGCGGGCCAGTGTGTAGGCCTCGTCGATGAACAGGACCCCGCCGAGCGCCTCCTCGAAGACGGTCGTGGCCTTTTCCGCGGTGTGGCCGATGTACTGCCCGACGAGGTCACGCCGTGAAACCTCCTTGAACTTGCCGATGGGCAGGACCCCGAGGGCCTTCAGCAGCTGCCCGTAGAGCCGGGCGACGGTCGTCTTGCCGGTGCCGGGCGCCCCGGTGAAGATGAGGTGGTGGCTGACCGCGCCGACGGCGAGGCCGGCACTGCGGCGCCACTCGTTGACCTGAATCTCGTCGATCAGCGAGCGGACCTCGCCCTTGACCCCGGCCAGCCCGATCATCGAGTCGAGTTCGGCGAGGAGCTTGTCGACCTTGTCGGTGTCCTGCTTCGTCGCGCCCTCGATCGCCTGCACGCCGACCCGCGGCCGGTGCCGTTCGTCGGCCTCGCGGATCGTCGGGCTGGCGCCCTCGTCGACGTGGATGCCCGGCGTGGCCGTCGACTCGACGCGGCAGCTCTCCACGAGCCCGCCGCAGCCACGGCCGAACATGATGCCGACACCGTGCGTGTCGTGGATCCACGTCTCCGTGATCGTCGGTGCGCTCTGGTGTGCGACGGAGACGCCGGCGTCGCCGGTGGCCGAGATGTCGCAGCGCTCGATCGTCGGCTTTGCGGCGTGGTACACGTAGATGCCGCGGAATCCACAGCCCTCGATCGTGCTGTTGCGGATGACGGGGCTTGCCCCGAGGCGCACGATCACCCCGTCGTCGGCGATGTTGCGCACCTCGCACTTGTCGACGATGCCGTCGGAGTCTTCGATGACCATCCCGTACTGCCCCTGCGTCACCTTCACATCGGTCGCCTCGACGTGCGCGCCGTCGGTGATGCTGAGCCCTGCCGCGAACACGGCACCGACCTCGCACGCCTCGATCGCGAGCCGGCCACCGGTGACGCTGACCGCCGGATAGTCGTCGGCGGTCAGGACCAGACCGCGCAGCGTGACCTCGGCTGACTCGCACGCCACGGCTGAGCCGCCGAGCCCTGTCGCGTCGAGCGTGACCGAGCCGGCCTTCCCCGCCGCGACGATGCTCACCTTGCGCCGCTGCAGCCGGACCACCTCGGCATAGGTGCCCGCCTCGACCGAGATCACCGCACCGTCGGTCGCGATTTCCAGAGCGTCCTGAATCGTCGGATATGCCCCGACCCGCTCCCGGGACACGATCAAAGTCTGCGCCATAACCCCACCGTCGACGGCAAACGATTGACGCGAGCGTACCTCGCGGCTCCCAGTCACTGTCGTTCAGCGAGGCTGATGGTGGAGTTGGGCGGCGCTGTTGCAATTGCCGATCGGGGGCCGCGCTGAAGCGAACGCCGACCGATCTTCAGATGGCGGTGGCGAGTTCGGTGAACGCCGTGGGACGGCTCGGCGACGTCACCTTCGACGGCGCGCACGGCGCGGTCGACCTCGACGAGGCCGCGAGCGTGCGCCTTGTCGCCCACGCCGGCGACATTTCGGTCGGCCGTCTGGGCGGCCCCGCGGAGATCAGCACCCAGCAGGGCGACATCCGCATCACCGAGGCCGTGCGCGGCACGGTCGTGCTGCGCACGCAGCACGGTGCGATCTCGGTCGGCGCCGCGCACGGAGTCTCGGCCTCCCTGGACGCCGGCACTTCTTCCGGCCGGATCCGCAACACGCTCAGGAACTCCGAAGGTGCCGCCGCCCAGCTGAACATCCGTGCGACCACCGAATACGGCGACATCACCGCCCACAACCTCCCGGCCTACGACGTGGCCGGCGGGCAGGATCGTCCGGAGTTGCAGCAGATCCTGGAGGCGTTCGTCGACGCCGGCTTCGGCAGCGCGGAGCTGCACATCCACGACGAACGGGGCGACTGGGACGGCCGCGCCGGAGTGAGCAAGCTGGGCGAGACCGCCGAGCCGCCGGTGAACGGGCAGGTCTGGGCGGGCAGTGTCCTCAAGACGTTCACCGCCACCGTGGTGCTCCAGCTGGTGGGGGAGGGCAAACTCGGGCTGGACGACCCGGTGGCCGACCACCTGCCCGAGCTCGGACTGGACGAGCGGATCACCGTCCGGATGCTGCTGCAGCACACCAGCGGGCTGTACAACTACACAGGCGAGCCCGACCCCGACGGAACGTTCGTGATGGGGCTCCCCTCGCAGGGCAAGGAGTGGGTGGACAACCGATTCCACACGTACCGGCCCGAGGAACTGGTGCGGTTCGCGCTGGCCAAGCCGGCGCGGTTCGAGCCGGGCACCGACCAGAGCTACGCCAACACCAACTACACGCTGGCTCTACTGCTGATCGAGAAGGTCACCGGCTGCTCCTACGCCGATCAGGCGCAGCGCCGGATCCTCGGGCCGCTCGATCTGTCCGACACCGTCGTGTCGGCCACCTCGCCGGATCTCCCCGGGCCGCACGCCCACGGCTACTACCGCTACCAGGACGCCGGCGAGTGGAAGGTGGCCGACGTCAGCCGCCAGAACCCCTCCCTGCTGGCCGGCGCCGGTGACCTGATCTCGACCGCCGGCGACCTCCGCACCTTCATCACCGCGCTGCTGGGCGGCAAGCTGCTGCCGGCCCCGCTGCTGGCCGAGATGCTCACGCCGCACGGCAAGTTCGGCCTCGGGCTGGGGCTGTGGGTGCAGGACCTGGGCCCGGGCAATGGCACGATCGTGCACCACAACGGCGGCGCTCCGGGCGGCTACGGAGCGCTGATGATCAGCAGGCCCGACGGCAGCAAGACCCTGACCGCCTCGCTGACCATGAGGGACATCGACCCGGCAGCAGTGTTCCCCAAGGCGTTGGCCGGGCTGATCGAAGCGGTGTTCTGCGACCGTCAGGCCCGGCAGGCCCAGCCGACGGACTGAGCGCCCAGCGGCCAGGCATTGAGGTGGCCTCTCCGGTCGCGCGCCAGCCACAACACGAATCGGGCCGAGCAGGCACAATCGGTCGACGATCCCGCCCGGGCCGGCATCGGCCGAGGGGTTGACTGCTCAGCCGTGGCGCGGCCGACCGGGTGCCATCCACTGTGGACTGCTGCGGGTGCCGCCCGGCGGACAGCCGAGTCCTGCCCGTCATGAGCGGTCGGCCAGGCGCAGTGCCTGGCCGGCCGCCCGGGCCAGCAGCGTGACGTCCGTGGCCACCAGGACGAAGCGGTATCCGCGCGCAAATCGCTCGGCGGCGGTCCCGTCGGGGCGGTCGTGACCAGCGCATGGCCTGTTGGCACCACTGGCGCGAACCACAAACTAGTCTCGTGCCTATGGAAGACGTTCAACGAACCGTGTTTCGTACCGCTCGGCCGACCTCCTCGGCGATCTGACCGGTCCAAGCCCGGTCGACCGCGGCAAGCCCGGCAGCAAGATCCATGCCATGGTCGAGCGTGGCGGCCTGCCGTTGACGACGGCCATCTCCGCGGCCAACACCCCCGACGCGGCCATCCTGCTGCCGCTGCTGGACGGCATGCCCGCGGTGGCGGGCCGGCGCGGCCGACCCCGCCGCCTGTCCACAAGCTCCACGCCGACAAGGCCTACGACCACAAAGCGCTGCGGGCGCAGGTCCGCCGACGCGGTATCACCGTGCGGATCGCCCGCAAGAAGGTCGAGTCCTCACAACGCCTCGGCCGGCACCGCTGGGTGATCGAGAGAACGCTGTCGTGGCTGATGCGCTACCGACGCCTGGTACGTCGCTACGACCGCTACGCCACCCACTTCGCCGCGTTCACCACCATCGCCTGCACCCTCATCTGCTACCGCAAGCTACTCAAAACTCCCAAATGAAACAGGGTCTTAAAGTCCATTTCAGGCGCGCGCGTCAGTACCGGTTGGGCTTGGCCTCTACCTTCGTGGTCGCCGAAACGCGCGGCTTCCCGGTGAACGAGTTGAACCTGGCGCGGACCAATTGCAGCCGGTCGAGCCCCTGCATCGACTCGGGCAGTTCGGTGAGCAGATTCTCATCGAGGTAGAGCGCGCGCAACGCGTGCAGGTTGCCGATCGAGTCGGGCAATGAGCGCAGCTTGTTGTACGACAGGTCCAAGGTCTCCAGCTCGCAGAGCCGGCCGATCGACTCGGGGACCGTCGCGAGCTCATGGCCGGAGAGGTTCAGCGAGGTCAGTGCGGTGAGATTGCCGATCGACTCGGGCAACTCGGTCAGCCGACCGCTGCTGCGGATGTCGAGCTCTGTCAGCCGGGTCAGCTCGCCGATCCAGCTGGGCAGTTCGCTCACCATGCCGGTGAAGTAGAGACGCTTGAGGGCGGTGCAGCCGCGCAGCTGGGCCGGGAACTCAGTGAAATGGTTGGATCCCAACGACAGCCCGATCAGGTTGACGAGGTCGGCGAACGACGCCGGCAAGGCGGTGAGCTGGTTCGTGTTGAGAAGCAGTCCGGTCAGGGAGGACAGCTTTCCGATCGACTCGGGCAACGCCACGATCTTGTTGTGGTCCAGGAGCAGCGTACGAAGACCGCCGAGATCGCAGATCGTCTCCGGCAGCGCGTGGATCAGGTTGTTCCCGGCGCGAAGTTCGACGAGTGCGGCACACTCGCCGATGGTGTCCGGCAGCCGTGTCAGCTTGTTGCCCTCGACGGTCAGGGTGTGCAAGGAGCGCAGGTCCGCGCACCACTCGGGCAGCGTCGCGAGCTCGTTGCCATCGAGCCGCAGCGTGGTCAGCGCAGCAAGGTCGCGCATCCGGTCGGGCAGCGTCCGCAGTTGGTTTCGACTGGCCGTGAGGTGCTGGAGCGCGACCAGCTCGCCGATCTCGTCAGGCAGCGCGGTGAGCTGGTTGTTGTCGAGGCGTATCTCGGTCAGCGCGGTCAGGTCGCCGATCCAGGCGGGCAGCGCGGTCAGCCGGTTGTCGCTCAGGTCGAGGGTGGTGACCGTGGTGAGATCTCGGATGGCCGGACGAAGCCTCGTGAGCCGGCGGCCGGACAGGTCGAGGTGGGTGCCGCCGTTCGTGCGGACGTCCTTGATGATCTCGTCTGTCGTGGGCATGCGTTGCCAACCGTTTCCGTTGAGGGCGGGGTGTCCGGCACCCTAGTAGCCCTCCGCAACCCCCGTCCGCGACCTACTTGCGGCTCGTGCCGGACGCCAGACCGGCAGGCGGGACAGGCAGCGCCGGTGGGCCTCGGCGGGGGTGGCCGGCCCGTCGGGGGCGAAGGAGACGTGGGCGACGAGCGGCTCGCCGTCCACGTCGGCGAAGACCCGGGTCACGGCGGGGGCGAGCGCCTCGTCGAGGAAGCTGACCGGCAGCCGTCCGGACGGGTCGACCCGGCCGGTGAGCACGCCGGCGACGGCGGTGGCGCCCTCCGCCCGAGCGTGCGCACGTGCTATCGGGCGGTCGAGCGGGCGGTCGAGCAGGCGTTCACGCCGGGCGAGCTGGCCCGCCCGTCGCTGCACCGCCAGCCACACGACGAGCGCGCAGCCCGCTGGTGGCCAGTCGGCGCCCTGACGTTCGTGCCCGGTCTCGTGCGCGCACACCTCGACGGCATCGAACCGGCCCTGCGCGAGCACTGGGGCGCCGCCGGCGGGGACGCCACCGCATCGTCGGCGGCGGAAGCTTGTCGAGCACCTTGCCGTCCGCACAGCGGCCGGCTCGAACACCCCGCCGGGACACCAACGCTCCACATTCAGCCTCCAAATGAGACGCGGTCTAAACAGAACCGTCGCTTGGCTTGGTGGGGTAAGACGAACCCTTGACAGTCCTCCCCGTCCTAAAGGGCGGGGATTTCCTGGGTCGCCCCAGGGGGTTCCTGCTTCACCGACGACTGCCCCGTCCGAGAGGACTCTCGTTGAGGTCTTACACCGCCTCCACAGGCGATCACGGAGAGCCCCTCCGCGAGGATGTTGCGGGCCGCGTTGACGTCGCGGTCGTGGACGGTGCCGCACCGGCAGGTCCACGTCCGCACGTGCAGCGGCATATGTTCAGCGAGCGCACCGCAGGTCGAGCACAGTTTGGACGACGGGAACCAGCGGTCCACGGCGACCAGGGTGCGGCCGTGCCAGTCGGTCTTGTATTCGAGCATGGTGCGGAACTGCCGCCAGGCCGCGTCGCCGATGGCGCGGGCGAGGCGGTGGTTTCGGATCATGTTGCGCACCGTCAGGTCCTCGATCACGATCGTTTGGTTTTCACGAACGAGTCGAGTGCTCAGTTTGTGCAGGTGATCCCTGCGCCGGTCGGTGATCCGGGCGTGGACGCGGGCGACCTTCAGCCGGGCCTTCGCCCGGTTCGCGGACCCCTTCTCCTTCCTGGCAAGGTTGCGTTGGGCGCGGGCGAGCGCGGCTCGGTCCCGGCGTTCATGCTTGGGGTTGGTGACCTTCTCCCCGGTGGACAGGCAGAGCAGGCTGTTGAGCCCTGCGTCGACACCGACCGCGCCCGTGGCCGGGACCGGCTCGACCCGGTCGTCGCAGAGCAGCGACACGAACCAGCGGCCAGCGGTGTCCTGCGACACGGTCACCGTGGACGGCGAAGCTCCTTCGGGCAGCGGCCGGGACCACACGATGTCCAGGGGCTCAGTCATCTTGGCCAGGGTGAGCCGGCCGTCGCGCCAGCGCAACGCGCTGGTCGTGTACTGCGCCGAGCGGCGCGACCGCTTCCTGGACTTGAACGTCGGATACCTGGCACGCTTCGCCCAGAAGTTCGTGAACGCCACCTGCAAGTGGCGCAGCGCCTGCTGCAACGGCACGCAGGAGACCTCGTTGAGGAACGCCAGTTCCCCGGTCTTCTTCCAGCCGGTGAGCATCGCGCTGGTGGCGTGGTAGTTGACCCGTTCCCGGCGCAGCGTCCACGCCTCGGTCCGGGCCTGCAACGCCAGGTTGTAGACCAGTCGGACACACCCGAACGTCCGGGCAAGGTCGGCGGCCTGCCCGGGGGTCGGGTAGAAGCGGTACCTGAACGCCCGCTTCACAGCCCTGGACACGGCCCACACGATAACCGCCTAGAGGGTGAACCTTGCGGTGACACCCGGGCAAACACCTATCCGCCTTGGCGGCGGATCGGCTTTCCCTGCCCTGCTCCGCAGGAGTTCCGTTTCCTCCCCGGCCTGAAGGCCGGAGTATCCACGGAAGGAATCCGGTGACTCAAAATCGCAGGTTGGGCAGGAAACTCGCTCCTCAATTGAACTCTCGGCCCTGGCGAGGGTGAGGTGACCGACGCCGCACCGGGGGCAGGCTACCTCAGCATCAGGGTTCTCCAGGATCTTCAGAACGGCCACGACGGCTGGCGGTCGCGTCACAGTCAGCACCCCCCGGCCGGCAGCGTAGGCTCGGTCCGCGAAGGAGTGCGCGCCATCGGTTTCAGTCTTTGCCACGTCGGCGCTGATAGTACGTGTGGATGGTGCCGACAGCGGCCACGACTTCATCATCATCCGCATCAGCGGGCTGGCCCACACGACGAGGTCGCGCCGTCGATCACCCCGTGCCGTTGGGGCGCCCGGACACCACCGGCATGGACACGGACCGTCGCCGCTGCCGGCGTGGTCGGAACCGTCGTGGCAGCAGCGCGGGCCGTGCCGGGGTCATCGGACTGTGGGGTCGATGAGGATCTTCGCGTGGACCTCTGGGTCGGCCAGGGCGGTGAACGCGCCGTCGACGCCGTCGAGGCCGACGTGGCCGGTGACGATGTGTGACACGGTGAGCCTGCCGTCGGCGAGGGTGTGCAGGGTGTCGCGAAACTCCAGGGGTGTGTAGCCGACGACGAAGCGCAGGTCGAGGTCCTTGTTCACGGCCAGGGCGGGGCGGAACGCGTCGGCGCCCATGCAGACGCCGACGACGATGATGCGGGAGTGCAGCGGCGCGGCGGCGAGGACCGAGTCGATCATGCCGGGCACGCCGACGCATTCGAAGACCACGGGGCGTTTCGGGCGGGTCGCGCCGAGCCTGTCCAGGGCGCGCCACGCCGTCCACCACGGCACGGGCAGGCGGTGGAGGCCTTCCATGGCGTCGATGCCGGCGGCGTACTCCACGGGCATCGCGGTCACGAAGCCGTGGCCGTCGAGCGCGGACCACGGTGAGCCGGTGGCCGGGTCGACGACGATGTCGGCGCCGCAGCGGGTGGCCAGGGCGCGGCGGGCCGGCGAGTAGTCGCTGGCGACGACGGTGGCGACGCCGCGGGACTTCAGGACGGCGATGACCGCGAGGCCGACGGGGCCGCAGCCGAGCACGACCGCCACGTCCTTCTTCGTCACCTTGGCGCGGTTGACGGCGTGCCAGGCGACGGCGAGGGGTTCGGTGAGGGCGGCGACGTCCGGGGCGAGCCCGTTCGGCACCGGGAGGGTGAGCGACTCCTGCACGACGACGTGTTCGGCGTAGCCACCGGGGGCGTCCGCGGACAGGCCGATGCCGTCGACCTGCTGGTCGCGGCGCACCAGCGGCACCGCCACGACCGGCGTTCCGGTGCGGATTCGGCCGGTCGTGGAAGGGCCCCGCTCGACGACGTCGCCGTAGATCTCGTGGCCGAGCACGACCTGTTGCGCCGGCCGCAGGTACCGCGGATAGCCGCACACGGCGAGGACGTCGGCGAGCTCGTCGGCGTGTTTGCGGGCGTGCAGGTCGGAGCCGCAGATGCCGCACCGGCGCACCGCGAGCAGCAGCTGCCCGGGGCCCGGCCGGGGCGTGGGCAGGTCCGCCACCTCGAGCCGGCCGTCAATGAGCGTGACCGCCTTCATCGGGCGTCCTCCAGGGTGTACGCGTCCCGGCGCCACCGGATGGCCTGGCGGCGGAACCGGAAGGTCCAGTCGGGGTAGATGGTGGCGTTACGGCCGTTGGCGTCCTGGTAGAAGGTGCGGCATCCGCCGACCTCCCACACCGTGCCGGCCATCTTGCGGTCGATGTCGCTGTTGTACGAGTCGTGCGCCGCCCTGGTGACCTCGATGCTCCCGGCGCCCGCCTTCGCGAGTGCGGCGACGGCCAGGCGGACGTGCTCGGCCTGCGCCTCGATCATGTACACCATCGAGCTGTGGCCGAGCCCGGAGTTCGGGCCGAGCATCATGAAGAAGTTCGGGAAGCCGGGCACGGACACGCCCAGGTACGCGCGGGGCGACCCGGCCCATCCGTCGCTCATCAGCGCGCCGCCGCGGCCGCGGACCTTGTCGGCGAACGGGATGTCGGTGACGTGGAAGCCGGTGCCGAAGATGATGGCGTCGACGTCGCGCTCGACCCCGTCGGCGTCGACGACGCTGTGCTCGCGGATCTCGCGCAGCGCCCGCGGCACCAGCTCGACGTTGGGCCGTTGCAGCGCCGGGTACCAGTCGTTGGACGGCACGATCCGCTTGCAGCCGAGGGTGTAGTCGGGCGTGACGGCGCGGCGCAGTTCGGGGTCGGCGACCTGCCGCTCCATGTGCTTGCGCGCGACGCCTTCCAGCGCCTTCATCAGCCGGGGGTACTTGGCCATGCCGAGCACCAGCAGTTCCTTGCCGGCGTACACCTTGCCGCGCTCGAACCGCTGCTTGCGCGGGCTCCGGCGGAATGCCGCCCGTTCGGCGTCGGTGATCGGGCGCTTGTCGTGCGGCGTGATCCACGGGGCGCTGCGCTGGAACACGTACAGCGTGCCGGCCTGCTTGGCGACGTGCGGCACGTACTGGATCGCCGACGCCCCAGTGCCGACCGACGCGACCCGCCTGCCGGTCAGGTCGTAGCCGTGGTCCCAGCGCGCCGAGTGCATCGTCGTGCCGCGGAACCGGTCGATGCCCGGCACGTCCGGCAGCTTCGGCTCGGTCAGCGGTCCGACGGCGCTCACCAGTACATGAGCGATCCAATCCCCCTCGTTGGTGGTGACGTGCCAGCGCTGCTCGGACTCGTCCCACCGCGCCGCGAGCACGTCCACGCCGAAGCGGATGTGCGGCAGCAGCCCGAACTGTTCGACGCAGCGCCGCAGGTACGCGCGGATCTCCGGCTGCGGTGAATACGTCGACGACCAGTCGGGGTTGGGTGCGAACGAGAACGAGTAGAGGTGTGACGGCACGTCGCAGGTGCAGCCCGGGTACGTGTTGGACTGCCAGACGCCGCCGGTGTCCGGCTCGCGTTCGAGGATGACGAAGTCCGTCTTGTCCGCCAGCAAGGCTCTGGCGACCGCGATGCCGGAGAAGCCGCCGCCGACGATGAGCACGGTCGTGTGGTTCATGCGGTCGCCAGCAT
Organism: Dactylosporangium sp. NPDC049742; assembly: GCF_040674675.1. Classification (NCBI taxonomy): domain Bacteria; kingdom Bacillati; phylum Actinomycetota; class Actinomycetes; order Micromonosporales; family Micromonosporaceae; genus Dactylosporangium; species Dactylosporangium sp. NPDC049742. Next base: position 67,603 of record NZ_JBFANF010000003.1, on the reverse strand, counting down.
CGCTTCGCGGTCCGCCTGCACGGAGCGCGCCGCCAGCAGCATGCCGGCCGCGGCGACCGCGAACGCCAGGGGCACGGCGATCATCATGGCGGTCTTCAGCCCGTTCGCCTCGGCGGCGGCGGACGCGCCCGGGCCGGCGATCGCGTCGGAGACGATGCCGACGACGATCGGGCCGCCGGCGCCGCCGAGCAGGTAGCCGACGGCGGACATGAGCCCGATCGCGCCGGAGCGCTGCTTCGGGCGGATCACGTCGGCCATGACCGGGACGGCGGCGGCGAGGTAGATGATGCCGAGCAGGTACCCGACGCTGAGCAGCAAAACCAGCAGCCACAACGCGTCCGCTCCGGCGGCCAGCCCGCCGGCGGTGCACACGGCCGCCCCGGCGAGGCAGGCGACGGCGACGTGGACGCGGGCGGCGGCGGACCTGCGGGCGGCGGCGTCCAGCAGCCGGCCGCCGACGAGCAGCCCGGCCAGGCCGGTGACGCCGATGACGATTCCGCCGACCGCGCCTGCCTCGACCAGGTCCAGCCCGTAGTACCGCTGCAGGACCGGGGTGAGGAACGTGCCGATGGCGTACGCGGCGAAGTTGTACCCGGCGAACGCGATGATCAGCCCGTACACGGATCGGACATTCCTGATTTTCTGCATTTCCTGGTTGTTATCCTGCGCTGGCTCTGCGGCGCCCCGCTCCGGTTCCCGCACGCGCAGGACGAGGAACGCCACCAGTACACCCGGAACAGCAGCGATCAGGAACGGCGCGCGCCAGCTGTCGAAGGCGACGGCGAGCCCGCCCGCCGTGAAGAACGCCAGCAGCGTCCCGATCGGGAAGCCGAGCATGAAGACCGCGTTCGCCCGGGAGCGCCGTTCGCTGGGGTACAGGTCGGACAGCAGCGAACCGGTCGCCGGCGAGTAGCTCGACTCCCCCACGCCGACGCCGACCCGGGATGCCAGGAACCCCCAGAAGCTGGTCAGCACGCCACCGGCCGCCGTGAACAGGCTCCACGCGAACAGGCCCCAGCCCGCCACGGTCTTGCGGGGGATCCGGTCCGCGAGCCGCCCGAGCGGAACGCCGGCGATCGCGGCCACGAGCACGAACGCCGACGCGAGGATCCCGACCTGCGTGTCGTCGAGGCGGTACTCCTCCTTGATCGGTTCGAGCACGACCGCCGGCAGCGCCCGGTCGTAGAAGTTCAGCAGGTTGCCGACGAACAGCAGCGTGAGGATGTACGCCCTGTTTGCCATCCTTGTCACCTTTGCCTTGGCGGAAGCAGGAGATGGCGCGGGGAACAAACGCGCCCATGAGGTGCATCACAGTGTGGCGGCGCCCGCACTGCGCAGCTACGGTGTGCGAACCAACGTCCCGCGCACGACTTTGTTCCTGGCTACAAAGTCCCTATGGTGATGCGATGACGAGCGCGATCCCGCCGTCGTGGCCGTCCCGCCGTGGCATGCCGGACCTCGCCACCCTCGACGAGCCGACCCGCCGCACGATCGCCGCCGCCGTCGAGCTGCTGCGCGCCAGGCAGGACGCCTTCGGCCACCGCTTCCTCAAACTCGCCCGAGCGCACCTGCCGGGCTACGACGTCCTCACCGACGAGGAGATCCGCGCCACCGCCCAGCAGTTCATGGACACCCTGGTCTCGGAGCTGTCGTTCCTGCGCGTCCCCGACGGCGCGCTGCGCGAACTGCTCAACAAGTTCGCCGTCGAACGCGGCGCGCGCGGCATCCCCCCGGAGGTCCTCGCCGCCGGGTACCAGATGGGCTCCCGCGAGATGCTCACCCTCCTCGACGAGGTCGGCCTCGAGGTGGGCCTGCCGATGGACCTGCTCCTCGCCGTGCACGACAGCACCTGGGAGTTCTCCAACGAGGCATCGTCCGTCTTCGCCCGCGTCCAGCACGACCTGGCCCTGGAGCGCGCGCACTTCGACGCCGAACGCCGCTCCACCTTCGCCGCCGGCGTCCTCAGCGGCACGTTCCCCGCCGAGCAGATCAACCGCGACGCCCACCTCTTCACCCTCGACCCGCGCGCCCGCTACGTGCCGCTCGCCGCCCCCACCCTCGACCCCGCCGCCATCCGCCGCGCCGTCGCCTCGGCCCTGCGCATGCCCGCGGACCGGCTGCTGTTCGCCGAGATCGGCACGTGCCTGGGCTTCATCGCGCCCGGCCCGCCCGAGCACCTCACCGGCCACCTCGTGGCCGCGGGCCCGTCCGCGCCGCTCGACCAGCTCCACGACGGCTTCCAGGAGGCGATCCTGGCGCTGACCACCGCCGAGCAGTTCCACCTCTCGGGGCTCGTCCGCCTCGCCGACCTCGGCCCGCGCCCGCTCGTCCTGTCCGACACCCGCATCGCCGCCGGCCTTACCGCCCGGCACATGCGGGCCCTCGACACCCCGGCCCGCGCCACCACCGACATCGAGGACACCACCCGCGTCTACCTCGAGTGCGACCAGCAGGTCCGCGAGGTCGCCCGCCGCCTCGCCGTCCACCAGAACACCGTCCGCTACCGCGTCCACCGCTTCCAGGAGCTGACCGGCCTCGACCTGCACCGCACCGAGGACCTCGTCACCGCCTGGTGGCTGCTCAACCGCCGCCGCCCGCGCCCGGCCTCCTCCGCGTGAACTCAGGCGTGGGCCTGGCAGCGGCCGCCGCCGGTCGCCACGCCGCAGGGTGTGCCGCGTTTGGTGGGTGCGCCGCAGAGGACTGCCGGGTCGTGGACGTGGCACAGGCCGGAGGGGCGGGCGGCGATCGGGCACGGCTTGCCCGACTTCGTCCGCGCCCGGCAGAGGACGCCGTCGGTCCTGGCGGGCGCGGTGCCGCTCCTGGCGGGGGCAGCGGCGGCGCGGGCGGGACGGGACACGGGCGCCGGAGTGGCCGCCGGCACCGGCATGCCGGCCGCCTCCAGGGCCTCCCGCTGCCCGCGGGCCGCGAGCCGGTCGGCGCGCTCGTTCTCCACGTGGCCGGCGTGGCCCTTGACCCAGTGCCAGGCGACCTCGTGCCGGGCGACGGCGTCGTCGAGCTGCCGCCACAGGTCCTCGTTCTTCACCGGCTCGCCGGCGGCGGTCCGCCAGCCGTTGCGCTTCCACTTCGCGACCCACGACATGATGCCGTTGCGGACATACGTGCTGTCGGTGTGCAGGTCGACGGCCGACGCGCGGGTCAGTGCCGTCAGCGCCCGGATCGGCGCCGTCAGCTCCATCCGGTTGTTCGTCGTCGGCGTGGCCTCGCCACCGCACAGCTCCTTCTCCACCGAGCCGTACCGCAGCAGCGCACCCCAGCCACCGGGGCCCGGATTGCCGCTGCAGGCCCCGTCGGTCCAGATCTCCACCCGCTCAGCCACCCAGAGAACCTACGTCACGAACCCGGCCCGATTTTGTCGTACCCCGCTGGCATGCTCTCTGCCATGACACCAATGCGGATCATCAAAGGCGACGCGACCAGCCCCCAGGCGAGCGGCCCGAAGATCATCGCCCACGTCTGCAACGACCAGGGGCACTGGGGCGCGGGATTCGTCCTCGCCGTGTCCCGCCGCTGGCCCGAGCCCGAGCGCGACTACCGCCGCTGGCATCGCGAACGCGCCGGCAACGACTTCGCCCTCGGCGCCGTCCGGGTGCTGGAGGTGCAGCCGTCCGTGTTCGTGGCCAACATGATCGGGCAGCACGGGATCAAGACAGGCAGCTCCGGGCCGCCGGTCCGCTATGAGGCGATCGGGCGGGCGCTGACGACGGTCGGCGACCGCGCGCTGGACCTCGGCGCGTCCGTCCACATGCCGAGGATCGGCTGCGGCCTGGCCGGTGGCCGGTGGGACAAGGTCGAGCCGCTGGTCGTCTCGGCGCTGTGTGAGCGCGATGTCCCTGTGACGGTCTATGACTTGTCAACTGCCCGCCCATGAATGGGCGGGCTTGCGGGTCACTTCCTCGCTGGCTGCGAGGTCAGGGCGCGTGCGGGCGATTGACTGCGCCCCAGTCCACGACACCGCGCGCAGCGATGTTGCGAGCTGCATTGTGATCAGCGTGGGCAACGACCCCGCACGATCGACAGTTGAACGTTTCCTGGTCGGGCCGGTTCCGCTTGTCCCGATACCCGCAACCTGCACAGGTCTGGGAGGTGTGCCGGGGGTCGACCTCGACCAGCGGTACACCCGCCCGGCGCGCCTTGTAGACAAGGTGTGTGCCGAGCTGCTGGAACGCCCATGCGTGCAGCGTGACCCGTTGGGGCTTGCGCAGCCGGACCCGGTCGCGGACACCCGTCAGCTTCTCGACGGCGATCCCGCGACCGGTGCGTGCAGCCTCGATCACGATGCTCTTGGCGATGCGATGGTTGACGTTCGCGGCGTGCCGCGCTTCCTTCTTGCGGCGGCGGGCCAGCAGTCGCTTCGCGGACTTGGTGCCTTTCGCCTGCAACCGCTGACGCAGCCGCTGCTGACGCCGTCGGTAGCCGTTCAACGCCGTCCCGGAATAGCGCACGCCGTCGCAGTCGTAGGCGATGTTCGCGATACCCATGTCGACGCCGAGGAACCCGTCCGGGTCATACATCTCGGGCTCGTGCACCTCGACCGTGGCATACAGGAACCACATGCCGTCGCGATGCATCAAGTCGGACTCGCCGACCGGATGGGTGGCGACGGCCTTCAACTGGTCGGCGGATCCGGCGAACGCCACCGCCTTGAGTCGCCCGTCCACGGTCCAGATGGAGACGGTGCGGGCGTCATGCCGCCACGACAGCATCCGCGCGTCGTACGGTTGCGCCGCGTCCCAGCGGAAGCTGATCGGGTTCGTCTCGACCTTGCGGCGGCGCTTCGAGCCGGGCTTGCCGTAGTTGCCGGCCTTGAGGTTGGCCGCGAGCGTGCGGTACGAGTCGGCGACCTTCTTGATGACGTGCTGGGCCGCCTGCGCACCGAGCCGGTAGTCGTCCTTGACACCGTGGTAGGCGTGCCGCCGCAGGTCGTAGTTGCGGTAGCAGCCGATGCCGCGGGCCACTGCCGCAACGTCGGATGCGGCAGCGTTGCAGGCGCGCAGGGTCGCTTCCAGCGCCGACGCCTGCTCCGGCGTCGGCAGGAGCTTCACCTGCACGACCAGCTTCACACAGCCACCGTAGCAACCGGTCTATGGCACCACGATGGACTCCCGATCCGGATGTTCGCAGGGGTCGCAGCGTTGTCCATCACCTGCATGCGCACTTGGTCTTCACCACCAGGTATCGACGTGGCGCACTCACCGACCCGATCCTCACCCGGTGCCAGCAGATCATGGCCGAGGTGTGCCGGGACTTCGGCGCCGAACTCCGCGAGTTCAACGGCGAGGACGACCACGTCCACCTGCTCGTCAACTACCCGCCGAGCGTCGCCCTGTCGCGGCTGGTCAACAGTCTCAAGGGCGTCTCGGCCCGCTACCTGCGCCGCGAGTTCGCCGGACACCTGCGCAAGTACCTTTGGGGCGAGCACCTGTGGTCGCCGTCATACTTCGCCGCGTCCTGCGGCGGCGCGCCCCTCGCTGTGGTCAAGGAGTACATCGACAACCAGAAGCGTCCCGGTCCGTAACGGCGTTCCTCCCGACCGTGAACGGCCAGGGTTCCCGCCTTACCTGCCGCTGATGGCATTGGCGGCTGATGTACTGACCAGCTCAGCCCTACTGACAGATGCCGGCGCCACGTTGCGTTCGTCCGCCCCGGACGGCGGCGACCGCTACTGGTCGCTGCCGGCAGCCAACTTTCGCACCCGGGCATTGGCGCGACAACGTGTCCGTCATTGCCGCGGCGTGGTCGCCAGCGGCGCGGTCATGAACGGGACGATGACCGCCGGCACGGCCTGTCCCTGGCCGGTGGCGGCGGGTGCGGGCTGGGTCGGCCGCGGCGTCATCGGGGCCGGCGCGGATGGTGTTGCCGACGAAGGAGGTGGAGCGAATGGGTCGGTGCCGGCGAGGAAGGCGGTCGCCTGAGCGGCGAGGGCCGGCGCGCCGATGGCCGTTGCCCAGCGGGCGATCTCGGTGGCCAGGGTGACGGCACCGGCCTCGTTGCCGGTGTCTCGGGTCGCGACGGCGAGGAGGAGTTGCTGGGACAGCGTGCCGGGGACGTTGCCGGCGGCGGCGCCCAGTTCCGTGGCGAGGCGCCAGCGGGTGAGGGCGGTCTCGGTGTCGCCGTTGTCGTGGTCGTGGCCGCCGAGGTGGCGCAGCGCCTCGCGGGCGAGGAGCGGGTCGGCGGCTCCTGCCTCCAGCGCGACGCGGTAGTGGGCGGGTGCGGTGTCCGGCTTGTTGAGGAGGTTGTCGCAGATGAGGCCCTGGTACATCTCGGCCCAGCCGTTGCGGACCGCGTCCGGCGCGGTGGTGGCCAGCGTGGCGGCGCGGTGGAGGAGCGCCGTGGCCGCTTCGCGCTCGGCCTGGTCGGTCATCAGCACGGTCCGGTACTCGGTCCGCAGGCCGGCGAACGCGAGGTCCCACCGTCCCTCGTCATCGAGTGAAGAGGCGTATCGGGTGGCGATGGCGAGCCGGTGGGGGGCGGCGGTCGTACCGGCGAACCAATCCGACTCGACGGCCACCTGCGCCGAGGTGAGGGCCAGCACCGGGTCTCCGGGCGGCGCCGCGTCGAGCAGGGCCGCCGCGTCCTGCCACCGGCCGGCGTGGGCGAGGGCGCGGGCGGCCGACGCGAGGACCTGCCGGGGAACTGCGATCTCGGTCATGACGGCGACAGTAGTAATCGAAAAAACTATCCTCAAGAAAACTACTTCGGGCGGCGGGAGCGGCGATGGAGGACGATGTCCAGGAGCACATCGAGGCGTGGGAGCGGGAGCTGCCGTGGCTCGATCCGGTCAAAGAGGCGATCTTCGTGCGGCTCTCGATCCTGGCCCGGCACACGCAGCAGTTGCGCCGGGACACCCTCGCCGCGGACGGGCTGCCGCACTGGCAGTTCAAGATTCTGATGAAGCTGCGGAGGCTGGGTCCGCCGTACGCGACAAGCCCGTCCCAGCTCGCCGACGTGCTCGGGCTGACCCGCGGTGCGCTGTCCGCGCGGCTCGCGCCGATGGAGGAGGCGGGGCTGATCGACCGCACGAGCGACACGGCGGATCGGCGGCGGGTGCACGTACGGCTGACCGAGGCCGGCAGCGCCGCGTTCGAGCAGCAGGCCGGGCGCGAGGACCACGGCGAGTCGATCCTGCTGGAGGCGCTCACCGCCGACGAGCGGCAGACCCTCGCCGAGCTCCTCCGCCGCCTCGTCCTCGCCGCCGAAACCCGCTAGTCACAGCACTAGGCGCGCATCGTCGCGAGGAGTTTCCGGGCCGTCTCGTCGTGGCACATCGTGGAGCTGCGGAGCGTCCGCGCGAGGTCGCCGAACGACCACACCGACTCGGCGATCCGTTGCAGCGCCGCCGGGTCGTCGCCGTGCAACCACCAGGCGGACCCGCCGGCGTCGCCGGTGATCTGGATGAGGCCGTCGGGCATGCCCCAGTACCTCGTCGCGCCGGCCGACGTCGGCTCGCCGTGACGGCGGGTCAACTCCTGCCCGACCGCGTCCGGCACGGGCAGGTCGCGGGCGCGCAGCCACAGTTCGTTGCCGAACGGCAGGACCGGCCGGCGCTCCTCGGACGCGTCGTGGTCGGCGTCCGGCCCCCAGAAGGACGCCGGGCTGCCGGAGTCGTTGTGGAACGACACGAACCAGTCGAACAACCAGCCGCTGAACGGCTCCTCCTCGACGCTCCAGCCCTCGCCGCGCGTGTGGTGGTGCAGCACCGGATCGTCGCCCGCCGGCTGGAAGTACACGTGATGCATCCGCATGACGTCGGCCTCGAAGCACACCTTCTCCTCGCCCATCCCGGCGAGGACCTCGTCGAGTGTCCACAGCGTCGCGTCGCCGCTGAACTCGCGCCACAGGTTGGTGAAGGGCAGCGTCCAGGTGCCGCCGTCGGACAGTTCGAGGGAGACGTCGGTGGTGTAGAACTCGCGGACGGCCGCCGGCAGCGCCAGCCCCGTCCGCCGGCTCCATGCGTCGACCGCGGCCACGGCGGCGGCGTCGGGAGCCGCCGTCGCGCACATCAGGTCGAGCGAGTCCTGAAGCCGCGAAAGTGTCATACCCAGATCCTATGGTTGACGCATGAGCCCTGCGCCACCGCTCGCTCCCGACGAGCTCGTCAGCGCCGCCGGCGAGCGAGATGTACTGGAAACGTTCCTCGACCTGTATCGCGACATCGTCGTCCGCAAGGTCTCGGGCCTGTCCACAGTGGACGCTTCACGGCGGCTCGTGCCGTCCCGGACCACGTTAGCGGGACTGGTGCTGCACCTCACCGACGTGGAGCGCGAGTGGTTCCACGGCGTGCTCGGCGGGCGGCCCGTGCCCGGCGGGGACCGCGCGTCGCCGAGCGACAACTGGGACGTGCCCGGCGACGCGAGCATCGAGTCGCTCGTCGCCGACTACCGGGCGGCGTGCGCCACGTCGCGGGAGATCTGCGCCGGTTTCGCGCTCGACGACACGGTGCCGTCACCGCGCCTGGGCCGGGTTTCGCTGCGCTGGCTGTATGTCCATCTCATCGAGGAGACCGCGCGGCACGCGGGCCACGCCGACATCCTCCGAGAGCAGACCGACGGCGCCACGGGCTTCGACGGATGACCCCGCATCACCGAGCCGGCTCGCGCACTGCGGGCCGATTGAGAGGATGGTGGACATGACGGTCGACCTGTTCGCGGGCATCGCGGTGCGCGACCTGCCGGCAGCACGGCGGTTCTACGAGCAACTGCTCGGCGAGCCGCCCGAGTTCGAGCCGAACGACACGGAGGCCGTGTGGGCGCTGGCCGAGCACCGGTACCTGTACATCGAGCTCCTTCCGGAGCGCGCAGGCCACGCGATGCACACAGTGTTCGTCGACAACTTCGACGAGCGCCTGGCCCGAGCCGCCGAGCGCGGTCTCACCCCGACGAGAACGGAGACGTACGACAACGGCGTAAGGAAAGCCATCTACGCCGACCCCGACGGCAACGAGGTCAGCTTCGGCGGCGGCCCCGCAGGAGACCCTGACCCCGAGGAGTCCTGATTCGCAGCAGGCTCGAGCGGCGGGAAGTCTGAACACGCGGGTCGCTTGGCAATTGGCGTCCACTCGTCAGGCACCCATGCGACGGGCACCCATGCGACGGACCAGGAAGTCGCCGGCAGCGCGGAAGCGATCGGCGGCCAGCCACGGGCGCGGGCTCCGGCGCGAGGTCGGCACAGGGCCTCGGAGACAGGCTGCGGGTGCGGGCTCTGCCGAGAGTTTGCCGCGAAGGCGTGGCGGGCACGAGGCCTCGCATAAGTGCAGGACTTTGGATCGGGGTTGCGGTCGCTCTGCTCGCCGGGATCATCGGGGTCCCGCTGGCGCTCGGAATGTTCCGCAATCGGGACCGCTGACTCGGGCGGGTGGCGTGACCTCCTGGATGCGTCACGCCACCACCGCCGCGACGCGGCGACCGACCTTCACGCGCAAGCGACCGAGGCCGTCACCCGCCCGTCGCCGGAGCCGCCCCGCGCAAACGACCGGAGCCGACCACCGCACGCACTCGATCGAGACCATCACACGCGCGCAGCTGAAGCGAGCTCCGGCGCGAGGAGCTGAAGCCGCCCCGCGCACAGGACCGAAGCCAACCGCCGCACGCACCCGATCGACACCATGACACACGTGTAGCCGATGCGAACCCCCAGCGCGAGGAGCTGAAGCTGGCCCGCGCGTAGCCGAAGCCGTCGCCGCGAGGAGCTGATGCTGGGTCCGCGCACACGACCGGAGCCGGCCGCCCCACACACGCGGTCGAGACCATGACACACGTGCAGCCGAAGCGAACCCCGCCGCGAGGAGCTGAAGCCGGCCCGCGCGTAGCCGAAGCCGCCGCCGGTGCGCGGGGCCGACGCTGCCCCCGCGCATGCGGGTGAAGCTGCCGCGCGGCAGCGCTGGCAGTGCGAGCGGGAGCGAGCATTGGGGGTGCGGGGTGAGAATCCCCCGCCCCGCGGGCTTGCCCGCGGAGCAAGCACAGTCAGACGAGGCGGTGGCCGCCGTCTGCGTGGAGGACGGTGCCGGTGATGAAGGGGTTGTCGAGGAGGGACAGGAAGGCCTGGGCGATGTCGTCGGGGGTGCCTACGCGGCCGGTGGGGAGTTTGGCGGCCATGGCGGACAGGCGGTCGTGTTTCGCTGGGCCGGCGAGGGTGTCCCAGATGGGGGTGTCGACCCAGCCGGGTGAGACGACGTTGACGCGGATGGGGGCGAGCTCCAGGGCGAGTGAGCGGGCCAGGGATTCCAGGGCGCCGTTGGCGGTGGCGATCATCGAGGCGCCGGGGCCTGGGCGGTACGCGGCGATGCCCGACGTGAAGGTGAGCGAGCCGCCGGGGCGCAGGGCGGGGGCGAGGTGTTTGGCGACCAGCCAGGGGCCGAGGACCTTCGTGGCGAGGACCGCGGTGGCCGCGGTGAGGGTGAAGGAGGGTAGCGGCGCGTAGGCGCCCACCGCGTCGGCGGCCGTCACGACCACGTGGTCGAGCGTGTCGTCTGCGAGGGCGGCGACCTGCGATTCGACGCTGACGTCGGCCTGGACGCAGGTGACGGGGGATGCGAGGTGGGCGGCCGCGGCGGCGAGGCGGTCGGGGGAACGGCCCGCGATCGTCACGCGGCGGCCGGTGGACAGGAGTCGGGCGGCGAGGGCGAGGCCCATGCCGGAGCTGCCGCCGATCACCAGTACGTGCTGCTGTGTCATGACCAGCAGCCTGCCGCCGTTCGTACAAGGGCGGGAGGACCAGGTCAGGCCAGGTCCCAGCGGGAGGGGTCCTCGCAGGGCCCCTCCCGGGGAAGCAGAAGACCGGCAGAATCAGACCGTGAGTCTCGGGGAGTTTCTGCGCAACCGGCGCGGCAGGGTCAGTCCGGCCGAGGCGGGGCTGCCCGCCGGGACCGGGCGGCGGCAGACGCCGGGGTTGCGGCGGGAGGAGCTGGCGGCGCTCGCGGGGGTGAGCGTCGACTACTACACGCGGCTGGAGCGGGGGCGGGACACCAACCCGGGCCGGTCGGTGCTCGACGCGCTCGCGAGTGTGCTGCGGCTCGACGACGACGAGCGGGCGCACCTGCACCGCCTGGCCGGTCCGGCGGACGACGTCAAGGAGTCGGGGAAGGAGGTCAGGCCGGCGCTGCTGGAGTTGCTGGAGACGGTGCGGCCGACTCCGGCGTACGTGCTGACGCAGACCAGCGATCTGCTCGCCGCCAACGAGGAGGGCGGTTCGCTGCTCCCAGGTCTGACGGTGCCGGGGAACCTGGTGACGTACGTGTTCACGCACCCGGCGGCCCGGGAGGTGTTCGTGTCGTGGCGGCGGATGGCGGAGGACTGCGTGGCGCACCTGCGCACGGTCGCCGACGGGCCGGAGCGTGCCGGGCTGGTCGCCGACCTGCAGCACCGCAGCGACGAGTTCGCGGACCTGTGGGCGACCTATGACGTGCGGGTGAAGAGCGGCTCGCGGCGGGCGTTTCAGCATGTACGGGCGGGGCGCCTGGAGCTGACGTCGGAGATCCTGACGGCCGTGGACGGGCAGCGGTTCGTCATGTTCCGGGCCGACCCGGGCGGCCCCGACCACGCCGCGCTCGAGCTGCTGACGCCACCCGGCGGCGCCGCGCAAAGCGCCACCGGGCAGCACGACTGAAGCCGGGCACAACTGAAGCCGGGCACAACTGAAGCCGGGCACGACTGAAGCCGCTCAAGAAAGAGCGAACAAGGAGCCACCCCGAAGACCGGAGAAGGGGCTACGACGCGTACCGCAGCAGGACGACGCCGTTGGTGAACGGGCGGGACTCGGTCAGGCGCAGTCGCAGCGAGGTGCCGGGGTGGAACAGCGGGTTGCCGGCGCCGATCACGGCCGGGTGCACGTAGATGCGGTACTCGTCGACGAGGCCGTGCCGCTGGAACGTGGTCAGCAGGTCAGGTCCGCCGACGAAGAGGTCGCCGGACGCGGCCGACCTGAGCGCCTCGACCTCGGCTGGCACGACCTCCCGCACGATCGTGGTGTTCCACGACGCCGACTGCAGGGTGCGGGAGTAGACGACCTTCGGCACGTCGCGCCAGATGCGGGCGTAGTCGGCGACGAACTTCGGCGCGTCGGGGTCCTCGTCGGCCGTCGGCCAGAAGCCGGCCATCAGCGAGTACGTGCGCCGGCCGTTGAGCATGCCACCGGCGGCGCCGATCTCCTCGTTGAAGTGGATGTGCAGCTCGTCGGAGATGTCCTGCCAGGCAAGACTGTGCTCGGTCGTCTCGAAGTAGCCGTCCAGTGACATCGACATCATGAAGATGATCTTGTTCACGAGGGTTCGTCCTTCCGGATGCAGGGACACTCCAATACTGACGACGGCGACACTCCCAACTCATCGGGTACACCAGAAAGAAATCGGTACACCCGAAGAACACGAAACCGGAAGGACGGCAGAACATGGCTTTGGTCGAGGCGAACATCTCGATGTCGGTGGACGGCTACGTCACCGGGCCGGACCTGGACCGGCACCCCGGGCTCGGCGCGGGCGGCGACGCACTGCACGCGTGGGTCTGGACCGCCGACGGCAAGCGCCTGCTCAAGGAGACGTTCGGCGCGGCAGGTGCGGTGGTGACGAGCCGGCAGGTGTACGACGCGACCAACGGCTGGGCGAGCGAGAACGGCTACTTCGGCATGCCGGTCTTCGTCGTCACCCACCGCCCGCAGGAGCCGGTGACCAGGGGCGAGACGGCGTTCACGTTCGTCGAGGGGGTCGAGGCGGCGATCCGCGCGGCGGCCACCGTCGCCCAGGAGCGGATGGTGCACATCATGGGCGGCGCGAGCATCATCCAGCAGGCGCTGCGAGCCGGCCTGGTCGACCGGCTCGCCCTGCACGTGGCCCCGGTGCTGCTCGGCGGCGGCACGCCGCTGTTCGAGACCGGAGCCGACAAGAGCCCGGTGACGCTCATCCCGCTGGAGCAGCACCACACCGCCGAGGCCACCCACCTGACCTACCGCGTGGAGAAGCTCAACCAACCGGAACGTTGAGCAGCCCCAGCAGCGACCGGCGGGAAGCGCCGAACCCCGGCATGTCCACCGCCCGCGGGCGCGGCAGCGGCACCAGCCGGTCCTCGGCGATCCGGCCGCCGTCCAGGACCAGGACCCGGTCGGCGAGCAGCAGCGCCTCGTCCACGTCGTGCGTCACGAACAGCGCGGCGAAGCCGTGCGTCGCCCGCAGGCGGCCGAAGAGGGTCTGCATCCGCAGGCGGGTGAGGGCGTCGAGCGCACCGAACGCCTCGTCGAGCAGGAGGAGGTCGGGTTCCCGTACGAGCGCCCGGGCGAACGCCACCCGCTGCGCCTGCCCGCCGGACAGCTCCGCGGGCCAGGCGTCGCGACGATCGGCGAGGCCGACCTCCTCGAGGGCGGCGTCGACCCGCTCCCTGAGGGCGGGGCCGCGCACGCCGAGGGCGACGTTTGCCGCGACCCGCTTCCACGGCAGCAGCCGGTGCTCCTGGAACACGACGGCGGTGGCGTCGGTGGTGGACACGTCGCCGGTCGCCTCGCCGTCCAGGCCCGCGAGGATGCGCAGCAGCGTGCTCTTGCCGGAGCCGCTGCCACCCAGCAGCGCGACGACCTCGCCGGCGGCGATGCTGATGTCGACCCCGTCGAGGACGACGGTGTCGCCGAAGGCCCGCCGGACCCCGGTCGCGGTCACCGGGCCCGCAGTCCGTGCCGCCATGCCAGCAACCTCCTCTCACCGAGGCGCAGCAGCAGGTCGGAGACCAGGCCGAGCAGCGCGTACGTGACGAGGCCCAGCACGACGACGTCGGTCTGGCTGAACTCGCGGGCCTCCATCATCATGAACCCGAGCCCGCCCTGCCCGTTGACCTGCTCGCCGACGACGAGGCTGAGCCAGCCGGCGGCGAAGGCGAGCCGCACCCCGAGGAACAGCGACGGCAGCGCGCCGGGCACCACGACGTGCCAGACGCGCTCGAGGCCGGAGAGTCCGCAGGTGCGAGCGGCCTCCACGAGGCGTTCGTCGATGTTGCGGATGCCGGAGTACGTGTTGAGGTAGATGGGGAAGAACGCGCCGAGCGCCACGAGCGTCACCTTCAGGGACTCGCCGATGCCGACCCAGATGATGAGCAGCGGCACCAGGCCCAGGTGCGGCAGCATGCGGGCCATCTGCACGGTCGGGTCGACGAGGTCGTCGCCGAGCCGGACGAGCCCGGCGAGCGTGCCCAGCGCCAGGCCGAGCAGGCCGCCGATGAGCAGCCCGAGGACGGCCCGCTGGACGGAGTCGAGCAGGTAGTCGCCGAGGGTGCCTTCGAGCGCGAGCCGCCAGCCGGTCTCCAGCACCGCGCTCGGGGCGGGCAGCTTGTCGGGATCGAGCAGCCCGCCGCGGACCCCGCCCTCCCACCCGGCGAGCAGGACCAGCGGCGTCACCGCCCGCAGCCAGCGCCGGGCCGCGGGGCGCCGCCGCGGCGGGACCCGCAGCGACGGCGGGCGGGTCAGGAGCGTCGTCAACGCAGGATGTCCGAGAACTGCTCGTCGACGCGGCCCTTGATGTCGACCTTGCCGGGGATGAGTTGCAGCTCGGTGAACCCGTCGGCGATCTCCTGCAGCTCGGTGCCGATGGACGCGTCGATCGCGGCGAGCGGCTGGGCGCTGCGGTCCAGGGCGCGGCGGGCGACGTCCTCGGGGATGTTCAGCTCGGGTGCGAGGATCTTGACCCGCTCGTCGGGGTTGCCGATGCCCCAGTCGGTGACCTCGCGGTAGGTCTTGAGGAACTCGCGGATCTTCCCGGGCTTCGACTTCAGCGCCTGCGGCGACACGAGGATGTACTCGCGGTTGTTGGCCAGGCCGGTCGCGTCGGCGAGCACCTTCACGCCCGGCGTTTCGGCGAGGGAGAAGTACGGGTCCCAGATAATCCACGCGTCGACCTGGTCGTTGTCGAACGCGGGCCGGGCGTCGGCGGGCTTGAGGTAGTGCACGTCGATGTCCTTGATGGTCATGCCGTTCGCTTCGAGGAGGCGCACGAGCAGCCAGTTGACGTTGGACCCCTTGTTGAGCGCGACCTTCTTGCCCTTGAGGTCCTTGAAGGAGGTGTACCCCTTGGCCGCCTTGACGAGGACGGCTTCGCCCTTCGGCACCGGCTTCGAGGTACCGATGATCCTGAAGTCGATCTTGCCGGCCGCCGCGAAGATCGGCGGCGCCTCACCCACCTGGCCGATGTCGATCGCGCCGGCCTTGATGCCCTCGGTGAGCGCCGGCCCGCTCTCGAACAGCGACCAGGTCGTCCCGGCGGCCTCCGCCTTGCGCGCCTTCACCAGGCTGAGCCCGCCGAAGCGCTGGTACCCGACGCGCAACGGCTCCTCCGCCGCACCCGGCTGCGCGGCGGCCGGCTCCTTGTCCGCGGCACACCCCGCCAGGGTGGTGCCGAGCAGGACCATGACACCGGCCAGAACGACCGAGAGCCGACGCATCGATGACACTCCTCATTGACAGCCGTGTACAGCAACGTTCGAGCGGCACTATACCCACAACACCTACCGGTTGACTAGGGATTGATTGCCGGCGCCGCCGCGTTGCCGCACACTGCGACCGTGACCTCGCTGCCCTCACCCGCCTTCGCCCGGCCCTGGCGCGCGGGCACCGTCCCGCTCGCCGTGGCGGTCGCGCTGGTGCTGGCCTGGCTCACCGCCGCACTCATCTGGGGCGACGGCTGGAGCACCTCGGTGCGGGCCGAGGCATTGATGCTGCCGCCGGTGCTCTTCACCGGCTCCACGCTCGGCTACCTCACGTGGAGTCTCGCGCGCTCCCGCCCGGTGGCCTTCGAGGTCCGCGACGGGGCCTTCGTCGTCCCGCCTGCCGACCAGCTGTCGGCGGCGTTCGCGACGTCCGTGCTCGCCGGCGCCACCGCCAGCGCCGGGATGCTGATGTTCGACCGGTCGGAGGACTGGCTCGGCGAGTTCGTCGCCACCTGGTACATCTGCCTCGCGCTCACGGCGGCAACCTTCGTGTTGCGGCTCCTCATTCGCGCCCGCAGGACGGGCCGGATGCTGCTGCGCCCCGAAGGGCTGCTGATCACGTACGCGTACGGCAGCCGCGAGATCCCATGGGAAGCGGTGTCGGGCGGCCCGCCACGGACCGGGCTCACGGACCCGAGGCTGCGCATCGGCCGGCCAGACCTGGTGCGCGCCACCGGCCTCGCCCGCCGTGGCGCGGTGAAGGCCTTCCTGCCCACGGGCGACGCCTGGGTCCGGCGCGAGTTCCTGACCGACGCGATCAACTACTACCTGGCCGTCCCCGCCGCCCAGCAGAGTATCGGCACCGCCGAGGGGTACGTCCACCTGCGCCGCGTCCTGCGCGCCTGACAAACGCTTGTCGATGCTCGCACCGTTGCCGCACACTGCGACCGTGACCTCGCTGACCGCACCCGCCGTCGGCCGCCCCCGCCGCGCGGGCACCGCCGTCCTGGTGGCGGCGGTGACGCTGGTGCCGGCCTGGCTCACCGCCGGTCTCCTCTGGAGCGGCGGCTGGAGCGAGTCGGCGCGGGAAGACGCCCTGGTGGTTCCGCCGCTGCTGTTCGCCACCGTCACGTTCGCCTATCTCACGTCGTGTCACCGGCGCCGCGGCCCGGTGGCCTTCGAGGTCCGCGACGGCGCCTTCATCGCCCCGCCGGCCGACCGGCTGTCGGCGGCGGCCGCGGTCGCGGCGCTCGCGGGCAGCACCGTCGGCGCGGGCACGCTGCTGGTCGACGGGCCGGAGACCATGCCGGGCAGCGCCGTCGCCGGCTGGTGCACCGTCATCGCGCTCATGGTGGCGGCCTTCCTGCGACGGCTTCACATGCGCGCCCGCAGCGCCGGCCGGATACTGCTGCGCCCCGAAGGACTGCTGATCACGTACGCCTACGGCACCCGCGAGGTCCCGTGGGACGCGGTGTCGGCGGGGCCGCCACGGACCGGGCTCATGGCGCCGAAGCTGCGCATCGGCCGGCCGGACCTCGTGCGCGCCACCGGCCTCGCCCGCCGCGGCGCGGTGAAGGCGTCCCTGCCCACGGCCGAGGCCTGGGTCCTGCGCGAATTCCTGGCCGACACGATCAACCACTACCTGACCGATCCCGCCGCACGGCAGCACATCGGCACCGCCGAGGAGCACGAGCACCTGCGCCGCGTCCTGTGCGGCTGAGGAACACTTGTCGATGCCGGCGCGGCTGCCGCACACTGCGACCGTGACCTCACCGACGGCATTCATCGCCCCGCGCCCTCTCCGGTCCGCGGCGGTCGGCCTTGTGGTGCTGTCGGCGTCGGTACTGGTGTGGTACGCCGTCGCCCGGCGCTGGCACAACGCCTGGCACGACGACGCAGCTGGCTTCGCCGCCTTCTTCCTGCCACCGCTGGCGCTCGTCATCGGCGCGCTGATCGTCGTAGGGGTCCTGAAGGCGCGGCCGCGGCCGGCCGCGTTCGAGGTCACCGGGGGCGCCTTCGTCGCACCGGCGGCCACTCAGGTGGCGGCGGCGAGCGCGGCGTTGCTGCTCACCCTGGCGCACTCGTCGGCCATCCTGTCCCTGCAACAGATGCCCGACGACTGGTGGTCGCCCTTCCCGGTGCGGTTCCACCGTGTCATCCTCGCGTGCCTGGTGGCCGGCTTCCTGGTGAAGGTCGCCGCGCTGGCCCGGCAGTCCGGGCGGATCGAACTGCGCCCCGCGGGGCTGCGCGTCAGGTCCCTCTTCGCCGACCGCGACGTGTCCTGGGAGCAACTGGCGGCGAAGTCTTCCACCTGGCCGGCGGACGAGGCATGGGTCCGCCGCGAGTTCCTGACCGCCGCGATCAACCACTACCTGGCCGATCCGGCCGCGCGGGAGAACATCGGCACCGCTGAAGGGTATGAGCACCTGCGCCGCGCCCTGTGCGGCTGACGAACGCTTGTCGATGCTTGCGCGGTTGCCGCACACTGCGGTCGTGACCTCACCGAGCGCACCCGTCGCTCTGCGGTCCATTCGGGGTGCCATGGTCGCCGTCTGGGTGGCAGCCGCGCTGGCGGCGGCCTGGATCGCGGCGGCCGTGCGCTGGCACGAGACCTTCCTCCACGACATGGTGCTCGGCATCGGCGTCTTCTTCCTGCCGCCGACCGTGTTCTTCGGCGCCATGCAGGTCATCAGGTGGCGGCTGCAGCCACTGCGGCGCCCGGCCGCGTTCGAGATCGACGGCGGTGCCTTCGTGGCACCGGTGGCCACGAAGGCGCAGGCGGTGAACGCCGCGACCGCGCTCGCCGTCGCGACCGCCCTGGTTTGCACGTACGGGTGGCAGGAGCCCGGTAACTACTTCGACCTCGTGGCCTCGCGGGTCGGCATTCCGCTCATGGCGGTCCTGTTCCTGGTGCGGGTCGCCCGGCTGGCCCGCCGCGCCGGGCGGATCGAGCTGCGGCCCGAAGGACTGCGGGTCACCTCCCTCTTCGGTGTCCGCGAGCTGCCCTGGGAGACGGTCGAGGCGGCACGGTACGGACAGCCGACGCACACGCCCGGCGACACCTGGGTCCGGCCCGAGTTCCTGGCCGGTGCGGTCAACCAGTACCTCAGCAACCCGGCCGCCCGGCAGGCGATCGGGACCGCTGAAGGATACGAACAGCTCCGGGCGAGGTGAGCATGGACGACGCGGTCGCTGGGGTCATCCGGCGGATGGAGGACGGGCTCGCGCGGCTCGCACCCGCCGACGCGCGGCGGCACTTCCACGGGACGTACCTGCGGACCACCTTTGCCGTCGCGGAGGAGATCGAGCGGGGCGGGTTCCTGGACGCGGCGTGGCTGAACCGGTGGGACGTCGCGTTCGCCGAGCTGTACCTGGACGCGCTCGACGCGGACCTCGCGGGCGAGGAGGTGTCGCGGCCGTGGCGGATCGCGTTCGACACGGCGCGGGAGCGGCCGGGGCTGCCGGCGCTGCGGCATGTGCTGCTCGGCATGAACGCGCACATCAACTACGACCTGCCGCAGTCGCTGATCGCGGTGATCGGGCCGGCCGAGTTCGACGACGAGGAGCTGCGGGCCGCCCGGGAACGCGACCACACGCACGTCGACACCGTGTTGCTCGCGCGGGTCAGGGCCGAGGAGGTGGAGGGTCGCACCGCCGCCAGGCCGAGCCTGCTGGACCGGGTCCTGGCGCCGGTGAACCGGGCCGCGACCCGCCGGCTGCTCACCGAGGCGCGGGCCAAGGTGTGGCGCAACACGGCCGTGCTCGATGCCGCCAGGAGGCAGGGGCGGGAGTCGTACGACACCCGCATCCGCCAACTCGAGGACGCCTCGGCGGCGAAGCTGGCCACGCTCACCGCGCCGGGGCAGGTCCTGCTGCGCCTCGCCCGCACCGGATTCGGCGTCGTCATTCCAGGTGCTTAGGTGTGCCTCAGGGCAAACTCAGGGTCGGAGTGACCGAAAGCCCTGACGCGGCGGGCGGCCCGGCCGACCACACTTGAGGGCATGACAGTCCGCCGCACCCTGCAGGCCGTCGGCGCCGCGCTCGCCGGTGCCGTCAGCGCTCCCGAGACCGCCGCGCCGCCCGCCGACCCGCGCGAGGTCCGTGACCTCCTCGCCGAGATCGGCCTGCTGCACCCGCGCTCCCCCGTGTCCGACGTGCCGCTCACGCTGTGCCGGTTCCAGGCCAGGGCCGGGCTCACCATCGACGGCGTCGCCGGCCCCCGGACCGTGCAGGCGCTGACCCGGGCCGCCCGCGAGACCCGCCACATGCGCTCCCTCGGCCTGGCGGCGTAAGGCAAGTCGAAGCCGCAGCCGGACAAAGTCACAGCCAGCCGTTGCGGCGCAGCGCCCGGTAGAGCAGCAGCCCGCTGCCGAACATCAGCGCCAGGGCGAAGAAGTAGCCGTAGCGCCAGTGCAGCTCCGGCATGAAGACGAAGTTCATCCCGTAGATGCCGGCGATCGCGGTCTGCAGCGCGGCGAGCGCCGCCCACGACGCGATCTTGCGCATGTCGTCGTTCTGGTCGATGGTGACCTGCGCCAGGCGGGCCTGCAGGATCGAGTTGAGGATGTCGTCGTAGTTGACGATCTGCTCCACGACCCGGGTCTGGTGGTCGTTGACGTCGCGGAAGTACCGGCGGATCTCCTTGGCCAGGGCGAACGTCTGCTTGTCCAGCAGCGTGACCAGCGGCCGCTGCAGCGGGACCGCCGCCGTGCGGAACTCCATCAGCTCCCGCTTCAGCTGGTAGACGCGCTCGATGCTGATGCCGCTGTCCCGGCGGAACACGGCCATCTCCAGGGCCTGCACGTCGGTGTCGATGGCGGTGACGATGGCCAGGTAGGCGTCGACGATCCGGTCGAGGATCGCGTGCAGCACCGCCCACGGGCCGGCGGCCAGCTGCGCCGGGTTGGCCTCCAGGTCGTGCCTGGCGGAGCGCAGCTCACCGGCCTCGCCGTGACGCACCGTGACCACGAACTGGCGGCCGAGGAACACCCTGACCGACCCCGTGTCGATCACCTCGCTGGTCTCGGTCAGCTCCTCGTGCGGCACGTAGCGGGCGGTCCGGGCGACGAAGAACGTCACGTCCTCGTACCGCTCGACCTTCGGCCGCTGCGGCATCGGGTTCAGCGCGTCCTCGACGGCCAGCGGGTGCAGCCCGAACACCTTCTCGGCCTCGGCGAACTGGTCCGGATCCGGTTCGTGCAGGCCGATCCAGACGAACGCATCCGGTTGGTCGCAGGCCCGCTCGTACAGTTCGGCGAGCGGCAGCTCGTCAGGCTGCCGGACGCCGCCGACGTACAGCGCGCAGTCCACGACCGCCGGCCGAGTGTCCAATTTCACCGCAGAAGCACCTTTCGTCCGGGCGTGACGGTTCGCGGGGGCTACTGGTTGCGTACCCACCCCGGTTCGTCCATGAACACCCGCCCGACCAATGACCGGCCGCTGCTCGGATCACCCGAAGCGACGTCCGGCTGTCCAGTCACCGGCCAGTCGGGTGGTCCCTCCACCTGGACAGAGGTTCACGGACCGTCACGGCGGACCGTATCGTCGGCAGCATGGCAGCTCTCACCTTCGCGGTGGACCGACTCGCTGCCGCGACGGTGCTGACGTGTCACGGCGCGCTGGTCGCGGCCAGTGCAATGCAGCTGGAGACCGCGCTCTCCCAGCTGTTGCTGCGCCCCGAGCCCAGGATCGTGATCGACCTGGCGAAGGTCACCGCCATCGACTGCACCGGCGTGATGATGCTGCGCGTCACTGCGGGTATCGCCCTTGAGCAGGGCGGATCGCTGGTCCTGGCGGTGCCGGCGCCGGCGGTCGTCCACACGCTGCGTGAAGGCGGGACGCTGTCCACGATCCAGACGTACCGGACGCTGGAAAGCGCTCTCGCCGCCGACCCGCGCGGCCTGGTCACCGACGCGGACGCCGCCGCCCAGGCGACCGCCACCCCGTGGCCGATGAACTCGGACCGCCGCCGCAGCGCCTGAAGCACCACGGCAGCGATCAAGCGCTCAGCTGGGCTCGCCGCGGTAGGTGCCGAACGACCAGCGGTTGCCCTCGGGGTCGCGGACGATGAAGTCGCGGGAGCCGTAGTCGGTGTCGGTGAGCTCCATGACGACCTCGGCGCCGGCGTCGACCGCGCGCTTGTAGAGGGCGTCGGGGTCGTCGGTGACCACGTAGGCGCCGAACGTGCCGGGCCGCAGCGGCCACCTGTCGCCGTCGGCGTCGCGGACGCTGCCGAGCATGATGCCGCCGCCCAGCGGCCAGGCGAGCTGGGCGTGGTCGACCCGGTCGCCGTCGCCGTGCACAACGACCTCCCGGAAGCCGAAGACGTCGACGAGGAACCGGATGAGGGCGCGGGCGTCGGTGGCGCGCAGGGTCGGCCACACCTGCGGTGCTGGTGTCGTTGTCATGCGGCCCAGTCTGCCGACCAGGGCACGTCCGGGTC
Organism: Dactylosporangium sp. NPDC049742; assembly: GCF_040674675.1. Taxonomy (NCBI): domain Bacteria; kingdom Bacillati; phylum Actinomycetota; class Actinomycetes; order Micromonosporales; family Micromonosporaceae; genus Dactylosporangium; species Dactylosporangium sp. NPDC049742. The sequence continues at coordinate 45,748 of NZ_JBFANF010000003.1, read as the reverse complement.
TTGGACGTTTCGGAACGGCGGCAGCCGCTCCTCGGCGAGCCACCGCGCCGGCGGCAGCCCGGCCAGGGCGCTGAACTCCCGGGTCAGGTGCGCCTGGTCGTAGTAGCCGCAGGCGGCCGCGACCGCGGCGAGGGAGTCCGCGCCCTCCTGCATGCGGCGGCGGGCGTCGTCGAAGCGGGCGACCCTGGCCGCCGCCTTCGGTGCCAGACCGATCTCCTCGTTGAACCGTCTGCTGAGGTACCGCCCGCTCCACCCGACCTCCCGGGCCACCGCCGCGGCGGTGACGGTGCCGCCGCGCAGCAGCCGCCACGCGTGCACGACCTCCGGCGCGGGCAGCACCGGGTCGGTGAGCCTCGTCGCCAGCATCTCGTCGACGATCCGGAACCGCTCGGCCCAGGTGCCCACCGCCCGCACCCGGTCGCGCAGCAGGTCGATGAACGGGCCGAAGACGTCCGTGGCGGCGACGTCCAGCGACGCGAGCTCACCGGCGGGCAGGCCGAGCAGGGCGCGGGCGCCGAGCGGCGACAGGCCGATCTGGATGCCGGACTGCCGGCCGTCGTGCACGATCGTCGCCGGCGTCGTGTGCAGCCCGCCGAGCAGCGTGTCGTACACCCCCGGCGGCGTCTGCGCCGAAGGGTGCGCCGCGACCCGCAACGGGTCGTCGAGAGTGACGATGAGCGTCAGGGTCGGTGACGGCAGCCCCCGGTGCACGGCGGGCGCGACCCCGGTCTCGCGGTAGCCGCTGTACCAGGTCGCGAACGGTCGCACCCGCGGCCCGGCGGGGCGGCGCACGTACTCCGACAGCACCCCGTCACCGTAGCGCCTTCTCCAGCTCCGCCTTCGTCATCCGGGAGCGGCCCTTGACGTTCTTGCGCCTGGCCTCCTCGTAGAGCTGGTCCCGGGTGCGGCCGGCCGGGCCGGTGGTCCGGGCCCGCAGCGCCCCGCGCTGTGCCGACGACATGTCCTGCGTCGACGTGCGGCTCGCCGTGCGCGACTCGCCGGCGCGGGCGCGTTCCTTGTTCACCACCCGGGCCGCGATCTCCTCCGCGACCTCCTCCGGCCGGCCCTGGGCCTTCTGCTGGCGTTTGACGTGCTCGTACTGCCGCTCCCGCTTGGCACTCCACACCCCTTGCGGCATGACAGCTCCCCCAATCACAGGAATTCGCGCTTGTACAGGTCGATGAGCTCGGCGTAGTGCGGTCCGACGTTCGCCATGAACCCGTCCGCGATCCGCCCGGCGAGCTCCAGGGCCTTCGGCCCGAACGCCGACATGTACACCTTCGGCGGGGTCTCCGGGCGCGTGTACACCTGGGCCTGCTCGACGGTGTAGTGGGTGCCGCGGTGGCTGACGAACCCGCCCTCCCACAGCTCCCGCATCACGGCGACGGCCTCGTCGAGCATCTCCAGGCGCTCGGCCGCGCTGGGCCACGCGTCGCTATCCACAGCCCGGTGAAGCCGGCGTCCTGGGCGAGCTTCGCCTGCTCGATCAGCTGCGCCGGGGTGTACTCCTCGCAGGACAGGAAGTAGCCGATTCGCATGCCCTTGCCCATACCCAGCCCGCCACGATCGACGCGCCGGCGTCAGGACATGGCGTGCAGCCGGTCCACCAGGCGCTTGAGCTCGGCCAGGTGCTCCGGCGGGTAGACCCGGCCGGCGGGGTCGACGACCCGCTGCACCGGCTGCAGCAGCCGCCACGCCTCGGCGACGTCGCCGAGCTGCGCGAGGGCCTGCGCGTCGAGCCAGTCGCAGTAGTCGCGGGCGACGCCGGCGCCGCGCAGCTGCGCGGTCAGCACCAGCACCGCCTCGTCCATGCCGGCGCCGAGCAGCAGCCGGGCGAGCGCGTCGGTGCCGAGGACCCACTGCCGGGTGCCGGGCGCCAGCTCCCGCAGCGTCTCGAACGCGTCGACGGCGTCCTGGGTGCGGCCCGCCCCGACGAGGCTGCGCCCCAGGTCCAGCAGGATGTCCGCGACCCGCACCGGGTCCCGGGCGCCGTCCGTGGAGCCGTCGGCGATCCCGTCCAGCATCGCCTGGGCCAGCTCGACGTTGCGTTCGGCCTTGCTGCGTCGTTCGTCCGGGTCCGCGTACCCCTGATGCTCCAGGCGGATCGCGTCGCGCGGCGCCGACGGCCACTCCGCGATCCCGATCCCCTGCACCGTGCCCGTCGCCTGCAGGTGCCCGGTGCCGACGCCGGTGCCGTGCCCGCGGTCGACGAACACGTCCGGCGCGGCGCCGCCGGCGATGCGGACCAGGTGCTCGTGCACCCGGCCCTGCCACCGCAGCTGCGCCGGGCGGAAGAGCCGGGCCGTGCGGAACGTGTAGGGCAGCTCGTCGTGGGCGTTGTCGATGTCGACCAGCAGCGCGTCGGCGGTCGTCGCGGCCAGGACCTCGCGGAGCTTGCCGGGCACGGCGACGGCCCGGTCGTCGGCGTCGATGCTGAGCACCCAGTCCGCCGGCGTCCACGGGGCGCCGCGGGCGGTGGCCGCCTCGGCGAGCGCGGTGTTGCGGGCGGCGGCGAAGTCGCCGGTCCAGGTGCCGTGGCTGACGACGGCGTCGAGCGCGGCCGCGATGGCCGGGGTGTCGTCCTTCGAGCCGGTGTCGTGCACGTGGATGAGGTCGACGACCCCACGCAGCGACGTCAGACACCGGTCCAGCATGGCGGCCGAGTCACGCACGATCAGCACCGCGGCAAGGTTCACCTCCGCCCGATCGGCGGCCGTCCGGCCGACCTGAGCGTTTACCTGCGCGAGGCACCATAGATGGATGGCGATCGAAAGTGCCGACCCGGCAGACGATCTCGCGGTCCCCTACTGGTTGACGGCCACCGCCGAGGCGGCGTCGGCGTCGTTCGGCCGGATGGTGCGCCGGCTGCCGGGGCTGCTGCTGCAGGCGTGGCGCCTGGCGTGGCGGACCGACCGGCGCACCACCGCCGTCGTCGTGGTGGGCAACCTCGCCGCCGGGGTCGCCTCCGGCGTCGGCCTCGTCAACGTCGTCGGCGTCCTCGACGGGCTGCTGCGCGAGGGCCCCACCCCCGACCGGATCCGCGCCGCCGTGCCGTCGCTGCTGGTCATGGTCGCCGCCGGCGCCGCCCGCACGCTGCTGGCCGCCGCGGCGACGGCCGCGCAGGGCAGGCTGTCGCCGCAGGTGTACGAGGCGGCCGAGCTGCGGCTGCTGGAGCTGACCACCCGGGTCGACCTGGCGACGTTCGACGACGCCGACTGGCGCGACCGGATGCAGCGGGCCCGCGACCGGGGCATCGACGCCGCGCAACGGGTCGTCGACCACGCCATCGAGCTCGGCACCAACGTCGTGTCGCTGGCCGCGGCCGCCGGGGTCCTGGCCGTGCTCCACCCGATCCTGCTGCCGCTGCTGGTGCTCGCCGTCGTGCCGAACTTCTGGGCCGCCGTGCGCTCCGCCCGTCTCGGGTACCGCCAGCAGCTGCGCCTCATCGCCGTGTGGCGGCGCAAGTGGATGCTGTCGGAGCTGCTCGCCGAGCGGGACCAGGCCGGCGAGCTGCGCGCGTTCACCCTGCAGCGGTACCTGCTGGCCGAGGTCCGGCGCCTCCTCGACGCGGTGACCCGCGAGCAGATCAAGGTGTCGTCCGCGCAGGTCCGCACCAACCTCGTCGGTCACGCGCTCGGCGCGCTCGCGACCGGCGCCGCGTACGCCGCCCTCCTCGGGCTGCTGCTGACCGGCCGGATGGACATCGCCGTCGGCGGCGCCGCGGCGTACGCGATCAGCACCGGCATCAACGCGCTCACCCAGGTCGCGTTCGCGGTGAACCACCTCTACGAGCAGGGCCTCTACTTCGGCGACTACGAGTCCTTCCGCGCGCTCGCCACCGCCCGCTCCGAGCCGCTCGACCTGCCGCCCGCGCCGGCCGGCTTCGAGACGCTGACCCTGGACGGCGTCACCTTCACCTACCCCGGCGCGCAGCGGCCCGCGGTGTCCGGCGTGAGCCTGACCATCCGCCGCGGGCAGACGATCGCGCTCGTCGGCGAGAACGGGTCCGGCAAGTCCACCCTCGCGAAGCTGCTCGCCGCGCTGTACCGGCCGGACCATGGCGTCATCGCGTGGGATGGCGCCGACCTCGCCGGGCGCGACCCCGACAGCGTCCGGGAGCACGTCGCGGTCGTCATGCAGGACCCGACCAACTGGCCGCTGTCCGCGGCGGAGAACATCACGGCCGGCCGGCACGACCGGGCCACGACCCAGGCCGAGATCGAGGCCGCCGCCGGCCGCGGCGACGCCCACGACTTCATCGTGGAGCTGCCCCGCCAGTACCAGACGCTGCTCTCCAGGCACTTCAACGACGGTGCGGAGCTGTCCGGCGGCCAGTGGCAGCGCCTCGCGATCGCCCGCGCGTTCTTTCGCGACGCGCCGCTGCTGATCTGCGACGAGCCGACCGCGAACCTCGACCCCCGCGCCGAGCACGCCGTCTACGGCCGGCTGCGGGAGCTCGCCGCCGGCCGGACCGTGGTGCTGATCACGCACCGCATGGCGAGCGTCCGCGAGGTCGACCGGATCTTCGTCCTCGACCACGGCGCCCTGGTCGAGGAGGGCACGCACGACGAGCTGACCGCCGCCGGCGGCCTCTACGCCCAGCTGTACGCCCTTCAGGCGACCGCGTATCAAGGGAATGAAACGTCTGTCCACACGCTTGACCACAGGATGTGACCGTGAACCCCGTCCGTCTTGTGCTCGTCCTCGGTTCGCTCATCGCGATCGGCCCGCTGACCATCGACATGTACCTGCCGGCGCTGCCGAGCATCACCGGCGACCTGCACACCACCTCGACGGCGGTGCAGCTCACCCTCACCGGCACCCTCGCCGGCCTGGCGCTCGGCCAGCTCGCCATCGGCCCCTGGTCCGACGCGGTCGGCCGCCGGCTGCCGCTGGTCGCCGGGCTCGTCCTGCACGTGCTCGCGTCGGTCGCCTGCGTGTTCGCGCCCAACGTCGGCGTCCTCGGCGGCCTGCGGGTGCTGCAGGGCCTCGGCGTCGCCGCGTCGTCGGTCGTCGCGATGGCGATCGTGCGCGACCTGTTCAGCGGTGCCGCGTTCGCCCGCCTGTTCTCCCGGCTGATGCTGGTCATGGGTGCCGCCCCGATCCTCGCGCCCACCCTCGGCAGCGCCGTGCTGCGCTGGACCGAGTGGCGCGGGGTCTTCGTGGTGCTCGCCGCGTTCGGGGTCCTGCTCACCACCCTGGCGGTGCTCGCCCTGCCCGAGACCCTCCCGCCGGCCCGCCGCCGCTCCGGCCGCGTCACCGGCGTCCTGCGCGTCTACGGCTCCCTGCTGCGCGACCGGATCTTCGTCGGCCTGGTGCTCGTGGCCGGTTTCGCGATGGCGGCGCTCTTCGCCTACGTCGGCGGCTCCTCGTTCGTCCTGCAGCAGGTGTACGGCCTGAGCGAAGCGCAGTTCGGACTGGCCTTCGGCGCCGGCGCCGTCGGACTGATCGGCGGCACGCAGTACAACGTGCGGCTGTTGCGCCGGTACTCGCCGCAGCGCATCCTCGTGTCGGCCCTGGCGGGTGGCACGCTCGCCGGAGCGGTCATGGTCCTGCTGGCCGCCACCGGCCTCGGCGGGCTGCCGGCCCTGCTGGCGGCGCTGTGGGCGGTCCTCACCGCGGCGGGCCTGGCCCTGCCCAACGCCCCGGCGCTCGCCATGTCCCGCCACGGCGAGGCGGCGGGGACGGCGGCGGCGCTGCTCGGGGCGGTCCAGTTCGGGGTCGGCGCGGTCGCGGCCCCGCTCGTCGGCGTGCTCGGCACCGGCGCGACGGCGATGGCGGTGGTGATCGCCGGCGGCATGCTCACCGCGACCGCGACGCTGTTCCTGGTCGTCCGCCCCGGCTCCCTGCCGGTGACCGTGGACGACGCCACGGAGCCGGCCCTGGCCGCCGCCCACTGACCACGCTGTTGATCGAATGGCGGATCCGGTCGTGATGACGGCCGGATCCGCTACTCGATCATGGATGGCTCTTGGCGGCGGCGGGTGGCGGCGGCTTCAGCGGACGACGGTGGTGGTGGTCAGCGGCCGGCGGCGGCGTGGTACTGGTCGACGATCTCCTGCTTGATCCGGCCCCGGTCGGAGACCTGGTAGCCGGCGCCCAGCGCCCACTCGCGGATGGCCCGGTTCTGGTCGCGGTCACCCCGGCTGGCACCCCGCCCGCGGCCCGAACCGGACCGGGCGGCGGGCATCGCGCCACGCCCGACCTTCGTGCCAGCGGAAATGTAGGGCTTCAACGCGACGCGCAGTTTCTCGGCGTTCTTCTTCGACAGGTCGATCGCATACTGCACGCCGTCGAGGCCGAACTGCACGCTCTCGTCGGCCGGCTTGCCGTCCAAGTCGTCGATCAGTTCTTGAATGACGCGCTTGGCCATGACGGCGCCTCCTCGGCAAGGGAAACGGGTGACGGCGGCGACCGAACGGCCGCCATCGCAGAAAATAGTATCGCCCATTCTGCGGATTTGAAGTCCGCTCGGTTTCAAATAGGCACGATCACCGATCGTGTCGGTCCAATTACGACCCGGGTGGGTCGCTGCGCCTGATCCCGGCATCGGCGAGACTCTACCCATGACGAACACTTCCACACCCGATTGGGGCGACCTGCTCACCGGCCAGTTGGCGTTCTACTGGGACGCGCATCTGCGACCCAGGCTGGACGGCCTCACCGACGAGGAATATTTCTGGGAACCGGTGGCGGGCTGCCTGTCGGTCCGCCCGGACGCCGACGGGAATTACCGCGCCGAGCCCGGCAGCCGCGACGCGGACCCGGCGCCGGTCACGACCATCGCATGGCGCATGATGCACATCGCCGTCGGTTGTTTCGTGATCCGGAGCAGCACGTTCTTCGGCGACGGAAGTGCCGGCGACGGCGCCGACATGTTCGACCCGCGGCACGTACCGGCGGATCTGCCGCACACCGCCGAGGATGCCGTAGCGTTCCTGGACGCCAGTTACCGCGAGTGGCACGGGCACGTTTCCGCACTCGACGAGGCCGCACTGAGCGCGCCATTGGGACCGAAGGGCGCCTATTTCTCCGCGGACCCGATGGCGGCCCTGATCGCGCACGTCAACCGCGAGACGATGCACCACGGCGGCGAGATCGGAGTGCTGCGGGACCTGTTCCGGGCGACCGGCGCGGCACAGCGCACCGACCGGCTCGCCGCGACGAGTTCGTGACATCGATCCAGGGCCCGGTCTGGAAGACTTCCGGGCATGTCGACGATCGATGGCCTTCTTTCTATCCGGTCCGTGCTGCGGGCGCAGCGCCATGACCGGGGCACGCTCGACCGGTTGACCCTGGCCGGGCTGCGGGACGCGCTCGAGCACGCTCGCACCCGCGTCCCGGCCTACAGCGGCGACCGGTACGACATCGGCACCCCACACGACCTCGCCGACTTCGCGCGCCTGCCCATGCTCCGCAAGGCCGACGTGCTCGCGCTCGGCGAGGACCGGTTCCGCGACCCGGCCTTCACCCGCGACGCCGTCACCGTCTACACCACCAGCGGCACCAGCGGGCAGATCCTCGAGGCGTGGCACGATCCCGCCAACTACGCCCACGACCGCGCCTGCAACATCCGCCGCTTCGCCGCCGCCGGCGGGCGCTACCGGCCCTGGTCGCGCCTCGTGCACTTCAAGCCGTTCCCGCTCGACACCGCGTGGTATCAGAAGCTCGGCGTCTTCCGCCGCGCCGTCGTGCTCAGCGCGCTGCCCGTCCGCACCCGGGTCGAGCACCTGCTGCGCGAGCGCCCGCACGCGGTCATCGGGTATCCGGTGCTGCTCCGCGACCTGCTGCGCGGCATGCGGCCCGACGAGCTCACGACGCTGCGCCGCACGCTGCGCGCCGTCTTCACCGAGTCGGAGCTGCTGACCCCCGAGGTCCGCCACCAGCTCACCGAGGGCTTCGGCGTGCCGATCTTCAACGAGTACTCCGCCTACGAGCTCATGCACATCGCGTACGACTGCGCCGAAGGCCAGCTCCACGTCGCCGAGGACCGCGTCCACGTCGAGATCGTCGACCCCGACGGCCACCCCGTCCCCGACGGCACCGAAGGCCACGTGGTCGTCACCGGCTGGCGCGAGCGCGCGATGCCGCTGCTGCGGTACTGGCTCGGCGACCGCGCCACCCGCCACACCGGCCGCTGCGCGTGCGGCCGGACCTTCGCCCGCCTGCACCTGACCAAGGGCCGCGCCGACGACTACGTCGTCCTTCCCGACGGCGAGCGCATCTACGCCGGCACGTTCATCGGCATGGCCATCAGCACCCCCGGCGTCGCCGAGTGCATGGTCCGCCAGGACTCCGCCGGCAACATCACCATCTTCCTCGTCCCCGACGGCCGCGCCGACCGCGGCTTCGACGACCTCGCCCGCGAGGCCCGCGCCTGGCTGCACACCACCGCCGGCCGCCCCTTCGACCTCGACGTCCGCCACGCCGACGCGCTGGAGCTCACCGCCGGCGGCAAGGGCCGCTTCGTCGTCTCGGAGTTCCAGCGATGACCTCCACCCGCCGGCTTCCACCGTCGCCCCAGGCCGCGGCGGTGACGCCCGCCGGAGACATCCGGACCGAGCGCCTCCTGCTGCGCCGCCCCGCGGTCGGGGACGTCGAGGCCATCCTCGACGTCCACCGCGACCCGCTCGCCTGCCTGCACAACCCGGGCGACCGCCTGCGGACCCGCTCCGAGGCGCTCGAACGCCTGCACCACTGGACGACCCACTGGGACCGTCACGGCTTCGGCTACTGGACCGTGCTGACCGCGCCGGCCGCCGCACCCCCGGCGCTGGTCGGCTTCTGCGGCCTCAAACTCATGCCGCTGCGGGGCGAACCGGCGCTGAACCTGTTCTACCGCCTCGCACCCACCGCATGGCACCAGGGCTACGCCACCGAGGCCGCGGCGGCCGCCGTCGCCTGGGCCGCCCAGCACCGCCCGGACCTCCCCTTGGTGGCCCGCGTCCGCCCGGCCAACGTGGCGTCCCAGCGCGTCGCCACCCGGATCGGCCTGCACCGCGCCCCCCACCTGGACCATGGCGGCGAGGACGGCCCCGACCTGCTCTACCAGGCCACCCCGGCATAGCCCTCGACCCACCCGCGACCGCCGGCCACCACGTCAGGCGGTCACGGCGCCGTGCTGGGGAACGAGGTGGGCGCCGAGGTCGGACTTCAGCTCGGACATGCCCTTGCCGAGGATCATGCCGCGCGCCCCGCGGTCCACGACGCGCTCCACGAGGCGGCGGAACAGGTCGAAGTACAGGTGCCGCCGGCCGCCGTCCTCGACGGGCAGCGCGCCCCACGACAGCCAGACCGGCCAGACCGGGTCGTCCAGGATCGTCGCGGCGCCGAGGAGCCGGCCGGCGGCGTCGCGGTACGCCACGACGCACACGTCGGCACGGCCGGCCACCGCCGCCTGCCACACCTCCGAGCGGGGGCCGCTGCGCAGCTCGACGCTGCCGGCCGCGTGCTTGGCGAAGTTGAGCCGGGTCAGGTGGGCGAGCTCCGCCGGGGTGACGACCTCGCCGACCCTGCCCGTGCGCACCAGAAGGTCGGGGTCGGCGGCGACGAGCCGCTGGGTGCGGCGCACGCTCGCCCGGCGCTTCTGACCCAGGCCGGCCAGCCACGCGTCGACCGACGCAGGTGCGTCCAGCACAGCGAGTGGCTCGGTGTCTCTGGTGTACCGCGGCCACGGCAGCCACGCGTCGTCACCGTCGCCGAGCTGCCGCCACAGCACCCCCCGGACACCCGGCCCGAGGGTCCGCCGGGCCGCGCGGCGGAACGCGCGCACCAGCGACGCCCGCTCCTGCACCGCGGACGGCGCGAACCAGAATCCCGGCACGGCGCTGCTCTGCGGCGCCTGGACGTGCAGGTACCCCAGCCGCGGAAACCCGGGTCCGCCGGCCCGGTGGCGCGGCGCCACCACCGACGCGGCGACCAGGCCCACCGGACCCTCCACATCGGACAGCACCGCGAGCAGCACCGGGTCGGCGCCGGAGAGCACCCCGGCCCGCATGACCGGCCAGGCCCAGTTGGCGCGCAGGCCGGCGCGGGCGCGCAGGGCCTCCCAGTCGGCCGGCTCCGGGTCGGTGACCGGGTCGTGCAGCCCGACCGTCAAGCCCTCCCTGACAGCTGTCACATCTACCATCATGATCCCCCGTGTGGAACTGTGCGACGCCACCTTCCACTGAGGCCGGCGTCGAGACTCAGCGCGCTCGCTCCGGCGGACAGCAGCAGCGCCGCCATCGCGCCGGACGAGGCGGCGTGCGGGACCAGTACCGCCGCCGAAACCGTGACGACGACCAGCCCCACGGCCGCGGCGGCAGCGGTGAGGCGGGGCGAGCGGCCGTCGGTGTTCTCCACCAGGTAGCCGGCGTAGGCGACGAGCGCGAAGAGCGGCGTCTCCAGGCAGGTCAGCAGGGTGAGCAGCAGCGTGCCCGGCGCCAGGAACGCGACCAGCGGCACGCCGGGCAGGCAGAGCAGCACCGCGAACCGCAGGATCCGCCGCGCCTTCGCCCGCCCCGCCCGGCCCGCGGGGCCGCGCAACCGCAGCGACGTCACCGGTTGGCGGAGGCGCAGCAGGTACGTGAGCGCCGCCGAACAGAAGCCCGACGCGGTCACGGCGACGTAGAAGGGGCCGCTCTCGGTGCCGTGGCCGGCGATGCGCAGGACCAGGTAGCACACGGCGAGGCTCAGGCTGGCGATCAGCTCGGGCAGGCCGAGCAGGACGCAGGTCCGCAGCACCAGCCGGGCGACCCGGCGGCGGCGCACGGCGGTCCCGACACCCCGGGCGGCACGACCCGACACCGACCAGCCGGACGGCAGGCGCCACAGCAGGACCGCGGACGCGGTGAGGGCCGCCGCCGCCAGCATGGTGAGCTGCCACAGCGGCGGCCACGCGAAGTGGAACGTGACGGCGGACAGGGTCAGCAGCGCGCCGGTCATCACGGCGAACGTGACCGCGTCGGTGCGGGGGTGGCCGCGGACCCGGTGCAGGCCGACGGCGAGCTGCAGCAGGCCGAGCGCGGCGGACCACAGCAGCGCGGCGGCGACCACCCGCAGGTGGTCGCGCCCAGACAGGAACGCGGCGGCGAACGCGACCGCCGCCACCGTGACCGGCACCGCGGCGACCCGCAGCACGACCCGGGCGATGTACCCGCCGAGGCGGGGGGTGCGGGGCACCAGCTTGAGGGCGGCCTTCTCGCCGCTGGAGGCGACGAACACCGTCCACGCCGACACGCCGACGGCGCCGGCGTAGTCGGCGAAGCGGGCCGCGCCCCACGGCACGGCGAGCACCAGCGGCGCGAGCTGGCTGGTCGCCCGGAACGCGCCGCGGCCGGCGAACAGCGCCAGCATCATCCCGCCGCCGGGGGCGGCGGTGCGCGGCTCTGCCTCCGGTGCGAGCAGGGTCATGAGCGGTCGGCGAGGAAGCCACCGCCGCGGGCGGTGTCACGGCCGGCCGGCGCGGCACCCGCGGGCGGGCCCACCAGGCGCGGCGGGGACGGCCAGCACAGCACCGCGACGGCGGCGACGAGGTGGGCGGCGATGAAGACGTACGCCTCCGTACGACTCGCGACGTGGCCGAGCCGGACGGTCATGTGGTCGGCCCAGTCCCACCGCTGCGGCACCGGCTGCCCGCGCCACAGCCAGAACGACAGGTCCTCCAGCCCCGACAGCATGACGAGGATGCTCGCGTAGCAGATCCGCCGCACGGTCGCCGACGCCGAGCCGCCCAGCCGCTGGTGCAGCGCGAACGCGAGGATCAGCAGCGGCGCGAGCACCCGGACCAGCGAGTAGAAGCCCTCGAAGTCGTCCGCGATGACCCGGTCGAACATGCGCGGGACGAAGCCGCAGAACACGGCCGTGAACGTGAGGACCCCGACGACCTCGGGCAGCCGCCACCGGCGCAGCCATTCGGGTTCCAGCGCGGCGATGGTCTCCGTGGCGAGGACGAAGGGCAGCAGGTACGCCAGGAACAGCCACAGCGAGTCGAGCTGCTTGCCGTCCGGGGCGAGCGCCACCAGCAGCACCCCGGAGACCAGCGTGGCGGCGACGAGGCCGAAGAAGCGCTTCACGGCCGCACCTCGAAGCGCACCGTCGACAGCAGCCGGTCGGCGGCGGCGCGTAACCGTTCGGGGGTGTCGGCGGTCAGCAGGGCGTAGCCGAGCTTGCTGGTGAGGTCGATCGTCGAGGTGACGGCCCGGCCCGGCTCGGCCAGCAGCGCGATCCTGAGCACCTCCGGCCAGGTGCGCGCCTCCTCGACGCCGTGGATCGCGGCGAGTGTACCGGTGTCCGCCGCGTTCAGCAGCTGCACCATCACCGGGTGCGGCACCATGGCGGGCGGGACCGGTGGCAGCGGCGCGCCGACGGCGACGCTGATCGACGCCTCGATCGGGTCGACGCCGTAGCAGTGCTTGGCGAGCTCGCCGAGGGGGTCGCCGCCGGTGCGGGCGCCCATCTCGATGAGCCGGGGCCGGCCGTCGGCGTCGACGACGAGGTCGAGGTTGAGCGGGCCGCGGCGGTACCCGAGCCGGGCGCAGATCGCGTCGACGTCGGCGACGATGGCGTCGTGGGTGCCGTCGGGGACGCCGGCCGGCAGCAGGTGCGCGGTGGTGGTCGCCTGCGGCGGCGGGGTGAGCCGGCGTTCGGTGAGGGCCATGAAGACGACCCGCCCGCCGTCGATGACGCACTCGCAGCCGCAGTGCTGCCCCTGGACCTCTTCCTCGATGACGATCCCGGCGCCGTACGAGAAGCGGAGCGCCTCGGCGATCGCCGCGTCCACTGTGGACTCGTCCGGGCAGCGGGCCACGCCGCGGCTGCTCTGCGCGTCGGCGGGCTTGACCACGAGCGGGAACGTCAGACCCGCGCCGCGCCAGTCGGCGCCGTCGACCCAGCGGTAGCCGGGCAGGCCGAGCTCGTCGCAGACGGCGCGGAAGCGGCGCTTGTCCACCGACGCCGCGACGGTCTCCTCGGTGAGGCCGCACGGCAGCCCGAACCGTTCGGCGAGCGCGAGCTGCGTCGGCAGCGCGATGTCGCTGCTGGGGGCGAGGACCCCGGCGACGTCGGTGCGCCGGCGCAGGATCTCGCTGAGGGCGGCGACGTCGCGGGTGCTGACGGGCAGCAGCTCGTCGGCGAGCGCGACGGCCGGCGCGGTGTCGCGCAGGTCGACGGCGATCGTCCGGAACCCCAGCGCCCGGGCGGTGCGGTAGGTCGCCATCGCACCGTCGGCGGCGCCCAGGATCAGCAGGCTCTTCATGCGGCGTCTCCACGCTGTACGGGGATGTGCGGCACCGCTCTGGCGCCGGGGAACAGCTGGTCGGAGGCGTCGACCGGGATCGACGCCTCGCGGATGTAGAACATGGCGGGGCGCGGCTGCGCGTCGGCGACGAGCACCGTGTAGCGGAGCATGACGGCGGCGCCGGCGAGCGCGACGCACTCGGCGAGCAGCGCGCCGCCGATCGCGGGCGCGACGCCGACCCAGCCGGCGAACGCGGCGGCCGCCAGCCCGGCCGTCACGAGCGCGGCGAGCAGCAGCACGATCGCGACCCAGTGCACGGCGCGGCGGGAGAAGGCGACGTACAGCTCCAGCGCGTGCCCGATGAGCCGCCCGAGGCGGAACTTCGACGTGCCGCGGGTGCGTTCCCGGTGCTCGACCGGCACGGTCGCGATCCTCGACGTGAGCAGCGGGACGGTGGCCAGGAAGTACGGCGTGCCGAGGCGCAGCTCGACGACCCGCCGGGCGAGCTCGGTGCGCAGCACCCGGAACGTGGTCGCGCCGGGTGGGATGCGGACGCGCAGCCGCCGGCCGAGCCAGTGGTAGCAGGCGGCGCCCCACCGGCGGTGCCACGGGTCGTGCCGGGTGCGCCGCACCCCGAACACGGCGTCGAAGCCCTCCAGGGCCCGCTCCACCAGCAGGTGCACCTCGGCCGGCGGGAACTGCAGGTCGGCGTCGAGGTGCACGAGCCACGGTTTCCGCGCGTACTTGTACCCTGCCGAGAACGCCGCCTCGAAGCCGAAGTTGCGGCTGAACGACAGGTACTGGACGCGGTCGTCGGTGGCGGCGAGCCGCTGGATCTCCGCGAGCGTGCCGTCGCCGCTGCCGTCGTCGACGAAGAGGATCTCCAGGTCGTAGCCGCCGAGCGCGGCCACGATCTCGGCGTGGGTCTGCGCGACGCTGTCCGCCTCGTCGTAGCAGGGCACGACGGCGGTGAGGCCTAACGGGTGCATAGGGCCGGCGGGTTCAGCGGGCGGCGAGCGCGAGCGGCTCGGGGGCCGTCCAGTGCTCGCCCTGGGTGGCGATGAACCAGTCGACGGTGCGCTCCAGGCCCGTCTCGAGCGACACGAGGTCGGCGGGGTCGATGCCGACGGCGCGCAGCGTCTCGGCGTTCGCGCTGACGACGGCGCCGGCCTGCTCGCCGGGGCGCATCGGCAGGTCCACGATCTCGACCCGCGGGTAGCCCTTGCGCTCGCACTGGTCGATGACGATCTCGGCGACGTGGCGGATCGTGGTCGACGAGACGGGGCCGCACTCCACCACGTGGTCCAGGACGGTGCCGGCCTCGGCGGCCTCGAACGCGGAGACGAGCGCCTTGGCGACGTCGCCGACCCACACCATGTCGGAGACCTGGTGGCCGCCGCCGTAGAGCTCGACCGGCATCCCGCACAGGGCGCGGCAGACGACCGCCGGGGTGATCTTGCGGACCTTGCCGGGCCCGAACGGCGCGGCGGCGAGCTGGCGCGGCCCGTAGGCGTTGACGGCGCGCACCACGTTGACCCGGCTGCCGCGGTCGGCGTTGAACATCGACACGAACCGCTCGACGGCGGTCTTGGAGATGGAGTAGCTGTTGTTCATCCAGTGGTTGCCGACCCCGATGTAGACGCCCGGCAGCTGGTACTGGGTGACGGCCTCGAGGAAGTTCAGCCCGCCGACGAGGTTCGTCTCGGCGGCCGGGCGAGGGTTCAGGATCGTCTCCTGGGTGCCGAGCACGGCGGCGAGGTGGATGATGCCGTCGCAGTGGGCGGCGAGCTCGACCATGGCGGTCGCGTCGCGGATGTCACCGAGCATCACCTCACGCTCGGGCGCCTCCGGACGGCGCCGGGCGTGCGCGTGGTGATCAAATACCAACGCCTCATGTCCTCGCGCCTCGATCTCCTCACAGACGTACCGCCCGATGAAACCATTACCCCCGGTCACGCCGATCTTCATTGGCCGTTTCCTATTCACTCGATGGGCGGGTCCTCGCCCACGGCAGGCTTCGGCGACCCCCTCCACGGGGTGGTGCCCCGGGTTGGGAACGCCGTTGAACAGCAAAAACACGATGAGGACATCGATCTTCGCCAGGAGTGATCGAATCCTCACGCCGCGGTCGCAATCTACCGTCCAGGCGCCAGTGATCACAGTCCGAGGGGAAAGATTTATTGACTCAGTCGCATGTGAGGCATCGTTTTGCCGACGTTGCCCACGATCCGGCGGAATTTACGTGAAGCGATGGTTTTTGCGCCTCTCACGGACGGCGGAACCTCCCGGAACGCTGTGATCCCTGGCAAAACCCTGGCAAACGCTCCGCCCCACACAGAGGTGGTCGAAGTTGACCCCGTCGGGCCGAGCGGCGCCCGGCTGCACGGCACCACGGATGGAGCACATGTGACCTCGATCAGCGGCATCAGCGGCATCTCGGGCTCGTTCGCCAGCCAACGGACGGCGCTGCGACCCCCACCGCCACCGAAGGACGGCCAGGACCCGATGAGCGCGGTGTCCAAGGCGCTCGGCCTGTCGGGCGACCAGCTGAAGACCAAGCTGGACAGCGGACAGAGCCTCACCGAGGTCGCGGAGGAGCAGGGCGTCTCGCACGACGACCTGATCGCCGCGATCAAGGCCGGCAAGCCGGCGAGCGCGGCCACCGCGGTCTCGGCGTCCGTCGAGGAGGACGACGACGCCGTCGCCGAGCGGATCGCGGCACAGAAGGGCACGCCCGGCCCGCCGCCCGGCGCACCCCGCGGCGGCGCCGCCGGCCTGTCGGACGAGTCGAAGCTGCAACAGCTCAGCACCCTGCTGGAGACCGACAGCGGGTCCCTGCGCGGCAGCAGCGCCACCGACGTCGTGAAACGCGTGCAGGACAAGGGCATCGACCTGTCCCGGCTCCGCTCGGTCCTCGACAGCGGCGACCTGGTCGACTACGCCGCCTGACCCTCAGCCCTCAACAGCAGCCGCCCGGTGAGATCCATCAGCCGGGCGGCTGCCGCGGCGTCCAGGGTCGGGAAGTCCGGCGGGAGGCGCCGGCCCCGGTCGACCGCGGTCAGCGCGTCCGCCGGCGGCTCGTCCACGAACCCGTGGATCGGCGCGACCGACGCGGCCACCGGCCGGGCCGCCAGCGACGCGACCGCGAGCAGCCCCCGGACCACCGGTGGCAGGCCCGAGCGGTCGCCGCTGCGGGTGAAGCCCGGGTGGTAGAGCACGTACCGGGCGCGGCTGCCGGACCGTTGCGCGAAGCCCGCGCCGAGCAGGTCGTTGGCGCGCCCGGCCTGCAGCTGCGCCCGTACCGTGGAATAGCCGGTCGACAGCTGCGGGTCGGCCCACTGCACGGCGCCCTTGGTGACCCCCACGCCGGCGACGTTGACGATCACCGGGCGCTCGGCGCGGTCCAGGGCCGGCCGGAGACCGAAGCTCAGCAGGTACCGGCTGACGTAGTACAGCGCGAAGGTGCGTTCGAGACCGTCGGCGGTCACCTCGCGCCGCGCCGACACGGCGTTGGCGAACAGCGCGAGGGCGTCGACCACCGGGTGCGCGGCGAGGACCTCCTCGACCACCCGCCGGTTCTCCGCCACGCTGCTCAGGTCCGCGGGCAGGAACGTGATCGCGCCGCCCACCATCGCCTCGCCCCGCTCGCGGTCGCGCCCCACGACGACGACCCGGTCGCCGCGCTCGGCGCGCCCGAGGGCGAACGCGCGCCCCATGCCGTTCGTGCCGCCGCTGACCACGACCACGCCCATCTGCGCCCCCACTACCGTTGGTTGCCGACGGGCTCATCCTCGGCGCGACGGCCGGGGCGGCGGAAGAAGGCACTGTCATGTCCACTGCGCACACCGGTGTGCCCACCCCGCTCCGGGAGCACGCCCTGCCGGCGCCGGTGCCGGCCGGCGAATACGAGCAGTGCCCGGTCACCGAGCTGCTGCGGCGGCTCGGCGACAAGTGGACGCTGGTGACACTGTCGTTGCTGGCGCGGCGGCCGTACCGCTTCAACGAGCTGCACCGCGCGGTCGAGGGCATCAGCCAGCGGATGCTGACCCGGACCCTGCGCACCCTCGAGTCCGACGGGCTCGTCGAGCGCGAGGTGTTCGCGACCCTGCCGCCCAGCGTCGAATACCGGCTGACCCCGCTCGGCGTCAGCCTCCTGGAGCCGCTGTCGGCCCTGGCGGCCTGGGCGGTCGCGAACCCACGCCGCGTCGGGTAGCCGACGCCCGGGCCGGACCCGGACCTGGTCGCCGCCGCGTTCCGGCGGCACTACAGCCGGTGGGCGCTGGTGCTGGAGCGCAACCTCACCCAGGAGGACAGCTCGCCGGCGCTGAAGGCCAACGCCGAGGGCGGCCGGGCCGCGCACCGGGCCTGGCTCGCCGCCGCGTTCCCGGGCCTCGATCCCCGCACGTCCGGCCGGCTCGCCGGCGTCACCGGCGTCGAGCTGTGGCTGGTCCTCACCAAGCACGAAGGCCTCAGCGTCGACGACGCCGAGGCGACCGTCGCAATGCTCATCCGATCCGTCATCCCATCCGATCAAGGACAGTCATCATGAACCGATACCTGGTCTACACCCCGCCCGCCGCCGGGCACGTCTTCCCGCTCGTGCCGGGGCTGCTGCGCCTCCGGGAGCGCGGCCACGCCGTGCACGTGCGGACCGCGCCGGACCTCGTCGAGCGGCTGCGCGCCGAGGGCCTGGACGCCGAGCCCGTCGACGAGCGGATCACCGCGTCGGTCCGCCGGCCCGGCGGTCCCGGCGGCGTCGACGGCATGGCCGACCTGTTCGCCCGCGGCGGCTGGGAGGCCGAGGACCTGCGCCGGGCGGTCGCCGAGGTCGCGCCGACCGCGCTGCTGGTCGACACCAACACCTACGGCGCCGCGACCGCCGCGCAGGCCACCGGGCTGCCCTGGGCGATCGCCGTGCCGTCGATCCTCGCCATGAAGGGCAAGGGGATCCCGCCGTACGGCATCGGCCTCGCACCGAAGCGCGGTCCGCTGGGCGCGGTCCGGGACGCGATCCTGTGGAAGGTCGTCGAGCGGGTGTTCGGCAAGGACATGCTGCCGGGCCTCAACACGCTGCGCGCCGCCGCCGGACTCCCCGCGCTGCGCAGCCCGCTGGAGTACTACCGGCTCCCCGACCGGCTCATCGTGCTCACCGGCGACCCCCTGGAGTACCCGCGCACCGACCTGCCCGCGCACGTACGCATGGTGGGCGGGCAGGTGTGGGACCCGCCGGCCGCGACCCCGGACTGGCTGCTGGAGCCGGGCGACCCGTGGGTGCTGGTGACCTGCTCCACCCATTACCTCGGCGACGAGGACCTCGCCGTCAAGGCCGTCGAGGCGTTGCGGGACAGGCCGGTCCGGGTGCTGGTGACGCTCGCCGACGCGTACACCTCCCAGACCCTGCCGACCGCGGCCAATGTGCGGGTCGAGCGGTTCGTCCCGCACGGCCCCGTGCTGCGTCGCGCCGCCGCGGTGGTCTGCCCGGCCGGCATGGGGATCGTCACGAAGGCCGTCGCCGCGGGTGTACCGGTCGTCGCCGTCCCCTGGGGCCGCGACCAGCCGGAGGTCGCCCGGCGGGTGCAGCAGGCCGGCACCGGCGTGATCCTGCCCGCGAAGCGGCTCACCTCAGCCCGGCTCGCCGCGGCCGTCGACACGGCGCTCGGGCTGCGCGACCGGGCCCGCGCGGTGGCGGCCGGCATCGACCCCACCCGCGCGGCGGAGCGCTTCGCCGACGCCGCCGAGGAGGTCGCCGTACGACGCCCGCAGCCGGCGGCCTAGCTCCGCGCGATCCGCGTCATCACCGCGACCAGCACGGCGCCGACGGCAACGACGACGGTGTACGGGAACCAGGGCGTGGGGTAGGTGGCGGCCACCAGGCCGACCACCGGCGGTCCGGCCAGCGCGGCGACGGTGCCGACCAGCGTCGGCGACATGGCCCGGCCGACGAGCGTGCCCCGCACCAGCAGCGAGATCCCCACGCCGGCGGCGAACAGCGGCACCCCGATCACGGCCAGGAAGAACGCGGTAAGGAACTGGATGTCGGGCTGGCCGCACCACGTGCCGCCGCACAGCGCCCACGTCCAGGGGCCGAAGGCGTAGGCGACGAAACCTGTGGTCACGGTCAGGCCGAGCCCCACGAACCAGAGCGTCATCACGTTGTCGGTCCGGATACGCGCGGCAGCGTCCATGCCCGACACCCTAGCGCCACCTGCGCGGACGACTTAATTGGAGACTTACTTTAACTATTAGGACTCTTTACCTTGTGGTGGCGTCATCGATGGCTGATGATGCGAGGGGAGCGGATCCGCCCATCCCCTCCCGCCTACCGAAGGACCACCCGTGCTCAACAAGCTCCCCTTGAGCGCGCGACGCCTCGTGCTCGCCGCGCTCGCCCTGGTGACCGCGCTGGGGGTGGGCCTGGTCATCAGGCCCGCCCTGGCCGCCGCCGCCCCGTTCAAGGTGCTCGCCTTCTACAACGGCACCTGGGACGCGGCCCACATCGACTTCGACAAGGAGGCCCGGGACTGGTTCCCGGCGCAGGCCGCGCAGAACGGCTTCACCTGGGAGGCGACCACCGACTGGAGCCTGCTCAACACCGGCAACCTGGCCCAGTACAAAGTCATCATGTTCCTCGACGACGCGCCGCCGTCGGGACAGCGGGCCGCGTTCCAGCAGTACATGAACAACGGCGGCGCCTGGATGGGCTTCCACGTCAGCGCGTTCACCACCGACCCCAACTCGTGGAGCTGGTACTACAACACGTTCCTCGGCTCGGGCGCGTTCCGGACCAACACGTGGGGGCCGACCGCGGTCACGCTGAAGGTCGAGGACCGGGCGCACCCGTCGACGGTACGACTGCCGGCCACGTTCCGGTCCGCGGTCAGCGAGTGGTACTCGTGGAGCAACGACCTGCGCCAGAACCCCGCCATCGACATCCTCGCCTCGGTGGACCCCAGCAGCTTCCCGGTCGGCACCGACCCCAACCAGTCGTGGTACAGCGGCTACTACCCGATCCTGTGGACGAACCGTAACTACAAGATGCTGTACGCCAACTTCGGCCACAACGGCATGAACTACTCCACCAACACCCGCACGTCCTCGACGTTCGCCAGCGCCGACCAGAACCGCTGGATCATCGACGGCATCCTGTGGCTCGCCGGCGCCTCCACCACCCCGCCGTCGTCGTCGCCCACCCCGTCGGCCAGCACGGGACCGATCTCGCCGACCGCCTGGTACGGCGTCATCAACAAGAACTCGTCGAAGTGCGTCGACGCGCGGGCGGCCGGCACCACCAACGGCACGGCGATCCAGCAGTACGCGTGCAACGGCTCCAACGCGCAGCAGTTCCAGTTCCAGCCGACCAGCGGCGGGTTCGTGCGCATCAACAACCGCGGCAACAGCGCGCAGGCCCTGGACGTCACCAACGTGTCGAGCGCCGACAACGCGCTGATCCAGACCTGGACCTACGGCGGCGGCAACAACCAGCAGTGGCAGCCCGTGGCCGAGGGCGGCGGCTGGTACCACTTCGTGAGCCGCCTGTCGGGCAAGTGCCTGGACGTGCCGGCCGCGTCGACCGCCGACAGCGTGCAGCTCGTGCAGTACACCTGCAACGGCACGGCGGCGCAGTCCTTCCGGCTGTCCTGAAAGTTTCGGCTTCCAGGACCGCTCCGAGCATTGACGCGTGGTGATGCATTGCCCGGCCCTGGACACCGGGACTACGGTCTCGCCGTCCCGGGTCGGGCAATTGTGACATTGTGACACTCGCCCGACCGCCCGCATGTTGTACAGCGAGGAGCGGATCGTGCGGTTCATCCCCCATCGGCGGCGGGCCGTCGCCATCGTCGCGGCCGGCGCGGTGGCCGTCGCCGCGGCCGCCGTCACCGTGACCGTGGCCTCGGCCGCCGCGTCCGGCTGCCGCGTCACGTACACCGTGACCAACTCCTGGCAGGGCGGCTTCGGCGCGAACGTCGACATCACCAACCTCGGCGACGCCGTGAACGGCTGGACCCTGGCGTGGACGTTCCCGGCCGGGCAGACGGTCACCCAGGCGTGGAACGCGACCGTCACGACCAGCGGCGGCCAGGCCCGCGCGACGGACGCCGGCTACAACGCGCCGATCGCGACCGGGGCGACCGTGTCGTTCGGCTTCAACGGTACGTGGACGGGCAGCAATCCATCACCTGTTGGATTTTCGCTGAACGGCGTCACCTGCACCGGAGCTCCCACGTCGTCGTCCGCGCCGCCGCCCTCTTCTTCGGCGCCGCCGCCTCCCACGGGCAACGCCAAGCAGATGGAGGATCTCGACCGCGGGCTCATCTCCGTGCGGTCCGGCAGTGGCAACCTCGTCTCCTGGCGGCTGCTCGGCACCGAGGCCCTGTCGACGGCGTTCAACCTGTACCGCGGCGGCACCCGCATCGCGACGGTCACCACCGGCACGAACTACCTCGACGCCGGCGCCGCCGCGGACGCCTCCTACACGGTGCGTGCGGTCGTCGGCGGCACCGAGCAGGCCGCGTCCGGTGCGTCCCTGCGCTTCGCCAACGGCTACCTCGACGTGCCGATCTCCTCCCCCGGCTCCGGCTACACCGCCAACGACGCCTCCGTGGGCGACCTCGACGGCGACGGCGACTACGAGATCGTGCTGAAGTGGGACCCCGCCGATGCCAAGGACAACTCGCAGTCCGGTGTCACCGGCGTCGTGTACGTCGACGCGTACCGGCTGGACGGGCAGCGCCTGTGGCGGATCAACCTCGGGCGCAACATCCGGGCCGGCGCCCACTACACGCAGTTCCAGGTGTACGACTACGACGGCGACGGCCGCGCCGAGGTCGCCATGAAGACCGCGGACGCGACGGTCGACGGCACCGGCCGCGTCATCGGCAACGCCTCCGCCGACTACCGCAACAGCTCCGGCTACGTGCTCAGCGGCCCCGAGTTCCTCACCATGTTCAACGGCCTCACCGGCGCCGCCATGTCCACAGTGGACTACGTGGTGCCGCGCGGCACCGTCTCGTCGTGGGGCGACAGCTACGGCAACCGGGTCGACCGGTTCCTGGCCGGCACCGCGTACCTCGACGGGCAGCGCCCATCGCTGATCATGGCCCGGGGGTACTACACCCGGTCGGTCATCGTCGCCTGGGACTTCCGCAACGGGTCGCTGACCCGGCGCTGGACGTTCGACAGCAACAGCTCCGGCAACAGCGCCTACGCCGGCCAGGGCAACCACCAGCTCGCCGTCGCCGACGTCGACCAGGACGGCCGCGACGAGATCGTGTACGGGTCGATGGCCGTCGACGACAACGGCGCCCGCCTCTGGAACACCGGCAACGGCCACGGCGACGCCCTGCACGTCGGCGACCTCGACCCGTCCCGCCCCGGCCTGGAGGAGTTCAAGGTCGACGAGGACGGCAGCAAGCCCTCCTCGTGGATGGCCGACGCGCGCACCGGGCAGATCCTGTGGACCACCCCGGCCAACGGCGACAACGGCCGCGGCGTGTCCGGCGACATCTGGGCCGGCAGCGCCGGCGCCGAGTCGTGGTCCTCGGCCGCCGACGGCGTCCGCAACCCCAAGGGCACCGTCGTCTCGACCCGCAAGCCGAGCTCGACCAACTTCCTCGCCTGGTGGGACGGCGACACGACCCGGGAGCTCCTCGACGGCACCCACATCGACAAGTACGGCACCTCCGGCGACACCCGCCTGCTGACCGCCTCCGGCGTGCACTCCAACAACGGCACGAAGTCGACGCCGTCGCTGTCCGGCGACATCCTCGGCGACTGGCGCGAGGAGGTGATCTGGCCCACGTCGGAGAACACCGCGCTGCGCATCTACAGCACGCCCGACCCGACGTCGACGCGGCTCTTCACGCTGATGCACGACCCGCAGTACCGGTGCGCGATCGCCTGGCAGAACACCGCCTACAACCAGCCGCCGCATCCGTCGTACTTCATCGGCAGCGGCATGTCGACGCCGCCGGCGCCCGTCATCTACGTGCGTTAGCGTTCCTGTCATACCTGGGCGGTAGCTTGTTGGCATGACGTCGGCGAGCTCGGACCTGATCCGCAGGGTGGATCGGTGCGTGCTCGCCGGCGACGTGCCGGGATTCCCCGTGGTGCCCGACGGGTGGCTGGCCGTAGCGGTCGCCCCCGCCGTTTCCGTCACCGCCTCGGACCTCGCCGCGGCCGTGCCGCCCGACGCCGAGCGCGTCGTGCTGCTCGCCGCGGGCCCGCTCGGCCCCGACCTCGCCGCGGCGCTGGACCGGCCCGTCGTCGCACCAGACGGCCCGGTCGTGCAGACGCCCGGCGGGGTGATGGTCACGACCGACGCCGGCGGCGGCTGGTGGCGGCACCGGCCCGGCCGGCCCGCCGAGCCGCTCGGCCCGCGCTGGCCCGCACCCGACTGGCAGGGGTCCGCGCCGCTGTGGCCCTCCACGGTCATCGCCCAGCCCGTCCCCGCCGGCTGGCTGCTGTCCCCCGGCCCGGTGGGCTCGGCCGCCGCCTTCGACGGGGTCGAGTTCGCCGTCGCCGTGGACCCGTCCCGCCCGCGGCTGCTGCTCGACCCGGCCCTCACCGGCGAGCAGCTCGCGCAGGCCATGGCCGCCCTGCCGACCCGCGTGCGGCGCGTCGCCGACCTCGTGCCGCTGGGCGCGGGCCAGGGCGCCGGCCGGATGGTCGCCGCGACCGCCGCCGCCCGCCTCGGCGAGCCCGTCCACCTGGTCAACGGGGTGCCCCTGCACACGCCCGCCGGGTCGATCGTGGTGTTCGCCCTCGACGCCCACCGCCGGCCCGTCTGGGCGGAGCCCGCGTGGCTGCTGCGCCTCACCCCTGACGGCGGCGAGGAGGTCGTGGCGTCGTCCCCGCCGCACGCCTCGCTGCGGCAGCTCTCCCCCGCCACCTATGCGATGGACATGGGCTGGCAGGTGCGGTTGAGCGGCGGCGGGATCCATGCGTTCCCCGGCCCTCCCCCGCCACCCGCGAAGGGCCGCGCCTCGTTGCCCGACACCGCGGCCGTCACCCAGTCGTTCGCCGCTGTGGATGCGGGCCTCCCCGGTGGTCCCTCGGTCCCGGCTTCGTCCTCCGCTTCGTCCTTCGCTTCGTTCGTCGAGCGGCCGGGTGCCTACCGGGTCGTCGTCGGCAGCGCCGGGGAGGCGATCGACGACCTGGTGTGGCCGCCGCTGTCGGCGATGTTCACCGCGCTCCTGTCCGACATTCCCGCCGCCGTCGACCTCGTCGTGGAGGGCACGTCCTCGGCGTGGGGCGAGGCCGCCGAGCGGGAGCTCGCCGAGCGGCACCCCGGCGGCGGCGTGACCAACGGGCAGGCGCGCGAGTTCCAGCGCGCCGACCTGCTGCCCATGCCGCCCGCACCCCTGCCGCCCGACCCACCGGCCGCGGTCCGCCGCGCCCGCAACGGCCTGGCCCTGCTGGCCGCCGCGGCGGTGGTCGTGCTGCTGCTCGCGGTCGCGGGCCTGGTCGCGTTCTGGCCGCGCGGCGGCGACGGCGCCAACCTCGCCGGCGACGCCGGGCCGCAGGCGGCGACGCCCCCCGGCACCGCGCCCGGCACCCCGTCCGCGGCGGCTTCGGCGAGCGGCAGCGCCACCCCTCGGGCCAGCACGTCCGCCTCGCCCCGCGGCTCCACCCAGGCGTCGGCGTCCGCCGCGGCCGGCCCCAGCCTCACAACCTCGGCCGCCGGCACGCCCCCGCTGCCACTGGACACCGGCACCGACGTCGCACGCGGCCGGCCGGCCACGGAGAGCAGCCACACCGAGTCGTATGCCGCGAGCCGCACCACCGACGGCGACCCGATGAGCTACTGGGAGAGCCGCAACAACGCCTTCCCCCAGTGGATCCAGGTCGACCTCGGCGCCCCGGTCGCGGTCCGCCGCATCGTCCTGCGCCTGCCCCCGTCGTCCGCCTGGCCCGCCCGCACCCAGACCGTGACGGTCCTCGGCAGCCCCGACGGCGCCACCTTCAGCGTCCTCATCCCGGGCGCCGCCTGCCGCTTCGACCCCAACAGCGGCCAGCAGGCCACACTCGCCGTCAACTCAGGCAACCACCGCTACGTCCGCATCCTCATCTCCTCCAACACAGCCCAGCCCGCCGGCCAACTCTCCGCAATCGAGCTGTACCGCGGCTAACCCGTAGGACCGCGCCCAGACCACTCACGCCATCGCCCCGCCACGCCATCGCACCGCCACGCCATCGTCGCGCCGCGCCGGTGCTCCCTGCGACGCCCCGCAACACGCGGCTTCGACCCCACCAGCGGCCAGCGCGCCACGCTCGCCGTCGGCTCAGACGACCACCGCTACGTCCGCATCCTCATCTCCTCCAACACAGTCCAACCCGCCGGCCAACTCTCCGCAATCGAGCTGTACCGCGGCTAACCCGTAGGACCGCGCCCAGACCACTCACGCCATCGCACCGCCACGCCATCGTCGCGCCGGTGCTCCCTGCGACGCCCCGC
Source organism: Dactylosporangium sp. NPDC049742 (assembly GCF_040674675.1). NCBI lineage: Bacteria > Bacillati > Actinomycetota > Actinomycetes > Micromonosporales > Micromonosporaceae > Dactylosporangium > Dactylosporangium sp. NPDC049742. The sequence continues at coordinate 20,075 of NZ_JBFANF010000003.1, read as the reverse complement.
AACACGCGGCTTCGACCCCACCAGCGGCCAGCGCGCCACGCTCGCCGTCGGCTCAGACGACCACCGCTACGTCCGCATCCTCATCTCCTCCAACACAGTCCAACCCGCCGGCCAGCTTTCCTCGATCGAGCTGTACCGCGGCTGACCACCTCCCACCACGTGGGCCGCCACGCCGGACCACTCCGGATCACGGCTGACCCTCACGACCACGCGCCAGCCCACCACGCGGACCGCTCATGACCACATCACCGTCGCGGAACACGCCAGGCGCCACCGGGCGTGGAGCCACCGCCGTGGGGTCGTGCCCCCGTTGGCGTTGTCGCCGCCACCACCAGCCATGGCGCTCTGCCTGTCACACCAAGCCATCGAGTCGGGCCGCGTCATCTCGCGTCACACGCCGCGCCAGGCCACCACGCCAGGCCACACCATCGTCGCGTCATGCACTGCGCCACCACGCCGAGCCACCACGCCGAGCCACCACGCCACGCCGAGACACTACGTAGGCCACCACGCCGGACCATGTCACCGTCGCGTCGCACCGCCAGGCCGGCACGCCAGGCCGTCGTGCGGGGCGACCGTGCCGGGGAGCGTCATTGTGCGTCGCGCGCCACGTACACCGGCAAACCCCGGGCGAACCTCCGCTCACCGGACACAGCGTCCAACCAGGAGAGGGCCAGCATCGCCAGCAACGCCACACCTTCAGGGCCATGGCGGCGAACACCGCACCGCTCAACCGCGGCGGCGCACCGTCCCGACCGTCCAGGCAGCCCGGCCACCACATGCCGCACTGCTCGCTCACACGACGAGAGATCGAAGGACGGATTCGGCCGCCCGCACGACCAGGACCGTCCTTGGATCACAGCGGGGCGTCGGCGAACTCGGCAAGCCGGACCGGGACGTGCGGACGTTCGCCGGAACCGGCGAGCAGCACCATCGCCGCCGCGGGTGCGCCGCGGGCCGCGAATCCGATCGTCGTGCCGAGCCGGTGAGGGCAGGTGTTAGTCGTGCGAGTAGCTGTCGACGGTGATGCCGTCGCGGCGGACGGTGATGTGGGCGTGCTCGCCGAACGCGTCGAGCAGTACCTGGTCGAACGCCTCGCTCTCGAGGGCGTCGGTGAGGGCACGGGCCCGGTCGAACCGCGCCTCGTCCGGGCCGGTGTATGCGCCGTACTTCCAGCGCCCCCTGACCGACCTGCACTCCCGGCGACCGAGCGACGGGTGCTCCCCGCCGTCGAGCCGGAGCTGGTAGGTCAGCTGCGGCTCCAGGACCGGGTCATCAGGGGTCCGGAACCACGGCGTGCGGACGCTGAACACGCACGGGTCCCCGTCGTTGTAGTAGGGCGTGTACTGCGTCCAGCCGAACTCGACGATCATGTCGTCGGCGAGGAGTGCGCGGATCAGGGGTTCGAGGTCCGACAGCGGGCGCTGCTCCACCGTGGGGGCGGGGCGGATGATGGTCCCGTCGACCGGGATGCCGAGGAAGTTGAAGTGGCTCATTCGACTGGTTCCTCGGTCCGGGGTTCACTCTGCAGAAGGTGGGACAGCGGGAGTTGCTTGCGTTGCGTGCCGGACATCCACGGCGCGATCGGCATGCCGGCGATGTAGTCGGCCGGCGACGGGAGCCAGCCGAGGTCTTCCAGGACGTGCCGCTCCGCGATCAGCCGGACGGGCACCTGGACCGTCCCGCCGGCGCTCCGGGAGACCTCGATGGTGCGGCCGAAAATGCGTTGGCACAGCCAGACGCCCTCGGTGTGGTGGTAGAGCGACCGGTGCCGGACGTCGCCGATGATCTTCTTGGAGGAGTCGATGAACTCCTCGATCTCGATGTAGTCCTCAGGGGTGCCGCCCCACTTGCGCGCCGCTGAGACCGCATGGTGCCAACTGTTCACGCGCTCTCCCGCTCCCGGCGACGCCACGCCGGTAGGGAATGTAGATCATCGCCGGGCGGCGGGCAACGGCGGCGTCAGGGCAGGCGGCGGAGGTTGAACCAGGTGGTGGCGGCGGCGCGGGCGGGTTCGGTGAGGACGGTGTAGGGGACGGGGGTGCCGCCGTGGGTGAGGACCTCGCGTTCGAGGTGGTCGCGCAGGAGCCAGACGTCGGCGGGGTCGATGGCGGGGCGCAGGTGCAGGAGGTCGTCGAGGTAGGCGGTGGTGAAGCCGAGGTCGGCCGCCAGGGCGTCGGGTGTGCGGCCGGTCAGGCGCTGGTTGGCCTGGAGCTCGGCGGCGGTCTGGGCCTTCTCGGCGAGGTTGAGTGACATGGGGTCCTCCGTGCTGGGTTGTGCTGCGGCGCTGGGTTCTCCGGGCTGGTTCAGGTCAGTGCGGTGGCGCGGGTGCGCAGGGTGGCGAGGGTGTGCGCCAGGGCGGCGCGCTCCTCGGGCGTCAGGTCGGCGAAGAGCTCGGCCAGGAACTCGTGCCGGGTCGCGGTGGCCAGGGCGTTGGCGCGTTCGCCGGCGGGGGTGAGGCGGACCAGGCGGGCGCGGCGGTCGCGTGGGTCGTCGGTGCGCTGGACCAGGCCGTCGCGGGACAGGCCGTCGATCAGCTCGGTGATCGTGCGCGGGGCGACGTCCAGCGCGGTCGCGAGCTCGCTCTGCCGGGAAGGGCCGGCGGCCAGGGCGCCGAGGACCCGCTTGCGGGCGACGGACACGCCGTGTTGCTGGAGGCGGGTGTCCAGGACCCGGCGGATCTGGGTCACGCAGCCCAGCAGCTGGTCGGCGAGGTCGAGATCGTTCACACCCAAACGATAGCCCCTCATCGTGAGGGCCCTCAACAAACTGTGAGGCGGCGAATAGGATCGATGGGTGATGCAATCTGCGTTTCTCGATGCCAGTGACACCGCCGCGGGGCTGCTGCGGGACCCGGCCGTGGCGGCGAGGTGGGGCGAGCCGAGTGCGTTGCCCGGGTTCACCGTCGGCGGGCTGGCCCGGCACCTCGCCAACCAGGTCACCAGGACCGTGCCGCTGCTCGCGGGGCCGCCGGGTGAGGCCGCCGTCCCCGTCCTGGACCACTTCACCGGCGCGGGCTGGGTCGGGTCGGGCAGGGACAGCGACGACAACGTCCTCATCCGTACGCGGGGTGAGGAGGCCGCCGCGCTGACCAGCGCCGCCGAGCTGGCCGCCGAGGTCGGCGCGGCGCTGGACGAGCTGCGCACGACCGTGCCGGCGCAGCATCCGGAGCGGATCGTGGACCTCGGGGAGTGGGGGCTGACGGTCGACGACTTCCTGCTGACCCGGGTGCTGGAGCTCGTCGTGCACGTGGACGACCTGGCGGTGAGCCTCGACGTACCGACGCCGCAGCTGCCGCCGGAAGCCGTCGCGGCGACCGTGGAGCTGCTCGGCAGGCTGGCGGTGTGGCGGCACGGTGCGCTACCGGTGGTCAGGGCACTTGCCAGGCAGGAGCGGGCCCCCGCGTCGATCGCGGCGCTGTAGAACCGAGCGGCATAGGGTCAGGGGTGTGCGAATCCGGATCGAGGGCACGGACCTGCCGGGGCGGCGCCCCGGCGCCGACACGCTGCGGCTGCACAACGTACACGTGGGCGTGCAGCGCAAGGCCGAGGTGGTGGACAGGGTCCGGGCCGACGCGCCGGACGTGACCTGGGACCTTGAGGTGACCAGCCGGGAGGTCGACGGGCTGCTCGACGTCGGCGGCCCGTGGGTGCACGGCCGGCCCGGGGCGCGGTTCCTCTACCTGAGCTGGGGCGCTGTGACGGGCGACGAGTTCGCGATGTTCCGCCGGGCGAAGCTCATGTTCGGCGACATCCCGACCGAAGTGCTACGGGCGGCGCACGACGGGGCCGGCACGCTGCACGGCCGGCTCGGCCTGACCGACGCGGCGGGCGACCCGGTGTGCGCGCGCGTCCGCCCGCGATCACGTGGGCGGTGCACTGACCGGGCCACGACGAGCGGCCCGCAACAAAGCTGACCGGGGCCACGACGAGCGGCACCGCAACAAAGCTGACCGGGGCCACGACGAGCGGCACCGCAACAAAGCTGACCGGGGCCACGACGAGCGGCACCGCAACGAAGCTGACCGGGGCCACGACGAGCGGCACCGCAACGAAGCTGGCCGGGCCACGACGAGCGGCCCGCAACGAACAGGAGGCCCAGGGGACCGTCAGCATCCCCCGGGCCTCCACCATCCACCGGTTCGCGTCCCGCCCAGGCCACGTACCGGCGAAACCTCAGCGGGAACGGCCCGCCCGGCGCTTCGCCCAGACGTCGAACGCGACCGCCGCCAGCAGCACCAGACCCTTCACGAGCATGACCCGCTCGCTCGGGGAGCCGATGAGGGACATGCCGTTGTTGATGACGGCCATGATCAGGCCGCCGGTGATGGCGCCGACGACCTTCCCGACGCCGCCCTGCACCGCCGCGCCCCCGATGAATGCCGCGGCGATCGCGTCCAGCTCGAACGCGTTGCCGGCGGTCGGGCCGGCCTGGTTGAGCCGGCCGGCGAAGATGATGCCGGCGATCGAGGCGAGCAGCCCCATGTTCACAAAGATCCAGAAGGTCACCGACTTGACCTTGACGCCGGAGAGCCCGGCGGCCTGCAGGTTGCCGCCGACGGCGTAGATGTGCCGGCCGAAGACGGTGCGCTGGGAGATCAGCGTGTACAGCAGGACGAGCGCGGCGAGCAGGACCAGCACCCACGGCAGGTTCTTGAAGCGGGCCAGCTGGACGATGATGAACATCAGCACGAGCGACGCGCCGGCGATCTTCGCGACGAACACGGGAAGGCTGTCGACGGCCTGCCCGTAGCCGATGCGGCCGCTGCGGGCCCGCCACTGCACGACCACGATCCCGGCGACCGCAGCCAGGCCGACGAGCAGCGTGAAGAGGTCCGCGCCACCGAGGACGCCGAGGCCGATGTTGTTCAGGAAGCCCGGCGTGAAGCCGTTGGCGAGGGTCCGCACGTCGTCGGGGAACGGCCCGATGCCCTGGTTGCCCAGGACGGTCATGGTGAGCGCCCGGAAGACGAGCATGCCGGCGAGCGTGACGATGAACGCCGGGATCCCGAAGTACGCGATCCAGAACCCCTGCCAGGCGCCGATGAGCGCCCCGACGGCGAGGGTGGCCAGGATCGCGACGGGCCACGGCACGTCCAGGTCGACCATGAGCACCGCGGCGACGGCGCCGGTGACCGCGACGACGGAGCCCGCGGACAGGTCGATGTGCCCGGCGATGATGATCAGGATCATGCCGATGGCGAGGATCAGGATGTACGAGTTCTGCACGACGATGTTCGAGATGTTCTGCGGCTCCAGCAGCGAGCCGGACGTCAGGACCTCGAACAGGACCACGATCGCGGCGAACGCGATGTAGATGCCGCTCTGGCGCAGGTTGACCGAGAAGCGGGTCGGCGCCACGGTCTCCGTGTCGGCCTCCACGATGGTCGTCATGAGCGTTCCTTAAAGCTGGTCATGAGCTGCATGAGCCGCTCGGGGGTCGCGTCGGCGCGGGGCAGTTCGCCGGTGACCCGGCCCGCCGACAGGGCGTAGATGCGGTCGCAGATGCCGAGCAGCTCCGGCAGCTCGGAGGAGATGACCAGGATCGCCTTGCCCTCGTCGGCGAGCCGGTTGATGATCGTGTAGATCTCGTACTTGGCGCCGATGTCGATGCCGCGGGTCGGCTCGTCGAGGATCAGCACGTCAGGGTCCGTGAAGATCCATTTGGCGAGCACGACCTTCTGCTGGTTACCGCCGCTGAGCGTCCCGGTGACGGTGCCGACGCCGGGCGCCTTGATGTTGAGGCTGTGCCGGTAGTCCTCGGCGACCCGGAACTCGCGGTTGTCGTCGACCCAGCCGCCCCGGGCGATCCGCGGCAGCGCGGCGCCGGAGACGTTGCGCTGGATGTCCTCGATGAGGTTGAGGCCGTACCGTTTGCGGTCCTCGGTGGCGTACGCGATGCCGTGCGCGATCGCGTCGCCGACGGTCCGCAGCTCGACGGGGACGCCGTCCTTGTACACCTGGCCGCTGATGCCGGTGCCGTAGCTGCGCCCGAAGACGCTCATCGCGAGCTCGGTGCGCCCGGCGCCCATGAGTCCGGCGAGTCCGACGATCTCGCCGCGGCGCAGCGTCAGGTTGGCCTTGTCGACGATGACCCGCCCGTGCTGGGTGGGGCTGTGCACGGTCCAGTCCTCGATCCGCAATGCTTCGTCCCCGAATGAAGCCGGCGTGGCGGCTCGTGGCGGGAAGCGGTGCGACAGGTCCCGGCCGACCATGCCGGAGATGATGCGGTCCTCCGTCACGCCCTTGCCGCGCATGTCGAGGGTCTCGATGGTGCGGCCGTCGCGCAGGATCGTGGTGGTGTCGGCGACCGCCTCGATCTCGTTGAGCTTGTGCGAGATGATCACGCAGGTGATGCCGCGCTCGCGGAACTCGCGCAGCAGATCCAGCAGATGCTGGGAGTCGGACTCGTTGAGCGCCGCGGTCGGCTCGTCGAGGATCAGCAGCCGGACTTCCTTGGACAGCGCCTTGGCGATCTCGACGAGCTGCTGCTTGCCGACGCCGAGGTCCATCGCCGGGGTGACCGGGTTGTCACGGAGGCCGACCCGGCGCAGGAGCGCGCCGGCGTCGGCATTCGTGCGGTTCCAGTCGATGAGGCCGCGGTGCACCCGCTCGTTGCCGAGGAAGATGTTCTCGGCGATCGACAGGTGCGGGATGAGCGCCAGCTCCTGGTGGATGATGACGATCCCGCGCCGCTCGCTGTCGCGGATCCCGCCGAAGTGGCAGGGCTCCCCGTCGAAGTCGATGTCGCCGGTGTACGAGCCGTGCGGGTACACGCCGGACAGCACCTTCATGAGGGTCGACTTCCCGGCGCCGTTCTCACCGCAGATCGCGTGGATCTCCCCGCGGCGGACCTCGAGGTTCACATCCTGCAGCGCGGCAACGCCGGGAAACGTCTTGGTGATGCCGCGCATCCGCAGAATTACGTCGTTCATGGTTACTTGAGGTCGCTCTCGGTGTAGTAGCCCGAGTCGATGAGGACCGTCTTGTAGTTCGACTTGTAGACGATGACCGGCTCCAGGAGGTACGACGGGACGACCTTCACGCCGTTGTCGTAGTCCTTGGTGTTGTTGGTCTCCGGCTTGCCGCCCTTGAGGACCGCGTCGGCCATCTTCACGGTGACGTCGGCGAGCTTGCGGGTGTCCTTGTAGATCGTCGCGTACTGCTCACCGGCGATGATGGACTTGACCGACGCCTTCTCCGCGTCCTGGCCGGTGACGATCGGGTAGGGCTGGCCGGCGGTGCCGTAGCCGCTGCTCTTCAGCGCCGACAGGATGCCGATCGAGAGGCCGTCGTACGGGGACAGCACGCCCTGGACCTTGGTGCCGCCGACGTAGGTCTTGGTGATGATGTCCTCCATGCGCTTCTGCGCCGTGGCGGGGTCCCACCGGAGGATGGCGACGGTCTTGAAGTCGGTCTGCCCGGACTTCACCACGAGGGTGCCCTTGTCGATGTACGGCTTGAGCGTGTCCATCGCGCCGTTGAAGAAGAAGGTGGCGTTGTTGTCGTCGGGCGAGCCGGCGAACAGTTCGACGTTGAACGGCCCGGTCGCGGTGCCGTCGCTGCCGTCCTCCTTCTTCAGGCCGAGGCCGACCAGCAGCGACGTCGCCTGCTGCACGCCGACCTTGTAGTTGTCGAAGGTGGCGTAGTAGTCGACGTTCGGGGACTTGCGGATGAGCCGGTCGTACGCGATGACCGGGATCTTCTTGTCCGCGGCCTGCTGGAGCTGGGTCGTGATGGCGGTGCCGTCGATCGAGGCGACGATGAGCAGCTTCGCGCCCTTGGTGATCTGGTTCTCGATCTGGTTGACCTGGGTCGGGATGTCGTTCTCCGCGTACTGCAGGTCGACCTTGTAGCCGAGCTTCTCCAGGGCCGCCTTGACGTTGTTGCCGTCGGCGATCCACCGCTCGGAGGACTTCGTCGGCATCGTGACGCCGATGAGGCTGCCCGCGCCGGCGGCGGCGCCCGCCTCCTTGTCGGCGGTCTTCTCGGCGGAGCCGCAGCCCGTGACGCTGAGCGCGACGGCGAGGCTGAGGCCCGCGGCGGCCAGTGCTCTGGTGAACTTCATCTGGGGTGTCCTCCACGGTGTACGCAGGGTGCAGCGCCCGGTGACGCCTCATGTGAGCGCTATCAGCGGTGCCGGCGGAAATCTGTGGGTGTCTTGGTCATGGAGGACTTGAAAGCCGGGAATCGTTTCAAGTCCGTGGCGGGGGTGTTGCTCGGCACAGTGTTAACGCTCACAAATGGAGGTGTCAAGACACCGTCGGATCACGAAATGGGAGGATGGTCGTCATGCGCCTGCTCGCCGGCACCACCGGCCCGGGATCCGCCGACCGGCCCGACGCGGTGACCGTCGACGGCCGGACCCTGTCCTCCGAGGCCCTGCTCGGCGCGGCCCTCGCGGTGGCCGCGGACGTGCACGGCGCGGCCACCGTCGCCGTCGACGCGACCCCGTCCCTGGAGACGGTCGTCGCCGTCGTCGGCGGGCTCCTCGCCGGCGCCGCCGTCGTGCCCGTGCCGTCCGACGCCGGCCCGGCCGAGCGCTCGCACATCCTCGACGACTCCGGGGCGTCGATCGTCCTGGACACCGTCGACGTCACCCGGCGCTCGTCGGTCAGCCTGCCCACACCGGCGCCCGAGTCCCCGGCGCTCATCATGTACACCTCCGGCACCACCGGCGCGCCCAAGGGCGTCGTGCACACGCACGCGTCGCTCGAGGCCGGCGTGGACGCCGTCGCCGACGCGTGGGACTGGACACCGGACGACCGGCTCGTGCACGGCCTGCCGCTGTTCCACGTGCACGGTCTGGTCCTCGGGGTGCTCGGTGCGCTGCGGGCCGGTTCTCCGCTCGTACACACGCGGAAACCGCAACCCGAGCGGTATGCCGCGGCCGGCGGGACCCTCTACTTCGGCGTGCCGACCGTGTGGTCGCGGATCTGCGCGCAGCCCGCCGCGGCCCGGGCGCTGTCCCGCGCGCGGCTGCTCGTCTCCGGCAGCGCCGCCCTCCCCGTGCCGGTCTTCGAGCACCTGCGCGCGCTGACCGGCCACGCACCGGTCGAGCGGTACGGCATGACCGAAACCCTGATCACGATCAGCAGCCGCTTCGACGGCGCCCGCTTCCCGGGCGACGTCGGCGTCCCCGTGCGCGGCGTCGAGACCCGCGTCGAGGCATCCGACGGCGACATCGGGGAGCTGTGGGTGCGCGGACCCATGCTGCTGCGGCGGTACGTCCACCAGCCCGCCGACCTGATGGACGGCTGGTTCCGCACCGGCGACATCGCCCGCAAGACCCCCGGCGGCCGGCACCGGATCGTCGGCCGCGCCTCCACCGACCTCATCAAGTCCGGCGGCTACCGCATCGGCGCCGGCGAGGTCGAGGACGCCCTGCTGGCGCACCCCGCGGTCCGCGAGGCGGCCGTGATCGGCACCCCGCACGCCGACCTCGGCGAGGCGGTCACCGCATACGTCGTCGCCGCCCCCGGCACGGCACTGCTCGCGGATGAGCTCGTCGACTTCGTCGCCAAGCAACTCTCCGTGCACAAACGGCCGCGCGTGGTGCACCTGGTCGAGTCGCTACCACGCAACGCCATGGGCAAGGTGCAGAAGAAGCGCCTCGGTGGTCCTATGCTCTGATGTGCCGGACCCAGCGGACGCGGGCCGGCTCGATGGCTGGTGGTGGTCGTGGTGGAGACAGGCAGAATTCTGCGGTTCGACGAGGTGCGTGGTTACGGGTTCATCGCCCCCAACGCGGGCGGCGAGGACGTGTTCGTCCACGCCAACGACTTCGGCGAGCAGCGGCACCTCGTGCATCCGGGGATGCGCGTCGAGTACGAGGTCGAGGAGGGCGAGCGGGGCCTGAAGGTCGCCACCGTCCGCATCCTCGACGCACCCGCGCGCCGCGAGCACGCCCGGCCGTCGCGCCCCGTGCACCACGACGACGAAGACGCCGAGCCCGGCGACGACGACGGCCTGTGCGACGTGCTCAGCAGCCGCGAGTTCTCCGCCGAGGTGACCGAGCTGCTCATCCAGCACGTCCCGTCGCTCACCGGCAGCCAGATCTCGCAGGCGCGCCAGCACCTGGTCAGCTTCGCGCGGACCCACGGCTGGGTGGAGAGCTGAGGATGAGGGTCCTGTTCATCGGCGGCAGCGGCATCATCAGCTCCGCCTGCACCGACCTGGCCGTCTCCCGCGGCATCGACCTGTACCTGCTGAACCGCGGCACCAGCACGACCCGGCCGCTCCCGCCGGGCGTCACGGTCCTGCGCGGCGACATCCGGGACCCGCTGTCCGCCCGCGCCGCGCTCGACGGCCTGACCTTCGACGCGGTGGTGGACTGGGTCGCCTTCACGCCGGAGCACGTGCGGACCGACATCGAGCTGTTCCGCGGCCGGACCGGGCAGTACGTCTTCATCAGCTCCGCGTCGGCCTACCAGACCCCGCCGGCCCGGCTGCCCGTCGTCGAGTCGTCCCCGCTGCGCAACCCCTTCTGGCAGTACAGCCGGGACAAGATCGCCTGCGAGGACCTCCTCGTGCGGGAGTACCGGGAGTCCGGGTTCCCCGCGACCATCGTGCGCCCCTCCCACACGTACGACCGCACCCTCGTGCCCTTCGACGGCGGCTGGACCGCACCCGCCCGCATGCGCGCCGGCCGCGAGGTCGTCATCCACGGCGATGGCACGTCCCTGTGGACCCTCACGCACCACACCGACTTCGCCCGTGGCTTCGTCCCGCTGCTCGGCCACCCCCGCGCCATCGGCGACGTCTTCCACATCACCAGCGACGACGTCCTCACCTGGAACCAGATCGCCGAACACATGGCCGCCGCCCTCGGCGTCACCGCCAAGCTCGTCCACGTCCCGTCGGACGCGATCGCCGCCGCCGACCCGGACTGGGGCGCCGGCCTCCTCGGCGACAAGGCCCACTCGATGGTCTTCGACAACAGCAAACTGCGCGCCCTGGTCCCCGACTACGTCGCCACCGTCCCCTTCCACGTGGGCGCCCGCGAGATCGTGGCCTGGTTCGACGAGGACCCGTCCCGCCAGACCGTCGACGACCGCCTCGACAAGCTCATGGACGACCTGGCCGCCCGCTACCGCGTCCAGTCCTGACGGGCGGCGCCGCGCTCGAACTGCGGACGCCGCCGGGGTCGGAGCGGCACACTGGGGTCGGGAGATCAGCGCGAGGACAGGTCATGAGCCGGGACCCGACCGGGGACGATGAGGCGAAACGGTGGGCGCGGTTCGCCCGCGCCCCGCACCCGCCCGCGACGCGCCCGGGCCGGGTCCGGAAGGCCGTCGCGGTCTACGTCGCGGCGGTGAGCGCGGTCGCTTGTGGCGCCATGACCGAGCTCGGCCGGCTCGACCACGAGTCCCCGTCGGCCGACTTCGCCACGCCGCTGTTCTGGACGGCGATCGCCCTGACCGTGCCGCTGGGCCTGCTGTGGCACGCGTGGCTCCCGCTCGTCATCGACGTCGTCAACACCGTCGGCCGCCTCCCGGCCGTCCTCTTCGGACTGTCGTTCGGCGTGATCGCCGCGGCGAACGCCGCCCTCGTCCTGTCCCTCGCCTCCGCCGCCAGATCCCTGTGGCGCCGCACCAGGCACCATTCCTGACCACCCGGGAGGGTCTCCGAGATGGGAGTCTTGTGGCGGGCCGCCGGGGAGTCGCTCGACCAGTCTCTGCGGGAGCACGGGCTCGATCCGGCCGGCATCGACACCGTCGAAGCGGCGTGGCGGGCGTTCTGCGCGTTTCTGCGGGTCGAGATCGACGGGCTCGACCCCGAACCCGACTCCGACGCGGATGGGTTCATCGTGTAGTGGGGGCGGTACTCGTGGAACGGCGGGCTGCCGTCGCTCGACTTCACCCGGCAGCTCGCCGTCCTCGAAGTCGACGGCTCGGACGACGGCTCGGACGACGGCTCGGACGACGGCTCGGACGACGGCTCGGACGACGGCTCGGACGACGTGGAGGTCGGGCCGGAGCTGTGGCAGGTGAGCCTTCAGCTGTGGTTCGCCGACGGACCTGAGCTCGCGGGCATCGGCGAGCTGCGCCCAAGTGACAGCGGGTTCGACTTCACGCCGGTGGGAGCGGGCCGGGACGCGGCCCTCGCGGCCGTGCGCGACCAGATCGAGCGGTTGCCGCCGGTACGGGCGGCGTGGCGGGCGAAGCCCGTCGGCAGCAGGCTCACCTTCGAATGCTCATGCTGAGCCGCCGCGCCGGTCCTGGGACCAAGACCGGCGCGGCGCGTCACCGGACGGTGCCGAATGGCGCCGGGCCGTCGCTGCCCGGCGCCACCTCCGGTTACGGCAGCTGGAAGATGATGGACGTGCCGGACTGGGCCGCCTTCCGGCTCTGCTGGATGAGGAAGCCCGACGCCCCGGTGTCGTTGGCCATGTGCTTGGCCAGGCTCACCTTGTCGGGCTCGGAGCACTGCGCGTAGGTCGCGCACCCGTACATGACGTTCGCCATGACGTCGACCGTCGCCCGGTTCTGCACGTAGTACGCGTCGAGCTTGGCCTTGGCGTAGTCGTTGTAGTTCCTGAACTCGCTGATGTCCCGCCCGAACTGGAACAGCCCGATGCCCTTCTGCAGCATGCTCAGCAGACTCGCGAACCGGGCCGTGACCTTCGCGCTGAAGTCGGTGCTGAGCTTCGAGTACAGCTGCAGCGCCGACGTCGTGAGATCCGTCAGGTAGTTGTGCTCCGGCAGCTCGAACACCACCGTCGACGCGACGAACGTGCAGGTCGTCTCGTCGTCGAGCGGCCGGCCGCTACCCGTCACCGACACGTGGTACAGCCCGGGCAGGTAGTAGTGGTGCCGGAACGTCGTCGCGCTCGTGTACGTGTACGAGCCGGCCCCACCCCACGGATCGGCCCAGTTCACCGTCGCGGTGAACTCGCACGCCCCCGAACCGGTGACGTTGTACTGGACACTCGCGTTGCCGTCGGGGATGCAGACCGCCCCGGCCGTCCCGCATCCCGGCGCCCCTGCCGGGGTCACCACCCGCCCGGTGGCGACCCGCTTCCCGGGATTCGCCGGCCCCGGATCGGCGTGCGCGGTCCCAGAACCCACGACCACCACGGCGAGCACCGACACTGCGACCGCCAGCCTTCTCAGGTTCATTCGCATGCCTGTCATCACACTGCCGGCATGCCGCCGACCGCCCGCGTTCCGCCCGCTTCTAACCGATCATCCCGGCCGCATCTGGATACCCCGCCCGCCGCCCCGCACCGTTCGCTGCACGAAGACGAGCCGTTCGACGACCCACCCACGGCGACATCCGGATTGCCTTCCCGACCGGCCAGGAGCGGCTCCCGGGCACCCCGGCCACTCCCTCGCCGACGTGCAGCAGGCATTGACTACAGTAATCCGTGCCCGGGTCGGATCCTGACCTTCTGGAGCGGTCGTGCGCGGCAAAAACATACAAGAATTTCACGTATTCATCGCATCCCCCGGCGATGTCGCGGTCGAACGCCAAGCGGTTCGTGACGCCTTCGAACAGATCAATCGCACGGCCGGGATGAACTGGGGCGTGCGGTTCCAGGTCATCGACTGGCAGAATGCCGCGTCGATCGGGGTGGGGCGGCCGCAGGAGCTGATCACGGCGCAGACGTTGGAGCGGTTCCGTTCCAGCCTGGTCCTGGTGGTCGTCATCATGGCGCAGCGGTTCGGCAGCCCGAGCGGTGCCGCAAAGTCCGGCACCGAGGAGGAGATCCGCTGGGCGCTCGCCGCCAACTCGCCGAGCGGCTTTCCCGAGGTGAAGTTCTTCTTCCGCGACATTTCCCAGCTCGTCTTTCCCCCGGACCTGGACGAGGCCGCCGCGGCGCTCGAACAGTGGAAACTGGTGCTGGCATTTCGCGAAGAGGTCGAGACCGGCCACAAGATTTGGCGGAAGCGATATCCGGACGCCGCTTCCTTCGGTGAGGTGTTCCGGCAGGATCTCGACCTCTGGCTGCACGACGAGGGCCGTCCGTGGGCCCGGCACGACGCGGTTCGCGTGGTCAAGGACGAGCCCGACAGGCCACCGGTCGAATATCTCAGGAGCCTGGTTCGCGACAACCAGTGGCTGGACATCGCCGGCATCGACTCCGATCGCGCGTTCAAACTGCCCCTCGAGGAGATCTACGTCCGGCTCCGGGTGATCTCCGCTGGCCCCGACGGCACCGGGGACAACGAGGACGCGGCGCCGTTCGACATCCAGACCGCGCTGGAGCGGTACCGGCGCCTCGTCGTGGTCGGTGACCCCGGCAGCGGCAAGTCGACGTTCCTGCGGTTCATCGCGCTGGTCCTCGCCGGTTGCCTGATCAACGGCGACCCGGCGCAGGCACACGAGCGGCTCTCACTGCCCGCCCCGATCCCGGTGCCCATCTTCGTGTCGTGCTGGGACCTGGCCGAGCACCTGCGCAGGGTCGGCGGCCGGGGCAGGCTCGGCGTGATCCTGGAGTTCATCGTCGAGCGGCTCACCGAGTCGGGCTGGCCGCTCGCCCTGGACGGCCTGCGGCGGCTGCTGGCCGGTGGCGGGTGCATCCTCCTGGTCGACGGCCTCGACGAGGTGCCCACCGAGGAGGGCCGGCACCTCGTCAGCGACCTCATCGAGCAGTTCGTCGCCAGGCACCCAGGCAACCGGTACGTCGTCACCTCCCGCGTCCGGGCCTATACCGGGGAAGCGCAGCTGCAGGAGGAGTTCGCCCGCTGCGACATCCAGCCCTTCGCCGAGCCGGAGCGCAAGGCGTTCCTCACCAACTGGGTGGGGCAGCTGATGAAGCAGCGCGGCGACACGGCCGACGCCGGCACCGAGCTGGACGCCCTCACCACGGCCATCGAGACCAGCTCCATCCGAGAGCTGGCGATCAACCCGCTGCTGCTCACCGTCATCGCCATCGTCCACTGGAACCGCAAGCGCCTTCCGGAGCAGCGCGTCGACCTCTACGACGAGTGCATCGACGTCCTGCTCGGCCAGCGCAAGCAGGCCGAACAGCTGCGTGCCTCCCGCGACCTGAAGGTGCTCGAACGCGAGGTCGGCGAGCGCCGCTCCAACCAGCGGGTATGGGTCCGGAAGCGCTTCGCCGAGATCGCCCACGCGATCCTCACCCACAGCGACGAGGAGATCGGCCACGCCGCCGCCGTCAAGCTCCTGGTGTCGCACTTCCGCGACAAGGAGGACCCGCGCGCCGCCGCCGAGCGCTTCCTGGACGAGCAGGAGCTCAGCAGCGGCCTGCTGGTCCGCCGGCGGTCCCACTCCTACCGGTTCGTCCACCTGACGTTCCAGGAGTACCTCGCCGCGTGGCACCTCGCGAGCCGGGTCCTCACCGACACCCTCGACACGATCACCCCGCATCTGCGCGACCCGAAGTGGTTCGAGACCCTCCAGCTGCTGGGCGGCGTGCTGGCCAACCGGTCCGACGAGGACCTCGACAGCTACGTCGGCTTCCTCGTCGGCCAGGCCGGAGCGACGATCGGGGAACAGGCCCCGGTAGTGGCCCTGTGCGCCAACATCGTCCGCGACACGGGTGCGGTGGCGACGGTCGAACCGGGGACCCGTCACCGCTACGAAGACCTGCTCCGGGCGACCCTGGCGGCATTCGCCCCGGGGTCGGGCGTGCCCGGCAAGACCCAGTTGGAGATCCTGACCGCCCTCGGCACCCTGGGCGCGTCGGTGAAGGAACACCTCATCTCCGCGACGCGTTCCGGTCTGCTGGAGGTCCGCCGCCGCGCACTGGAGATGCTGGTGCCCCACCTCTCCGACGCGGACCTCTTCGGCATGACCCACGTCCTGTCCGACCGAAGCAAGGAGCCGATCAAGACCTACATCAACGAACTGGCCGACCGCGATCCGATCCGCGCGGGCGAGACTCTGCTCGACCTTGCGCTGTTCGGCGAGAAGACGTTCGACGCGCTCGTCGAGGTGCGGTCGTTGCCGCTGCGCGACTACGGCACGCCTGCCTGGCCCGCCTTCGTCGGCAACGGTTTCGGTCGCATCCACGCCCGGCAGAAGCGCGCCGTGCAAGCACTCGAGGTGTTCGGCGACCACCGCGACGAAACCTGGACACTGCTGGGACGCTTGGCGGAACAGGGCAGCAAGGCAGCGGTCACCGCGCTCGCACGGTGGCCCGCTCGCTTCGACGACACGTGGGAGCTGATGTGCCGGCTGGTCGAGGCGGGATCTACGGAGGCCTTGGACGTTGTTGTCCAGACGTACGGTGGCTCGGCCGTTCGTGAGCTGATCGAGCGGCTCGCCAGGTCCGGATGGGAACCTGCCGTCAGTGTCTTCGCGAGGGGGACCGGTGCCTCGAAAGGCGGCCTCGAACCGCTGACGGCGCTTGCGGAGCGCGGATCGGCCGCAGCCATCGCCGCCCTGACACAGTGGCGCCTGTACTCCTCCGGAGGGAGCGCTGTGCTCATCCGGCTCGCCGAATCCGGATCCAAACCGGCCATCACGGCGCTGGTCATGTATCGGGAGTTCTACCCCGAGATTCATGCCCTGCTCACCCGGCTCGTGTCGGCCGGTTCCGAGCCTGCCATCATCGGCCTGGCGAGAAGCGAACCTGAGAACACGAAGATCCGGGTGCTCCTTCGCCGGCTCGCCGGGACCGGTTCCGCGGCAGCGATCGAGTGCCTGAACGACATTCGGCCGAAGAGCCCGCAGGACTTGACGGTCCTGACCCGCCTTGCGAAGACCGGAGACGCACACGCCATCAACGCATTGAGCCGGCGGCGGGACAGCACCGGGGCAACGGATGCGCTCCTGATGCAGCTCGCCCGGGCCGGGTCGCTGCCGGCGGCTCGAGCGCTGGTGCAATCACGCCCTTTCAACCCAGGTACCCAGAAGATCCTGTTGAGCCTCGCCGCGCGTGGATACACCGACACGCTCGAGTTGCTGGTCAGCAACGACCCTGGCGATGCCGAGGCGTGGACGCTCATTGAGCGGGCCGACGACGAAACGCTGCGGACAGTCGCACCGCGATTGCAGTATGACGACCTCGACTCGGGACTGGCCACGCTGGGGAGCCGGCATGGTGCACCGCCGCCGCTGCTGGTGCGACTGATCGAGGCGGGCTCCGGCGCGGCCGGTGAGGTGCTCCTGGCGCACTGGCCTGACGACGACGAGACGTGGCAGTTGCTGCGGCGGCTGCCCGGAGCACACGCCGGGCCGGCCCTCTGGGTGGCGCTGATCGAAACCTTTGGCGAACGCCCCGAGGTCTGGGAGATCGTCGGCCGCCTCACCGACGACGACGTGGCGCGCATCGCGCAATGGAGGTCAACACCCGCCGGATTGACGCGGCAATCCGGCAACGACGCGGTGCGCTGGGCGTTCCTCGGCCGGCTCGCGGCGGCGGGATCGGCGGAGGCGGGCCGGCTCGTGGCGTGGCGGGACTGGGCGTACGCCACCGCGGGCGAGACCGGGGTCCGTGCGTTCTTCGGCTGGGACGCCGAGCAGTAACGGCGGCGGGGCCCGGAGACGCGCTCCGGGCCCCGCCTGAATGCCGGCCGCTCTACGAGCAGGCCGCACCGTTGAGCTTGACGTTGCTCGGGGCGGGGGTGGAGGGGCCGTTGGCGGTGAAGCCGACCGACACCGACGCACCCGCGGCGAGGGACGGGGCCCAGGAAGGGCCGGCGGCGGTGAACGTGGTGCCCGACTGGGTCACCGTGGCGTTCCAGCCGCTGCCGAGGGTCACGCCCGACGGGACCGTCCACGTGATCGAGAACGGGTTGACCGCGGCGCTGCCGGTGTTCTTCACCGTGATGGCCGCCTGGTAGCCGCCCTGCCACGCGTTGTCGATGCGGACGGTGGCGGTGCAGGAGCCGGTGCCCGTGTTGCCGGACGGCGACGTCGAGACCGACGGCGAGACCGACGCCGACGCCGAGCCGGTCGGGTTCGTGCCGCCGACGGGCGGGATGAGGTACGGCTGCAGGATCGACTGCTTCTGCTGGTTGACCGTCTTCCAGTCGTCGCCGACGATGCCACCCGTGTCGCCGGAGTTGGGGTTCCAGGACCAGTAGGTGAAGTCCATGCCGGTGACGCCGGTGCCCATGTACTCCATGAGCTTCTTCAGCCACAGCACGTCCTGCGGGCTCTGCAGCGTCGAGCCGAACTCGCCGACGAGCACCGGCGCGATGTTCTGCTTCTCCAGGTAGCCCCAGAACTGGTCCCAGATGGCGGGGAGGTTGTTCGGGAACGCCGGGTCGTCGAACCACGCCTGGTGGTAGACGGAGTTGCCGTACTCGTGCGCGGAGTAGACGAGCTTGTTGGCCTTGTTGAGCCGGACCGGGAACTGGCCGGCCTTCGACAGGTTGCCGCCCCACCAGCCGCACGGCTCGTCGGGGATGTTGTCCCACGCGTTGGCGTTGCCGCCGCTGGGGCAGCTGACGCCCTCCACGACGATGAGCCAGTTGGGGTTGACCTCCAGGATGGCGTTGCCGGCGCGCTCGGCGGCCAGGCGCCAGTCCCGGTTCACGTCGCCGCAGCCCCAGCACGATCCGGTGCCGTTCGGGTCCGTACCGTCCGCGTGCGGCTCGTTGTGCAGGTCCGCGCCGACGACGGTCGGGTTGTTCGCGTAGTGCTGGGCGAGCATCCGCCAGTTGCTGATCCAGGTCGCCTCGGGCGTCGCCGACACGTACCAGAGGGCGCTCTGCCCGGCGCTGGTCGGGCGGTGCCGGTCCAGCAGGATGCGCATGCCCTTGGTGCCGGCGTAGGCGACGACCTTGTCGAGGATCTGCAGCGGGGTCAGGCCCTGCAGGTCGGGGTTGGTGTAGCCGTCGACGCTGTTGGCGGCCGCGCCGGGCTTCAGGGCGTCCTCGGAGAACGGCACCCGCAGCGTGTTGTAGCCGAGGCTCGCCATCTGGTCGATGTGGTCGCGCCACGGGCGGGCCCACAGGCCGTGGAACGTCTTGTTGTCGGTCTCCATGCCGAACCAGTTGATGCCGGTCAGGCGCACCGGGTTGCCGCCGGCGTCGATGATCTGGTTGCCGCGGGTGCTCAGGTAGCCCGTGCCGGTGCCGCCCACGGCCGCCGACGCCGTGCTGTTGAGCCCGATGACGGCAACCGCGCCGACGACGGCCAGGCTGCTGGCCGCGACGGCGGCCCAGAGTCTCTTCACCACACCCTCCTCAGTCGAAACTGCCACCGGGACGGGAGTCGTGGCAGTGGCAGGCCGACGCTAGGAGCGGGCGATCGCACGTGTCGTCGCCGCCGCCACGGTACGAGCAAAACCGCAGGTCAGCCGGGCGTGGAGGGCGAAAGTTACATCGTGGGAAGCTGCGCCAGCAGCTTGCTGTGCGCGTCCAGGACCTGCTGGGCGGCGGCCTTGGTGGCGGGGTCGGCGCCGTTCTTCGCCTCCGACCCGCACAGCGCGGTGGTGCCGGTCAGGTGGTCGCGGAGCACCTCGAGGGCCTTCGCCGGCTGCTGCGCGGCGGGCACGGCACGGATCGCCGTCATGTCGGCGTCGACGACCATCCCGGGCAGGTCGTGTCCCGCGTGGATGCTGGAGTCCTCGACGGCGCCACCGTCCGCGAGGGCCTTGCGCAGCGCGGCGAGCTCGGACCGGTGACCGTCGGCGGCGGAGCGGGCGATCGGCGTGAGCGCCGGGTCGCCGCCGGTGACGATGAGGTCGAACAGCTGCCCGGCGCTGGTGTTCAGGGAGATCATCAGCTGCAGGTACGCGATGTCCGTCGGGTTCAGCGATGTCACCGCGACCGGTGCGGTGCTGCGCTGCGCCGTGGGGGCCGCCGGCTCGTGGGCGGGCCTCGCCCAGAGGACCACGACGGCGAACGCGGCGACCAGCACGATCAGGACCGCCCCGACCCTGCGCCAGCCGTCCCGCCCGCGCTCCCCGGCCTCGTCGGGCGCCTCGATTTCCGCTGCTTCCGCGGTACCGGTGGAGTCCGCGCTTTCAGAAGCCTTCGGTGCTTCCGGGGCCTCCGTCGCCGCGGCCTCCTCAATCGGCGCCTCGGTGGCGGCCTCGGTGACGAGTGCTTCCGCCTGCGGGGCCTCGGCGGGTTGGTTCGACGTCACCGGCCGCCACCCCCACCGCGGCGGGGAGGGAGGTCCGCCGCGGTCGGGGTGGCGGCCCCGGCCGAC